>CAYNFB010000215.1:0-6609 GCA_964396355.1 uncultured Leptospirales bacterium | reverse complement strand
AGCATATTCCCTGGTCTTCGCTCCTGCACCATTATCATTCATAATCATTTCCAGATGATATCGGTGGTAATTCAGAGAATGGCTCAGCACATCCCTCCACCATGATGAACGGAACAGGGAATATATTATCAGTAAAATACAGACAGAAATAAAGATAAGGGTTCCTTCATCCGGAACCAAGTCTCTGCGCAATGAGATTACATAGTCCACAATACTCAGTTCCTCTTCTTCAACTTTTGCAGGACCTTCTGCAGTCCCATGGCGGCATCACTCACTGCTTCATTTCCGGAATGGGATCTTATCTTATAAAAAACATCACCCAGCCTTGCCTCAAGGCGCCTCAGTACAGCAGCCTCGCTCTTTATCTCATGAGGAACTGATTTAAGCCCCCTGGAGAATTCAGGATATACTTTGGTAATCCTGACTATTTCCGGGATAAGTAAATCAAGCTCCCCTGTAAATTTTACGACGTGACGGGCCAGAAGAGCGGGATCATCGGCTGATTCCACATCGTATATGAATTTTTCGTACAGCCTGATCATTGAAGATAGGAGGATTTTTGCATCATAGTACTTCATCCTGCTGTTTATGTCTCTTGAATTAAAAACCGCAGATCCTTCTTTTATCTCACTAAACAGGCTCTTTGCCTCTTCATATATCGTACAACGAAGGTACTTCCCTTCAACATCCGTTATTCTGAAGTGAATATTCTTTCCGCCTGCCGGAATATGAACAGTTAACCCCTCAGACAGCAGCAGAATTCCGGAATCCTTTTTTTCAAAAAGAATCTCCAGTCTCTCCGCGCTGAGAAAAATAACCTTCCCAAGCGATGAAGGAATCTGCTCTGCCTTCCCGGCATGGGCCTCTACTCCACCGAAGAACAAAAATAAAGACAGGAAGACACAAACCAGAGGATGAATTCTCACAGCCGGCTTTTTTCCATGAGCAAACATCAGATTACTTCCCTGTCACTTCATAGATGACAATTCCTGCAGCAACTGATGCATTGAGAGATGAAACCCTCCCCTTGAGAGGAATTGAGACTATATAGTCACACTTTTCTTCGGTCAGCCTTCGCATACCCTTTCCTTCGCTGCCGATGATTATACATGCCGGGCGCATATCCCGAAGTCCCTTGAGATCAACAGTTCCGTGATCACTTGTGCCTATTATCCAGAAACCCATCCCCTTCATCTCATCAAGAAGCTGAGCAACATTGGATATTGTAATAATTTCGATATATGCCGTAGCTCCGGCCGACGTCTTTATAACAGTTTCATTAACCTCGGCAGAATTACTCCGGGGGAGAATTACAGCGCCGCAGCCCATGGCCTCTGCAGATCTTATTATCGAGCCGGCATTATGAGGATCAGTAATCTGATCCAGAAGCACAACCACACCTTTTTTATCTCTGATTTCACCAAGAATAGTCATGGTATCCTTCCCGCCGGTCTTCCGGGGAATCATGAGAGCCACCCCCTGATGTCTGGACGAGGAGCTGAACTTCTTGAAGTAATCCTTATTCTGCAGAATTATCTTTACTCCCTTGCCTTTCGCAGCGCCGGCAATATCATTGATGATCTTTCCGTGGGCCGAAGCAGACATATGCAGTTCGATACCGCTTCCGCTCTTTACTGTATTGAGAAGACAGGATTTCTGCCTATTATTACTTCTTTCTTTTCCATCTGGTACCGTCTTTAGTATCTTCAAGGATTATCCCCTCACCCTTGAGTATATCGCGAATTTCATCAGATCTCGCGAAGTTTTTATCAGCCTTTGCACTGATCCTTTCCTGAATCA
The DNA here is from genome assembly GCA_964396355.1 of uncultured Leptospirales bacterium. Taxonomy (GTDB): domain Bacteria; phylum Spirochaetota; class UBA4802; order UBA4802; family UBA5550; genus CAYNFB01. The sequence goes on along the minus strand of CAYNFB010000215.1, from coordinate 4,809 downwards.
AACTTTCTATTCTCTCCTTATCCACATCTTCTCCGCTGTCGGCATAAAAGATGAAGCCGAAAACCTCATCGACCTTCTGGAGAGTGGCCATTACCTTCTGCACATCTGAAAGAAAAAGTTTTTCCTCATCAATCATTGTATTGAGAACGTGTATAAAATCAAAAAACGCCCCCATGCCGCCTGAAATATTAAGATCATTATCAAGAGCCTCGACAAATTCCCTTAAAAACTTCTCGATCAGATCATCGAAGTGAGGATTTGATCCCTCTTTCTTCACATCGCTAATTCTCAGCAGAAGATTATCAATCCTTTCCAGCGCCTGATCAGCCTGTGTCAGACCTTCCAGCGTAAAATTAAGCTGTTTCCTGTAATGTGCAGTGATAAGAAGAAAACGGATTGATCTGGGAGAATATCCCTTTTCAAGAAGGTCGCGAAGAGTATAGAAATTACCGGCAGACTTGGACATCTTGGTCCCGTTCACCAGCAGATGCTCCACGTGAATCCAGTGCCGGACAAAGGTCTCGTCATATGCCGCTTCGCTCTGGGCAATTTCATTCTCATGGTGAGGAAAAATCAGATCTACCCCTCCGGTATGTATATCGATGGTGGTTCCGAAAATTTTTCGAATCATGGCAGAACACTCAATATGCCACCCCGGACGCCCTTTGCCGAATGGGGTTTCCCAGGAAGGTTCATTCTCTTTGGGGGCCTTCCATAGAGCGAAGTCTCTCACATCATCCTTCTCATACTCATCTGCATCATATCTTGCACCGGAACGAATTTCCCGGCTGTCAAGACAGGACAGCCGTCCGTATCTGTCATAGTTTGCTATATTAAAATAGAGAGATCCCTCTTTCTCATAGAGAAGCCCTTTCTCATCAATCTTACTGAGTATATCAATCATATCATCGATGGATTCAGTTGCCTTGGGATTATGCTCAACCGTCTCTATATTCAGAGTTTTTAAATCATCATAAAATATTTCAGTATACTTCTCGGTGTATTCCCGGAGAGAAATCCCCTCCTCAGCTGACCTGGAAATAGTCTTGTCATCCACATCTGTGATATTCATGGCGTGATCAACAGTAAAACCCCTGAACTTCAGATAACGCCTCAGAAGATCATTAAAAATAAATGCTCTGAAATTTCCGATATGGGCGTAGCTGTAAACAGTAGGTCCGCAGGAATAGATTGTCACTGCCGGATAATCATTCACCTCATTTTTCTTCACTCCGCCCGGGATGAGCTCATCCACTCTCCTGGTCATTGTATTAAATATTTTTAATGCCACAACTTCCTCCAACAGGTAACTTTTATTCATGGGAATACGCGATTATCTTTTAAAAATAACCCTTTTGCTGCGGAAGAATGTCAAACAATTTTTATGAAATAGAATCAGGAGTCTTCTGAAAGAGATACTTCTACTTCCTCGACCTCTTCATATTCTGAGACAAATTCCTCAACCGGCTGGTCGCGGCCTATCTGCAGAGGAATTCCCTTTTCGAGCTCTTCAGGATTTGCGCTGATATAGGAAAGCAGTGAATGCAGTTTTTTGATATATTCAATAAGCTCTTTAAGCTTTTTATTCTTTCTCTCAATGATTGTATTCGACTCGGAAACATACTTTTTCAAAAGACCTGTCTGATTTTTGAGCCTCTTCTGAAGCTCAACTGCAGCTTCATAGAATTCCCTGTCCACCTTTTGAAAATCAATCCTGGCCAGAACTACCTCATCCTTCTCCCTTTCAGTCTCAATTGTATGTATTATATCATTGAGTTCTCTCATTGAGAAGAGATCATCAGTAGAAGTCTGAACCCATCTCTTACCGCCCTCGTCGGTAAATTCTGTTATGTCGGGTATTATATTTTTCTTTTCTTTTCTTTTCATTATTAATTATCTAAACACTATCTTTTAATAATTATCGGCAAAAGAAAACAGAATAGTTAAAGAAGATCGAAAAATAAGAAATAATACATAAATACTGCAGAAACTCTAAAACAACCGCCAGAAACTTATTTTTCTAATTAAAAATAAGAAAAATGAACCTAAACCTTATATAATCAAAGTTAACTTTTTGTTAAATTAAATGCCCGCACAAAACTTAGCAAAAAATCTTAATATTTATAAGATTTTTACTCTATTTTGCAAAAAAATATTTGACATTTGCACTCTTTTCTGTATATTAAAATTGAATGATTTAACAGCGGTTTATGTTTCCTGAATGCCGTTTTTGTATTTTGAGTTAACATTTTTGCTTCCTCTTTATCTCCCCCTGTGGCACAAATTCGACGGGGGGATTTCTTTTTTTCCACCTCCTCTGATAATCAGCCTAATTTTATTGACAGCATAGCCCCATACCAAAAGATAAACAGAATATTATGAAAACATCCGACAAAAATCAGAAAATAATAAACGGCCTGTCAGAATTCTGCAGGATCAGTTCAGACGTGCCCCTTGCAGACTACACAACATTCCGCACAGGCGGCTCTGCAGATCTGTTCATAGAACCTCACGATGAAAAATCGGCAGCAGAAGCCCTGCGCATTATCACCGAAGTAAAGATGCCTCTGTTCATTATGGGAGGAGGATCCAATCTGCTGATCAGCGACAAAGGACTGAGGGGAGCCGTACTCAAACTTTCAGACAAAAGCTTTAAAACGCTGTGCACCGATGAGACGATCTATGCAAGCGCCTTTATTCAGAAAGAAGACTTCATGAGTGAGGTAATTAAGGCAGGCTATGGAGGCGTCGAATTCATGGCAGGCATCCCCGGCACAATAGGAGGCGGCATTTTCATGAATGCGGGCACCTATATGGGCACCTTTACCGATGTAGTGAAAAAAATCAGGATTGCACTCCCCGGAGGGGAAATCTCTGAAATTGAGATGAACTCTGAGCTTTCCACATACAGACAGATGAATATTCCCGGGAACTCCCTGATACTGGGTGCACACTTCTGCCTTCCCCTGTCGGACAGCAGAAAAAAAACAGCACAATCTGTCCATGAGATAATTGAAGACAGGCACCAGAAACATCCCATGGAATATCCCTCTGCAGGATCGGTTTTCAAAAATCCCGAAGGTCACTCATCCTGGAAGCTGGTAAATGATTCAGGTCTGAAGGGTTTCTCCATAGGCGGAGCAATGATATCAAAGAAGCATACAAACTTTATAATAAATACTGGAAACGCTACCTCCCGGGACATCTACAGACTGATCGCCCATACTCAGAAGACAGTGAATGAAAAATTCGGTGTCGCACTGGAAACAGAGATAAAGATGGTGGGACAGTTTTAAACATGATACTGAAAAGAGAGATAGGCAGCCTGTCCTTTTGTGCAGTAGATCTTGAAACTACCGGAGTGAACCCGGCATTTCATAAAATTGTCGAAATAGGCGCGGTAAAGTTCAATATCACAGGAGAAACGGAACGTTACAGCTCTCTGGTGAATCCCTGTTCACATATTCCAGAGCAGGTTGTAAAAATCCACGGCATCACAGACGAGATGGTCAAAGACTCTCCGGTACTGGATGATCTGCTTGATGATTTTGCAGACTTCATAAACGACACCGTACTGGTAATACAGAATCCCCGGTTTGACCTCTCCTTCATAGACAGAGCATACAGGAAAAAAGGCCGCAGACTACCCGGACTCAACGGTATTGATACAGTAAGGCTTGCGAAGAAACATTTCACAGATCTGCCGAACCACAAGCTGCCCACACTTGCACATCACATGGGGCTCAACCTGAAAAGCCACAGAGCACTTGATGATGCAATAGCCTGCATGATGGTATTCAGGGAATCGATAAAAGGATTCGGCCTCGATGAAAACTCAACAATGAGAGAACTGCTGGAAATTCACGGAGAACCTGTCAAGCCCGGTATTGTAACAAATAAATGCAGCGGCTTAAAGGTATGGAATAATATCTGCCTCGGCAGGGAAATAACAATAAAGTACAAAGACTCCGACGGCAATGAGACAAAGAGGAAAATACTGCCCACGGAATTCATAAAATACGGAAAGAAGAACTACATTCTGGCCCACTGTTATTTAAGAGACAGTGAAAGGTGCTTCATGACCAGCAGAATAACAGAAATAGTCTGACCTACCACTTTTTCTTTAAACTCAGCTTTATATTTTTGCCGGAAATTCCATCGGGGAAAAGCCTGTCATAGCCTAAGTACAGAGCACCCTCAAACTGATCATAGAAGAGCATTCTGACTGTAGGCCCTCCGACGACTCCCTGTTTTGTTCCTGAAATTTCAAACCCTTCGGCCTCAAAAACCACGTAATCAGCGAAAAAACCGGAGTAGACGTAGTCCCTGTAGAGTGAAAATCTGTATTCAAGGGAAAAGGCCGCATATTTCGCAGTATAGTAGCTGCTGCCGGTAAAGCCCCTGAAATATGAACTGTTCACATTGCTCTGATGATAAAAGGGAGGATCAAGAAAAAGTATGCTGCCCCGGGCTTTAATGGAAAGAATACTCAGATTATCAAACTCAAAATCAAAGGCTCCGCGAAGCTCAAATTCGCGGGACTTTATAACTGCAAAAAATTCATTATAGGTAAATATAATATTTTTCCAGGCCTTATTGGTAAACAAAAGAGGAATAGCATCAAAAGCCACCTGAACTTCAAAAAAAGGAAAGCTTTCCCCTTCTTCCTCAACAGTCAGGTATTGATCTGCCTCGGGATCGATTTTGCTGTCGTAGAAGTAAATACCCTCCATCCCCATACCGGCATTTACATTGAAATTTTTCAAAAATTCAAAACCGGGAGCAAAAACACCCCTGCCCTGAAGATAG
>CAYNFB010000214.1:5548-6622 GCA_964396355.1 uncultured Leptospirales bacterium | reverse complement strand
AATATATTTTCGCGGTTAAATCCCAGGCCAAGCAGCATCTTTTCAGTCCTGGATTTATAGTCGTATCCGCCGAACATCTCAAACCTGTTGGAAAGCTCTTCAAATTCCGCGGCAACCTGTTCATGGCCGGCGGAACCGTTTTCCGCCATACGGGCTTCCAGTTCCCGAAGCCGTTGATTCATTTCGCGAAGTGATTCGAAAGAGGTCAGGGCTTCAGAATAAAGGCAAGGGAGATTCTCGATTCAAGAGGAAATCCTACCGTAGAGGTTGATGTTGAACTTGAATCAGGAGCCGTAGGAAGAGCAGCAGTACCCTCCGGAGCATCAACAGGTGAGCACGAAGCTGTTGAGCTGAGAGACGGAGACAAAAAAAGATATTCAGGGAAAGGGGTTCTTAAGGCTGTCTCCAATGTAAACAGTATAATATCTGATGCACTGGTGGATATGGATGCTATGGATCAGGTGGAAATAGACAGAACTTTGATAAAACTTGATGGGACAAAGAATAAAGCAAATCTTGGGGCAAACGCTATTCTGGGGGTATCTCTGGCCTGCGCTAAAGCCGTTGCAAATACACTGGATATGCCTCTCTACAGATATATTGGAGGGACAAATGCTCGCGAGCTTCCTGTGCCGATGATGAATATACTCAATGGAGGATCTCACGCAGATTCAAATGTTGATCTTCAGGAATTCATGGTAATGCCCGTTGGTGCAAGAAGTTTCAGGGAAGCGCTTCAGATGGGAGCAGAGACATTTCATGCCCTTAAGGGTGTCCTTAAGGGGAAGGGATATGCAACCAGCGTCGGTGATGAGGGCGGTTTTGCACCAAATCTGAAATCAAACGAGGAACCCCTTGAATTGATTGTCAAAGCAATTGAGATTGCCGGATTTAAGCCCGGAAGCGATATCATGATTGCAATGGACCCTGCAGCCAGCGAATTTTATGACAAGAAGAAGAAGAGATACGTCTTTTCGAAGAGTGACGGCAGCGAAAGGACAAGCGAACAGATGATTGAATTCTATGAAAAACTGATCAAAAAATACCCGATCATTTCAATAGAAGACGGTCATG
>CAYNFB010000214.1:0-5538 GCA_964396355.1 uncultured Leptospirales bacterium | reverse complement strand
GGGCAGATGATTCGCGTCACCTTTACCCAGACCCCGACCGCCCCGGTTGCCGAAGACGACTGGGAGGGATTCAGACTCTTTAACGAACGTGCAGGTTCAAAAGTACAGATTATGGGAGATGATCTCTTTGTAACAAGTACAGAAAGACTCAGCAGAGGAATAAAAGAAAAATCTGCAAACTCAATCCTGATAAAACTCAATCAGATCGGCACATTGACGGAGACAATTGAAGCTGTCGAAACGGCAAAAAAAGCAGGTTTTACAGCTGTAGTCTCACATAGATCAGGAGAAACTGAAGATACCACTATTGCAGATCTGGTTGTAGCTCTAAACACAGGACAGATTAAGACAGGTTCTGCATCAAGAACTGACAGAATTGCAAAGTACAATCAGCTTCTCAGGATTGAAGAGGAACTTGGTTCAAGTGCGATTTATAGAGGAAAAGAGGTTTTCTATAATCTTGGCTAAGAAAGACCGCTTTCAGTCATTTATATTTATATTTTTCCTCTTCAGCATATACATTTTTGTTTTTAGCGAAAGTGGTCTGCTGGAGAGGACCAAACTTAAGAACAAGTTCTATACTCTTAACAATAATATTGATGTACTGAAACTAAAAAACAGTAAATTATACAACACCTATAAAAACTACACCAGGGGAATTTATACCCCCGATGATTTCATTAAATCCGGTTATATCCCATCTGATGGGATTATCCTTAATTACAGAAATGACGAGCAGGATAAATTAAACCAGCCAGTCATCGAAAATGGACTTTTCCAGGTTAACCTTAGTCACCTGCGGATTATATGGATAATGATTTCAGTAATGGCGGCAGTTTTTTATTTCAGCAGACAAAAAAGTGGAGATCAATTATCCGATGAATGACATTATTACCGGCTATGATTCAAATGATTTAAAGGTTATTAAGTGGCAGCTGAATACAGATCAGGTCAATATGACAGGAATTGTAAAAAAATGCGTTTACGGATATCCTTCTGTAATACTCCTTGATCCGGTCTTAAAAAGCGACAACGGCCCGGTGCTGAATCACATGTCAATATCAAACCCTCTCTGGCTAACTTGCCCATATTTAAATAAAAAAATACACGATCTTGAATCTAATGGTTATATTAAGAAGATAGCAGACTTCGTCAATTCAGATAGAAGCCTTGTGGATCTCATGAAAAATGCCCATGCGCATTACTATTCATTGAGAAAGAATCTTTATTGTAAGCATTTTGGTGAAATAAGTTCTATTGAATTTAATGATAAAATATTAAATTCAGGAATTGGAGGAATCCAGGACATTGATTACATAAAATGTCTTCATCAACACTACAGCCATTATCAAATCTGTAGTGACAATGTTGTTGGAAGAGTAGTACATAACTTATTAAATGGGATAAACTACTGCAGAGAGAGACTTTGTGATGATGCGAGCAGATGACTACAGAACATTAAACTTAAAGAGATTAAAAAAAGACGGCTCCATTTCGCCGGAGTATGTGAATTATATCTCCAGGGCGCTCAAGGGCGGGGAAATTTTTGTAATGCCTGTGGATTCAATCTACGGGGTCATAGGGCTCTATGATAACAACACCCTGTGTAAAATTTCCGAACTTTCGGGAGATTCTGAGGATAATTGTGAAATAATAATATCAAACTTCAAAATGCTTGAAAATATGGCGCTTGTGGATAAATACGTTTACGATTTCCTGAAAAGAATCTGGCCTGGAGAGGTTATAGTGCAGCTTAAAAACAGGAATTGCATGCATAAATCAAATATTCTAATGAGAATGCCCAAGCACAAATATATTCTTGACATAGTAAACAGGGTAGGCCATCCACTTATCTATATGCCGGCAAAAACATCTGTGAGAAAGATGATTTACAATGATAAAGATTTACTAAGGCGATTCAGAAGCAAATGTTCAATCTTGATGATTAATGAATTCAACAAGTCTCATACATCTCCAACATTGATTGACATAAGCTGTGAAAAGCTCACTATTCTCAACGAAGGAAGAGTCTGTTCCGATGAGATCAAATCATTATTCTTTCTTGGAGATCTATAAGGATCACTAACTCTCTATGTCATTTAAATCTTTCTTTGTTAAACTTGTCATACCTGTGTCTCTCTCAGTATTTATGTCTATCCCTCTTCAATCTTCTGAGCCTCTGACCTGGCACCAGCTAAAATCAGCTAATTTTAATATATACTATCTTAATGATCAGCAGGGAGCGGCTGTACGAATAGCCTCCTGCATGGAAAAAAGAAACCGTCATATTGGGGAATTTTTAAAATACACCATGCCCGTTAAACTCAATATGTATCTTCTCTTTTCAAATTCATCAAAGAGCAGTATGAAATCAGATATTGAGAATCAGGATGTAAACAATATCTGCCTATACACTGATTACAGCTATAAGCACAATTCAGAGACTATTTCAGAAATACTGATCAAGAGGTATCTTCAATCATTGACCTCTGAGCTGTCATCATCACTGCTGATGTCTTCCAATCAGATCGATCTTTGGCTCTACAACGCCCTTTCATCATATATTACAGGCAGTAATGCTGAAGAATATAATACAGAAATGCGGGATCTTGTTATAAACAGGAAAATTAAGTTCTCATCTCTCAGAGAGCAATTCGGAGGGGAAACTATTCAGGCAGTCAGAGCCGGATTCATTTCATTTACTGACAGCGTTTACGGCAGAGAAAAACTTATCCATATTTTGAAAAATATTCCCTACTACGGAGGGTTTCAATCCTCTCTTGTGAGAGTAACAGGCGAGAAGAAAGAAATTATTTTTCAAAAATTCAATGCATATTTAAAGTCAAAGTACCCGCAGCCTCAATCAGTTCAGGATAAAAGACTTCAGGGTAAATTCGATAATTCAGATTTTGCAACAATATCTTTTGCCGCAGAAAAAAAGAATAAAAAAATTGCTGTACTTCAAAAAGAAAAGTACAGCTACAGAATAATAATGACAGGGAAGGGCAAAGAAGAAATAATATTCAGATTTTCAGGCAATAAAACATCTTCCCGTGAAATCAGCGCTCTTACTTTTCTCAGTGAAAATTATCTTGCAGTACTCCTGCAGACAGATGAGGGATCTGAAATAAAAATAGTCAATGCTGCAGACGGACGACTCTTTCGAAAGGTCACATTCCCGTTCATGTATCTAAACAGTATTCATTCATTAAATAATATGAGAGGCCTTCTCTTCTCCGCAGAAACAGGTTCAGAAACCTCTATCTATACTTATTCATTAAAGAATAGGAAACTGAAGAAAATATCACGTAATAATTTTACCGACAGCTCCCCGGTACTGGCTGATAATGAAAAAATATACTATCTGTCGAAAAGAGATCAATATACAATAATTGAAACGGACCTGTCAGGCAGAAGAGAAAGAGTTCTCCTTAAGATGAAAGATAAAATTAAAGATCTTTCATCATCAGGACATGAGCTCTACTTCTCTTTAAAAGACAGAGGAGTATTCAATATTTACGCTCTCGACCTTAAAACGATGAGAAGACGAAAGATCAGCGCCGTAAATACAACGGCAAAAATGCCCCAAAAACTCGATGACCGGATCATATACCTGTCATACTGCAGAGGAAGGACAGTTCTGCTGGAGACAGGCACTTCGGTGAATATGGAGGAGTCAGCGACACCGGATAAATCGCCTACTCCTGATGATAACCTGGCCGGCACATCTGTCATTGCAGGAGAAACAGCCTTTACTCACAGTGTAATGAGCAGCTTCACTATGTCCGTCTTTTCAGCCGGGGAGGGCGATATCACCGCAATGCCCCAGCTGAATTTTGCTGAAACCAATATTCAGCTCAGGGCTGCATTAAACTCCGGCAGGGCGGATTTTTATGCATCATATGAATATATGCTCCCATCGTCCAAAATTGTAATGGCTTATCGTCATAAAGATATAGATCTACTTTCTGAAAATTTCAACTTAAACAGCTCCTGGAACAACAGCAGTATAGACCGGGAGCCCTACGATCAGGCTTCAGTTCAATTTAAATACTATTCAAACAGGATGATCTGGTTCGGCATAAACATGGATGTACTGAACGAAGAATATAGCGGTGAGATGACAGATGAGAGTTCTCTGAATTATTTACAGGGAGGCGCCTCTGCAGGCTTCGACGGGCTGATTCGAAGAGGTTTCATGCCTGAATCGGGATTTAATTTTAATATTAGCGGACAGTATAACCGCTGTTTCACTGAAGAATCTCTTTCATATTCCTACGGGGAATTTAATACAGAATTTGCCTATACCTGGCGAAAGCTCATAACTCTGCAGGGAGGAATTGCCTCATCAGTCTACAGCGGCGGCGACGATGATTTTCACAGGATCTTTATTTCAAAGCGTGCTGGTACCGCCGACTCCGAAGACGAATATTTTTTCGGCGAGAGGATGGCGTCCTTCAATTCTGAAATATCGTTCAATCTATTTAATGACTATCTTGACAGACCGTTAAGCGGCATTCTCTCAACAGCAGTGCTCTCGGCCTTCTTCCGTGGGAATATGATTGACAGAAGTGAAACAGGCGATTCTAAACAGTATACACGTAGCACCGGAGGAGCAATGAAGATTCAGTTTTATCCGCTGCTTTTTTTAAGACTTGACTACATTCGCCGGATATATGAGGATTCAACTACTGACGATGAACTTTTCTTTATGTTAAATTTCAGCCGCAGGTGGTAGCAATGAAAAGAACCGCAACAATTGAGCGAAAGACTTCTGAAACAGACATCAGAGTTTACCTCGATCTTGACAGAATAGAGCCTTCAAAAATAGATACCGGAGTTCCTTTTTTTGATCACATGCTCAACTCTATGTCAAGACATGGAAGATTCTATACCGAAATTAAATGCACCGGTGATATAGATATAGATGACCATCATTCTGTTGAAGACATTGGGATCTGTCTTGGATGCGCCTTGAAAGAAGCGCTGGGTGATAAATCAGGAATTAAGAGATTTGGACATGCCGTCATTCCTATGGATGAATCCCTCTCATCGGCCGCAGTTGATCTTTCAGGAAGAGCTTACTTTAAATATTGCGGCTCTGAATTATCCGGCTACATAAAAGACTACAGCGAAGAGCTCACTCTCGAATTTCTCAGATCCTTTGCAGTTAAAAGCGAAGTAAATCTTCACATAGAACTGAGATATGGAGAGAACAGACATCATATACATGAGTCAATTTTTAAATCTCTTGGTGTAGCCCTGTACAATGCATTCAGCATAGATAATAATCTGACAGGAACAATTCTGTCTACCAAGGGAACAATAGTATGATAACAATAGTGGATTATGGAATGGGAAATCTCCGTTCCGTGGCCAAGGCATTTGAACTATTTCACGACGATGTTGTAATCAGCAGTGATCCCCGCTCTCTGGAAAAATCAGATGGAGTGGTACTCCCGGGAGATGGTGCCTTTGCAATGGCAATGGAAAATCTTCACGAAATGGGATGGATTGACCCGTTAAAAGAATATATTT
>CAYNFB010000213.1:0-6638 GCA_964396355.1 uncultured Leptospirales bacterium | reverse complement strand
TAAATGATGCTGAGGTGAAGGTTATTTTCGTTGATGACCAGTTTCAGTATGACAATGTGATGAAGTTTTTTAAGGGAAGCAAAACTCTTAAAAAGATAATTGTCTTCAGTAAAACCGTCATGATTGATAAGAATAAGAATGTAATGTATATCGATGATCTTTATACTCTGGGGGAAGCATCGGGTAAAGAAAAAGAGCTTCAGCAACGGCTGGGATCAGCAAGTGAAGATGACATCTCAACTATTATCTATACCTCGGGCACAACCGGTGACCCCAAGGGAGCCATGCTTGCTCACAAGAGTTTCTTTGTTGAAATTGATGCATTTAATTCCAGTCTGCCCATGGGGGAGGATGACATAGAACTTGTATTTCTTCCACTTAGTCACGTTTACGGCAAGGCTTCGATGTACTGGATTCACTCTGCGGGTGCTACAGAATATTTTTGTTATGATACAAATAAAATCGTAGAATACTTTCAGGATGTTCGACCTACATTCATGGTCGGAGTACCAAGGCTTTATGAGAAGATGTATGCATCTATTTTTGCAAAGCTGGAGAAGTCTTCTTTTATAAAGAAAAAGCTTTTTAATTGGGCTGTAAACACAGGGAAGAAATACAGATTTGCAGAATTTGCCGGTGAGTCAATACCACTTTCTCTTAAGCTTAAACATGCTTTTGCCTATAAGCTTGTTCTTTCTAAAATTAGAGATATTCTCGGAGGCAGACTTAATTTTTTCTCTGCCGGAGGAGCCCTCCTTGCCAGAGAAATAGAGGAGTTCTTCTTCTCTGCAAATATCTTCATTGCACAGGGTTATGGTCTGACGGAGACTGCGCCCTGCGGATCATTCAACAGTCCTTCTGCTTTTAAATTCGGAACTGTGGGATTGCCTGTTCCCGGAAATGAAATTAAAATAGCCGAAGACGGTGAGATACTGATAAAGGGTGATAACGTTATGAAGGGGTATTACAATAGGCCTGAGGCTAACAGTAAGGCCTTTACGCATGACGGTTTTTTTAAGACAGGGGACATCGGGATCATAGATGAAGACGGATTTCTTACTATAACGGACAGGAAGAAGGATATTATTGTCACCATCACAGGAAAAAATGTGTCTCCTCAGAATCTGGAATCACGCATAGGAAAGGACCACTATGTTGAACAGATTGTTGTCATAGGAGATAAAAAGAAATATATTACTGCCCTGATTGTTCCGTCATTTGATGCACTTAAATTGAAGGCCGATGAAAGGAACATTAAATATTCTTCCGATGAAGATCTCGTTAATAATCCGGCTATAGCTAAATTCTATCAGAAGAGAATTGACTATCTGTCAAGAGGGCTTTCTGATTTTGAGAAAATCAAAAAATTCACTCTACTGGCGGAGAGTTTTTCGCTGGAGAAGGGTGAAATAACACCTACGATGAAAATAAAGAGAAAATCAATATCAAAAAACTTTAAAAACATCATAGACAGCATGTATTGATACTGAATAATGCTGGAGAAGAGTCTATTATGATCTTCTCCAGCATATAATACTGCCTGTTAAAAAAAACATAATTTTACACATCAACTCCACGGCTTTTTTATAATACTCTTCTTTATATATCGTATTATCAAAAAAGCTTAATTCAGTATAAAGAATTTTTAAATTTATACACCATTCGTTAAAATTTCATATTATTAAATATGGGATACAGTAAGAATAATTTTTTTTCATAAAAGATGCTCCCCGGAATTTACTTAAAAAAATAAAAAAAACAATTGAAATTAGTCAGACGGTTAACGCTATATATGTGTGTGTTGAAATAAATATTACTAAAAACTATAAAAAATAGCCTAAATACTGTTAACTCCCCGGGATCGGTTTCACCGTTCCCGGTTAGTGATAAAAAATTTTTGTCAGACGAGGAGGAATTATGAAAGTAAAAAATCTTGCATTGATGATTCATGAACAATTTTTAAAATACGGAGACGGCAAGGATGCTCTGTATTACAAGGAAGGGGATGACTGGATCGGGATTTCCTGGAAAGAGTTTGGTCGTCGTGTTGACAGCGCTGCAATGGGTCTTATCGATCTTGGAGTAAAGGAAAATGACCTTGTGGCAGTCTATTCCGGCAACAGGCCAGAATGGACAATTGCTGACTATGCTATAATGAGCATAAAAGGATCCACTGTCGCAATTTATGCTACAAATACTTCAGAGCAGGCCGAGTTCATTGTAAATGATGCTGCTGTAAAGGTTATCTTCGTCGATGATCAGTTTCAGTATGACAATGTGATGAAGTTTTTTAAGGGGAGTAAAACTCTAAAAAAAATAATTGTTTTCAGTAAATCGGTAAAAATTGATAAAAATAAAAATATAATGTATCTCGACGATCTATTCGATCTGGGCGAAAAATCGAATAAAGAAAAGCAGCTTCAAAAACGGCTTAGTGCAGCCAGTGAAGATGATATTTCAACAATTATATACACTTCGGGCACAACGGGTGATCCGAAAGGTGCTATGCTTGCTCACAAGAGTTTCTTTGTCGAAATCAATGCACTCGATCAGGGCTTTCCCATGGGAGAGGATGATATTGAACTTGTATTTTTGCCTCTCAGCCACGTATACGGCAAGGCCTCAATGTACTGGATACATTCAAAAGGCGTTACAGAGTATTTTTGCTATGATACAAATAAAATTGTAGAATATTTTCAGGAGGTTAAGCCTACCTACATGGTCGGTGTGCCGAGACTTTATGAAAAGATGTATGCTGCGGTATTTGCAAAACTGGAGAAGGCCTCTCCCCTTAAGAAGAAGCTCTTTATGTGGGGAGTGGAAACAGGAAAAACCTACCGGTTTGCAGAAATTGGAGGAAACCCTATCTCTATGATGCTGAAAATAAAGCATGCAATAGCATATAAGCTGGTTCTTTCCAAGATCAGGGAAATTCTGGGCGGAAGGCTGAATTTTTTCTCAGCAGGAGGTGCTCCTCTTGCAACTGAGATTGAAGAGTTCTTCTTTTCTGCAAATATTTTTATAGCTCAGGGTTACGGATTAACAGAGACTGCTCCATGCGGATCCTTTAATACACCTGCTAACTTTAAGTTCGGTACTGTGGGGAGACCTATTCCCGGTAATGATATTAAAATAGCAAAGGACGGAGAGGTTCTTATTAAAGGTGATAACGTGATGACAGGTTATTACAACAAACCTGAAGGAGATAAAGAAGTCTTTACAAAGGACGGTTATTTTAAGACCGGAGATATAGGTATAATTGATGAAGACGGTTATCTGGTTATCACTGACAGGAAGAAGGATATTATAGTTACCGCTAACGGAAAAAATGTTGCCCCTCAGAATCTTGAATCAAGAATAGGTAAGGATTACTACGTAGAGCAGATTGTAGTTATCGGAGATAAAAAGAAGTATCTCACTGCACTTATTGTACCCTCCTTTGATGCACTCAGGGAATATGCCGATGATAAAAAAATTGAATATTCTTCAAACGAGGATCTTGTTCAGCATCCGGATATTATAAAACTGTATAATGACAGGGTTGAACTCCAGTCAAGGGGGCTTGCTCATTTTGAACAGATTCAAAAATTCACTCTCATTCCAGGTGAGTTCTCTCTGGAAAGAGGAGAAATTACTCCTACTATGAAAATCAAGAGAAAGATTATTGCAAAGAATTTTGAAGAAGAAATAAACAGCATGTATTGATAATCATATCATTGGAGAGTGAACTTTTTACTCTCCAATGATACTGAAAAGTTAATATAAACACCGATAAACAGTTTTCTTATACCCATCCTTTGATGTGGACAGTTTGATTTCACCTCATATCCAGCCACGCTGATCTCTTTTCTTTATTGATAATAAGTATCTGAAAATTATAATTTGTTTAAATCTCTTAAATGGAAATAATCAGCAAGTGTTTATATCGGATAACGTTACAGCACTTCTCTTTAAATATCCGGATTATGGTGTTTTTTTTGAATTTCATGTTTCTTTTTTAATGCACACTTTAAAAAAAATTTACATTTAATTAAATACTATTGATTTATTATTTTCGATTATTCATGGTGCCGTACATTTCCATTACAGGATAGATATATGACACCAATAAAACTTCAGGAACAGCCGCTCTTCTTCCTTAAGAAAGCATATGCGAAAGTCAGTATTATGGAATTTCTTTTGAGATGGAATTCCGGGGCTTATTTCCTTTTTAAATATATTATGAAACCACTGGCATTCAACGGCTGGAACCGCATAAACGGAGGTTTCCGGTTTTCTTTTCTCATCTTAGGCGGAGGCCGAATGTCCAGGAAGGAGCTGAAGTCTACCTGGATAAGCTATAAAGAGAAACGTGCAGTTCTAAAGCAGCTCCTTGATTATGTTGAAAATGATAAACCCGTTGTCTGGGTCGAGTGGTCCGTTTCACGTATCATTCTTCAGGGATTTGATGCTGCGGCGCTATGCCCCGAAGGATTTGTAAAAACCAGCCCTGCAATATATAAAGATTTCAGTCATATTTTTCTCGACAGGGCCGATAGTGAGGGGCTCATCAGTGAGGGCTGTTCATCTCAGAAGGGAGCAGCCGGGGCAATGCTTCTTAATCAAATTCCTAAGCCGGCGGCCATAATCGCAACCACTCTGCCCTGTGATTCCGGAGTATCTACCTATCAGACTATGCAGTATCATACGGGAGCCCCTATTTTTGTTCTGGATGCTCCCTATGACCGGAGCAACAAATCTGTGGAATTCTACGGAGATCAGTTCTATGATCTGATAGATTTTCTTGAACATCATCTCAATCAGACTTTTGACTGGGATAAATTTACAAAAGCTGTAGAGAATTATAATGCCTTCAGCAGGTATCTCCACGAAATATCAGAAATGGGCAAGGCTATACCGTGCCCCTATCACATGAATCCCCTGACCGATGCCTGGGAGCTGAGAAGTCAATATGCCGGGAGTGAAAGATCAACAGAGGTGGCCGAAGTACTCTATGATACGATAAAAGACAGAATGGAAAAGGGCCGGGGGATAGTGAAGGAGGAGAAGATACGTATTCTCTGGTGGGACGTACCTGTAGCCTTCACTTCTGTCTATCCGTGGCTGGAGGAGAAATACGGCGCGGTGACAGTTGCTAATTTTCTCACTGTTTTTCCCGAAGAAATTATAGATACATCCGATAGAAGGCGTATGCTCCAGGGAGCGGGAATGATCGATTTAAACAATGGTATGTCAAGAC
The DNA here is from genome assembly GCA_964396355.1 of uncultured Leptospirales bacterium. Lineage (GTDB taxonomy): Bacteria > Spirochaetota > UBA4802 > UBA4802 > UBA5550 > CAYNFB01. The sequence continues at coordinate 1,399 of CAYNFB010000213.1, read as the reverse complement.
AGGCTCACGGTACTGTGGATTTTATACTTGATGAATTATATGAAGCAGTTGAGAACTATTCCCCTGACTGCATCATGTTTGTCAGACATTCAGGCTGCCGCCACGGCTGGGCCGTTTCACGCATAATCAGAGATACCTGTAAGAAAATCGGCCTTCCGTCATTATTTATGAGTGTAGATATTTTTGATTCCCGTCTTTGCTCGGAAGATGAAATTAAAGATCAGATAGATGATTTCTTCAAGTCTCATGGATTGGTAAAATAGATGAAAGTAAATGATGCAATAAAAGAACATTCCGGAAGTATTTCAAACCGGTACATAAGAGATGCGAAAAATGACGGGAAGAAAATTATAGGTTACTTCTGTTCTTATATCCCCGAAGAAATAATAGAAGCATCGGGCTGCATTCCCTACAGGATGAGGGGAGTGGGATCCGGCAGCACTGAACTTGCTGATACATATTATTCTCCGACAAATTGTCTATATCCCCGGCATATATTAAATGAGGTTATGAAGGGCAGTTATGACTTTCTCGATGGAATAGTGTTTTCATCCAGCTGTGATCACACCAGGCGTCTCTATGATATATGGCTTGCCGCCTTTCCGGGAAAACATCAATTTGTCCATTTTCTCGATGTGCCCAGGGTAATGGGAGATAAGCAGATCAACAGATACAGGGATGTGCTTGGAAATTTTGCACTCCATCTTGATGAGACTTTCGGCTGCAGTATAACTGATGAAAAATTAAATGACTCAATTGACAGATATAATAAAAGAAGATCAATGCTCCGCACTGTTTACAGGAAACGTAATACAGCCGGCAGTCAATTTAAAGGGTCTGATTTCCTCCGCCTCATGCTTTCGGTAACAGCAATGCCTGTAACAGATGCCTGCGATATTCTTCATGATGTGATTTCAGAACCGGTTACTTCCGTTGAGGATGATCAGGACGATTCTGTCCGTCTTCTTCTCTCGGGAGCCTGTATGGAGGAGGTTGCCCATCTTGAGATGATAGAAGGTATGGGAGCCGTTATCTCCGAGGACAATACATGTCTGGGCTGGCGGAATTTTGAGAGCGATGTGGAAAAAACAGGCAATCCTCTTTCTGATATTGCAAAGCGATATCTCTATCATTTGTCATGCCCCAGAATTACAAATGATCTTCAGCGCCGCCTTGAATATGTAAGAGAAGTTATTGATGATAACAGGGCAGACGCGGTACTCCTTGAGAAAATGCCCTTCTGCATTCTCTATTCCGGTGAATCTTATTTATACCGGGAGGAGGCGAAAAAATACGGTTTTCCGCTTCTGACTTTTGAGCGGGGCTACGGCGATAATTCCGAAGGACAGTACAAAACACGGATTCAGGCATTTCTCGAGGAAGTGAGAAACAGGAAAAA
>CAYNFB010000212.1:4993-6645 GCA_964396355.1 uncultured Leptospirales bacterium | reverse complement strand
ATAAAAAATAATTTTTAACATGGTCAAAGTCTGTCACTTAACATCTCATACCCGGGGGCTTCCAGGTAACTAAAATTAAAAAAGCACAGAAACCCTAGCCCTCATTTTAAGCTTCAAAGAGGGAAGGGGGCCGGCAGAGCCGGATGAATGCATTCCCTCACATGACACCATAGTTACTTCATTTGCCCCTTTATTATCGATCCTACCCATATCATACCAACCGATCCGGAAATCACATCAGTGATCAGCCTTCCTGCAAATATTCCGGCAACCCCCCGGTAATAACTTCCTATAAAGGACAGAGGAATGAGCAGCACCAGAATCCTGATACAGTTAAGTATTGTTGTGAAGACAGGCCTGTTCATACCGGTGAGAAAAAATCCGCTGTACCGGTGAACCTCCATCATCCCATAACCGAAAGAAATAGTACGGACGTAGAGAATAAATATTTCTATAACTTTAACATCTTCCGTGAATAGTTTTGCCAGATAGGGAGCAGATATAAAAAATGCAGCCGCTATAAAAACTCCGTAGTATAAAGCAAACTTTGTAGCATATCTTCTGGCATCTATAATGCGGTCCATACGGTTGCCGCCGTAGTTTTGACTTACAAAAGGTGTAAGACTCATGCCAAGCGCCATGGGAATAACAAATGCAAACATTTCAATTCTGCTGGCGGCACTTGCGGCTGCCACAGCTTCTACTCCGTGTCTGCTTATCAGTGCTGTAATAACACCAGCAGATACAGGCATGAGCATCATTGTTAAACTTGCAGGGATTGCAAAGCCTGTAATTTTCCTCCACGAGGCTGTCATTAAATCCAGATTCGGCTGTCTAAAATTCAGAAGTTTATGTTTTACTGACAGCAGGTAAAACAGCCAGAGTGTTGAAACAGCCTGTGAAAGAACTGTGGCCAGAGCTGCACCGAAAATTCCCATAGGTGCCAGGCCCAGCCATCCGAAGATAAAAATCGGATCGAGGATTATATTAACTATGGCGCCAAAAGCCATAAACCTGCTTGCCGACTTTGAGTCTCCAAGAGCAATGAGTATGCCGTTGCCCATCATAGGCATTGCCATGAAGACCGCTCCCACATACCAGGTCTCCATATAACCCTTAACAAGAGGCAGAGTTTTCTCATCGGCACCGAGTTTACTGAAGATTGCATCAATACTGAAAAAACCTCCAGCTGCCAGCACAGCAGAAAGCAGAATGATAAGGATAGCACCATGTGTAACAATATGTGAAGCATCCTTATAATCCTTACGGCCAAAGGCATTAGACGATAATGCGGTTACTCCTGTGCCCACTCCGCCTGCAATGAAAGTAAAAAACATAACAACCGGGAAAGTAAACCCCATTGCCGCCAGTGGCAGAGTACCTAATTGAGAGACATACCACGTGTCTGCCAGATTATAGGCATTCATTGTGATCGTACCGATGAGCATTGGAAGAGCCATGCGGAGCAGAGTCTTCTTTACATCATATTTTATTAACTTGGCCATTTGTTTTACTTCTTAATTTTCATTATTCAGGAAACTTCCGAGAAAGAGGAAAGGGGCTATAAAGCATATCTGCTGGAGTACTACGGCCTGTTTCACAAAATTTTCTGTATTTAACTCATATAAATAAACCCCGTCATCGTCAAGACG
>CAYNFB010000212.1:0-4976 GCA_964396355.1 uncultured Leptospirales bacterium | reverse complement strand
TAGAATGATTTTAACCAGCTGCTTTCAGCTTTGATAATATCTTTTGCCTTTAATTTAGATTCAGAGTAATCACCCAAAATACATTTGACAGATATGTATCACTTTGATATACATCGCATAATTCAATATAATACAAACAGAAACGGAGGACGGGTATGTCTCAGTATGATGCAATAATCATTGGAGCCGGAAACGGGGGATTAACTTCTGCTGCTGCTCTTGCTAAAGCCGGTAAAAAAGTATTACTCCTGGAAAAACACAATGTTCCCGGAGGTTGTGCCACCTCTTTTATCAGGGGAAGATTTGAATTTGAAGTAGCCCTTCATCAGCTCAGCGGCATGGGATCACCTGAAAATCCGGGACCGCTAAGGCGAATTTTAAGCAGGCTTGAGGTTGAGGATAAAATTGACTGGGTTGAGATTGAAAATCAGTACAGAGCTGTCATTCCCGGTAAGATTGATATAACACTTCCGGCCACAAAGGAAGGTTCAATTGCAGTACTGCAGAAAGAGTTTCCTTTGGAAAAAGAAAACATACAGAAATTTTTTGATATGATATATAAGTATATGTTTGAATGGTTCGGTTCATCACAAACTTCCGATGCTGAAGTGACCAGAGACAAATTCCCCTCATACTTTAAGTATAATATGCGTTCAGCACAGGAAGTTCTCGATGAGTTATTTCACGATGAAAACCTCAAGCTGGTTTTAAGCTTTTACTGGTCCTATATGGGGGTTCCTCCCGAGAGACTCTCCTTCGATGCTCTTGCAATGTGCATTGTGGGGTACCTGGAGTTTAAAGCCTATCATATGAAGGGCGGTTCCCAGGTCATGTCCACGGCTTTGACTGAAACAATAATAAAGTACGGCGGTGACATCCGGTTCAATACAGGTGTCGAAAAAATAATTTCCAGAGATGGCCAGGTATACGGAGTAGTTACCGCTCATGGAGATGAGTTTACCTCGGATTATATTGTTTCAAATATTTCGCCTGTAAATACCTTCGTCAACATGATAGAGCCCCAACAGCTCCCTCCTGAGGTTCTGTATAATATGGGTAACAGCCAGGTAGGAGTATCTTCATTTATTATGTATATAGGACTGGACTGTGAACCCGGTGAAATCGGAATTACAGAATCGATGAATGTTTTTTGTAATAGTGCCGACAGCAACGAGGGATTTAAGTCAACGAGGAAGCTCGGCACTGAAGACGACTTCTTCATTCTCAGCTGCTATACTCTCGATGACCCGCATTTTTCTCCCCCCGGCACAAGCCAGGTAGTTGCTGTATGTCTTAAATACGGAGATCCCTGGATTGAACTCCCTCCCGAAAAATACTATGATACAAAGTACAGGAGTGCGGATACACTTCTGAACCGCATAGAAGATCAGTTCTCCGGCTTCAGAAGTCATATTGAAGAAATCGAAGTTGCAACACCCTTAACGTGCATGAGATTCCTCGGCCATCCCGGAGGAGCCATATACGGCTTTGATAAGGACATAAAGGATGCCGGCTTTTTCTTCGATAAGCAGAGGTATTTCAAAAATCTCTACTTCGCCGGCACGTGGACTGAGTATGACGGATTTCAGCCCACTCTTTCAAGCGGGTATTCTACGGCAAAAGAGATAATAAAAGACAGTGAGAAAGGAGGGAAATAACGATGAAATCATATGTAAAAGATTTTGACAGATATAATGAAGTTGTAAAAGAAATCGAAATCGGACGAAAGTTCGGAGTTGATTACAGCTCACATAAAGGCAAGACAAAGGAGGTAACAGACAGATACCATCCCGATGCAGTTGATCTGATTGTATCAGATATTTTTGAAGAAACAGCTGATTCAAAAACTATTCGTCTTACTCCCAAAGATGGTTATCTTCCTCCGTTTCAGGCTGGTCAGTATATAAATGTATTTGCAGAGGTAAACGGAATAAGAACCAGCAGACCCTACAGTATTTCCTCTTCGCCCAGGCAGCGGGCCTACTATGATATTACAGTAGCCCGTGTAGCTGACGGATTTTTCTCCAACTATCTTCTGGACAGTCTGGTGAGGGGGATGGAGCTGAAAAGTACAGCTCCGTCGGGAAACTTCTACTTCAACCCTTTATTCCACAGCAAGAAATCTGTATTTATTGCAGGAGGAAGCGGAGTAACACCCTTCATGAGCATGATACGTGAAATATGCGACTCCGGTCTCGACAGAGAAATAATACTGCTCTACGGAAACCGCAATGAGGAGAATATAATCTTTCATGATGAACTTCTCTCTCTGTCATCGCGTAATGATAATTTCACATATATTCCTGTTCTCTCTGAAGCGCCTGAAGATTATTGCGGCATAAAAGGCTTCATAGATGATAAATGCATCAGGGAAAACGTTGCACATATTGATGACCACACATATTATATCTGCGGCCCCGGAGCCATGTATGAATTCTGCCTGCCTCAGATTGAGAGCCTGAATATACCTGCTAAAAAAATACGCAAGGAGATGTTCTCTTCATCAGATAATATCACAAGGGAAGCAGGCTGGCCTGCAGAAATTTCGGGAGAGGCGGAGTTTGAAGTAGCCGTAAAAGGCCGTAAAACAATCAAAGCTAAATCCGGAGAGACTCTTCTTACTTCGCTGGAGAGGGCAGGGATCGTAGTACCGGTGAGCTGCAGAAGCGGTGAATGCAGTCTATGCAGAGTCAAGCTTGTATCAGGAAAGGTTTTCCAGCCCCGGGGAGTGCGTCTCAGGGAGGCCGATGCCAAATTCGGCTACGTCCATTCCTGTAAATGCTATCCTCTTGAAAATCTGGAAATAATTTTGTAAAAATAATCACTATGACGGATAAGAACAGGTATTCCTGACCCGAAGCGGGAGGGAATACCTATTTCTTTAATTCATTGAGAACCTTCTGATAGGCTTTCTTCATAAAAACATAGTAGTCAACACCAATCTCTACTGTCTTTAATTTCCATTTATCGACCCGCTGATTATACCGGTCTCTGATCGTCTTTAGAAGTTCTATCTGCTCATCGAGTTTAATTATGTAATCACTGATATGCTTTTCTCTGTCCTCATGCTCCAGGTGAGAGAAGAAGAAAACTTTAGTTAAGGCTTCATCGCGGATCATTCCAATATCAGACCCGACGTAAAGCCACTCCATAAATTTCTTCATTCCGCTTGAAGTGATTGTATAGGTTTTATTTAATTTTCCGTTTACCACTTCCTCAGCGCACGTTGCATGACCCGATGCCTCGAGTTTTTTAAGAGTAGGGTAGATATTACCGAAGCTTGTATTATAGAAAAAACTCGTGCTGTTTTCCATCTGTTTTTTTATTTCATAACCGGTCATACTTTTTTCCGAGAGAAAACCCAGAACTATATTTTCAAACATAAAAACCTCATATTATTTATTATATCTATTTGATATATTATTATGTTTGTGTCAATAGAATTATTCTCTTGATGAAAGCCGTAATGAGAGGAGCATCAATACAGATGAACTGAAAATCCGCTACTTCCTCGTGCAGAAACCGCCGGTAATAGTCTCATTGTTTTCCAGCTCTGCAAGCATTCTGTTGTAGGCAAGGATGATATCCTTGTGGGTAATTATTCCAATCAGGTCGCTATTCCCCTGGGAGGACACAACGGGAATATTATCGATATCATATTTTTTAATCTTTTCTATGGCCATGGAAAGAGGATCAGTTTCCTTAACCGATGGAATATCCATTATAAGATCATTGGCAATGAGCAGGTCAACCAGATCATTATTCATCAGCGCCTGCCTCACATCCTTGAGGGTAACTATACCGGCAAGCTTCTTATTATTGTCCACTACGAAGACATCGCCGTATTTTGAATTAATTATTACATCAAGAAGCTCCCTGAAGGGCATGCGGTAATCCACAACATCCATATCCTTTTTAAGAATACTCTGAACATGAATCTTACCCAGAATATCCAGATCCCCTCTCTTTGACACATCAATATTTTCTGCCAGCAGAGAGACGGTATAGATATTGCCCTTTTTATAATAAATTATAACCAGATAGGAGATAATTGAAACCAGCATCAGAGGCAGTATAAACTCATAGTCATTTGTTATTTCAAAAACCAGAAGAATAGAAGTCAGTGGAATTGAATTTATCCCTGCCAGTGCGCCGCCCATTCCCACAAGGGCAAAAGCTGTAGGATCAAGCCCGGCAGAAAAGGCCCTGTTCATTGAAACCGCAAAGACAAAGCCGAGAAAAGCGCCAATGCTGAGCGACGGGGCGAAAGTTCCCCCATAGGCTCCAGCCTGAAGGAAGAGAGCGAGAAAAACTATCTTAAGAACCAGAAGCACGGCAACATCAGCAAAGGGAATGCTCTGATTGAAAACAGCATTGATTGTACTGTATCCGATACCGAACATCTCATTATACCTGACAAGGATGAACCCGAAAACAAGCGCCACAGGGAGAAGTTTTAAAAATGGACTGGTTATTTTTAACTTCTCAACATACAAAAATTTTATAGAATCTGAAATCCGAAAGTAAAGAAGAGCTGTAATTCCGCACAGCAAAGCAAGGCCGAAGTAGTAGGGATAGACGTAAACATCACCGGTCTCATAGCTGGGAATCATAAATAGTTTTTCATCGCCCAGAACCGCGCGGGAAAGAATGTCTGCAACAACCGAAGAAATAATCAGCGCGCTGAGAGCCCGGTTTTTCAGATCATTTAAAAGAATAACCTCTATTCCAAAAAACACTCCCGCAATGGGGGCGTTAAACACGGCAGAAATTGCAGCTCCCGCACCTGCAGCTGTATACATAATCATATCGCTCTTGCTCAGCTTAAAAATCTGAGACATAAAAGATCCTATACCGCTTCCTATTTTCGCGGCAGGCCCCTCAGGCCCCAGAGGAGCTCCCGTACCGATCGACAGGATAGGAGCAAAGAGGTGATATACAGTTTCTTTCAGCGGGATAATGCCCTTTCTGAGGAT
>CAYNFB010000211.1:0-6664 GCA_964396355.1 uncultured Leptospirales bacterium | reverse complement strand
ATTGAAATTATTATTGCACCTAGCTATTATTGCAACAAATTTTTTAAAGGAGCTCTGAAATGAAACGGAAATTAATAGTTATATTTACGATAACGTTATTCTTGTCTTCTGTATCTCTCTTTGCCCAGATAAAGGTAATCAGCCTGAAAGGCAAAGTTTCATACAAAGCCGGAAGACAGTGGAAGCAGCTTAAAAGAAATCAGATTCTTAATGAAGGAACCAAGATAAGTTCAGGAACCAATTCCTACGCCGTCCTCCAGCTTAACCGGCACAGACACCTTCTTGAGATAAAGCCTCTTACAGTTCTGAAAGTCTACGGGAAATCAACAGCTGTAAGAAGCAATACACACATCGGACTCAAGAGAGGAAAAGTAAGGGCAAGAGTAGCAAAAAACTCCCGTGTCAGAACAGTATTTAAAATATCAACTCCCGTTGCAACTTCGAGTGTCCGGGGTACCATTGAAGACGTAGCATACGGTCCGGCCCGCGGCATGAGAGTGAATGTTATTGAAGGAGCTATAGAAGGCGAGAACAGAAACGGAAAAAGTACTGTAATACGAGGCAGACAGGTCTTCAGCCAGCAGGGAGGAAGTGCCGCATTTGGGGACACTATGAAGGATGTAAGAGGCAGATCTTTTGCAGGAATCCACGGCGAAGGACTCACTCCTGAAGAGCTGGCCTTCATTCTTATGTTCGGCGATGACTTCCAGGGAAGCCCCGGCGGGGATACACAGATACTGGACAATCAAACCGGCGGCCCTGCGACTGTGAACATTGAGATTGTATGGCCTGATGGGGTATAAAGGAGATGAAAATGAAAAATATACTGATAATACTTCTGCTTTTCATCACGACAGCATCCTTTTCCCAGGCCGGCTCTGAACTTAACTATCTGAGCAGCCTGGACCAGAAGAAGCAGGCGACCTATGATGATGCTGTTCAGATGTTTGCATATCAGCTCGGAATGGGATCCTCATCTTTCACCGTAACAAGGGAACAGCTGAAACAAAGAGGAATCACCGGCGTGATCTATAGTGCCAGCACCCCTCTTAATAAAGGAATGATAGCCTTCATGACATCGAAATATCTGAAACTCAATTACAGCCTCCTGTTTATGATTACAGATGCTGAACGTTATGCACTGAGAAACTGTATTTCCAGCAAAATTATGGATTCAGATTCAAGCGAAAATGACTCTGTAAGCGGCATCGAACTGATTGAAATTTTCAGCCGTATCGGTGAAACCATGGAGGGCGCAAAATGAAAAAGATTATTTTGACACTGATTATTTCATTCTTTACTGCCGCACTTTCTGCACAGGATATAGACAGCTTCTTCTATAATCCTCAGGCAGATGAGGATCTGAAGATTACAGAGACCAGTAAATCATTCTCCACAAAAGGGATACAATACGGTGCACAGATAAGTCCTGTTTTCATATCAGATACAAGCGGTGATGATAAGCTGAACTCATACATTGTTAATTTCAGAGTATGGGCAAAATCCTATCTCTGGAAAAACAGCTTTGTATACGCCAGAGTAAAGAATTCATATCTGGGAGTTATCACTGCAGATGGAACTTATGATTCAGTAGAATCCGACAATGTTGCAGACCTTGATCTGGGATATCTTTCAGCATCAAACAGCAGCGGTTCACTTAATTTTTCTACAGGCAGAAAATACTATTCACTCGGTACAGGAGTTGCTCTGAACGGCAGAGGTGACGGAGCAGAAATATCCTGGTATGCAGGTGCTGTGGATATTAAAATACTGGGGCTCTATACCGGACTGATGATGAAGGATAACAATCCCTACGGCCTCAGCGATGCAGACACTGCAGATGGAGCAAAGAGGATTTTCTCCGGAGGAATTCTCACACTATCATTCCTGAATCAGCAGGCCTACCTCTTCGGCATGGCGCAGTTTGATCTCTCCGACGAGGACTCGGATAATAAATCAAGATACGACTCACAGTATTATGGAATCGGATTAAATGGTAAATTTTTAACTGATGCAGCATACTATGCCGAATTCATTTATCAGACAGGCACAAGCTATATCTCCACCTCAAACGAAGAGTCAGACATTAAGGCTTATGCTGTAAATTCCGGTGTGAATTATTTTGTACCGGCAAAACTCAGTCCTGTTTTAATGCTTCAATATGCCTACGGTTCAGGAGATGCAGATAGAGGAAGCTACACCTCTTCAAACAGACCAGGCGGCAGCACAGGCGATGACAGCGGATTCATCCACTTCGGGACCTATAACGGCGGATATGCACTGAAACCGAAACTGAGCAATATTCACATATTCAGAGGGGGATTCTCATTCACTCCGGCCAGGAGAATGTCTTTGATCACCAAATACTCCTACTACATAAAGGATCAGAAAGAATCACCAATTAACGGAGGATCAGATGCAACTCTTGCAAATGCATGGATAGGCCAGGAAATTGACTTATCTTTCAGGTGGAGGATTTTCTACGATCTCTCTTTCTACGTCAATTACGGACTCTTTCTCCCAGGAGACGCCTATGCCTCTGATGCGGAAAATGAAAACTTCGTAATGTCCGGTCTTAACCTTAATTTCTAGCATTAACAAATACTTTCCCGGGGGCCCTGATGAAACAGAAATTTTTCGATGCAGTAAATACTTTTTTTGAACACAATAAATTTTCCGGTCTCATGATAGGCCTCCTGGCATTTATCATAATACTTCCCTTCAGTTTCACCGACGCATATGAATCCTTTGAGCTGAAACTCTTTGATGTTCGATTTCAGATTAAGCCGTCGATTGATGAATGGGATCGCCTCTGTTTCGTGGACATTGATGAAAACAGCACAACAGCCCTGGGCCAGTTTCCCTGGACCAGGGATATATATGCCGACGGTCTTAAAGTTCTCAATGAACTGGGGGCCCATCCCATTGCTCTTGATATCATGTTTCCCGATGACTCCCCGGTGCGGTTGAACGACCAGGCCTACGAGGATCTTATCAGCTCGGTAAGAAAAAAAAGCGAAATTACTGAAGAGCAAATATCCTCGGTTATAAAAGACAATGACAAAATTTTTGCTCACAGCATAAAAAAAAGCGGTAACACAATTCTCTCATACACCTTCTCCTCAGACGTACCTCAATTTGAAGTTCTTGAAAGACAGAAGTCTCCCGAATTTATCAATGCAAAAAATAAGTTCAATAAAATTGCATCATTGAAAATACCGGAAGACAGACTCGATAAATTCAGTGACCTTATAGATCCCGACATTAAAGCCATAGTATATCCTATCCCCGGACTGATGGACAAAGCCAGGTCATTTGGTTTTGTAAACAGGTTTACTGACGTAGACGGGACGATCCGCCGGGTACGTCTGATACGGGTATTTGACGGACGGCTGTACTTCAACCTGGCCCTGTCAATGCTCATTGATGCTGCAGGAGTAACAAAAGAAAACATAGTAGTAAATCCCGGTGAAAACATAATTCTAAAACAAGCATTCAACTCGAATACACAAAGATTCGAGAACATCGAAATCCCAATAGATAATCACGGAATGATGTACGTCAACTGGGCAGGCCCCGGTCCGAGAGAAAAATCTTTCCAAATTCTCCCTTTTTATTCACTGCTGGAATACGGACAATTCGCTGATGCTGTATACGATTTTTTCGACACAGCCGGAGGCTCAGAAGGAATCCAGAAAAGAGCCGAACTCTATCATAAAATTGAAACCCTGAGCACTGCATACCCGAAAGTTAAAGATGATGCAGAAAGGTTAAAAGTATGGAATGAAATAAAAACGGTAAAATCAGATTTAAAAAAAATAAAACTTTCATACCTGACAAAGCTGAAGAAAGAACATAAAAGACTCACTGACGAATTTTCATCATCCCCTTCGGATTCATTAAAAAAAGATATCAATGCAATTAACGAGGATATAAAAGCCGTTGATCTTATAATAAGGACAGAGGAATTATCCGGAAAGATGACGATTACCGGACTCACGGCAACAGGAACTCATGATATAGCATCCATTCCAATCCACAACGAATATCCTGCAGTGGGAACTTATTTCAACACCATAAACACAATTATAAACAGAGAATACATCATTAAACCTGGAGTTATTTTCACATATCTGCTGATCATGATAATATCACTGGCTACGGGTTTCATAATGCAGCGCCTGCCGGCACGAAAATCTCTTTTCACCGGTATTGGATTATTCTTTCTATTTAACGGTCTGGTTTTTATTCTGTTCGGTACTGCAAACCTGTGGATACATCAGCTTGGAACAAATCTGGCTCTGCTCATACCATCTGTATCAATCATTTCTATAAAACTCGTCAGCGAGGAGAGCCAGAAGAGATTCATAAAGGGAGCCTTTTCAAGATATATTGCCCCCGATGTAATCGATGAGATTCTCGAGCATCCCGAATCTCTAGAACTTGGAGGAGAGAACAGACATATCACAATATTCTTCTCTGATGTTGCCGGATTCTCTTCCCTGTCTGAAAAGCTCACACCTCCCGAGCTTGTTGCGCGGCTCAATGAATATCTGTCGGAGATGACCGATATCATTATTTCTCACGGAGGCACGGTGGACAAGTATGAAGGGGATGCTATTATGGCATTCTACGGGGCTCCTCAAACTTATCCGGACCACGAGTTACGCGCCTGCATGGCTGCAATTGACATGAAGGCTAAACTTCGTGAGATGCAGGAACACTGGAGAGATATCGGACAACAGGAACTCTTCGTAAGGATGGGAATGAACACCGGTGAGGCAGTTGTGGGGAATATGGGCTCAAAGATGAGAATGGACTATACAGCCATGGGAGATTCAGTAAACCTAGCCTCACGACTTGAGGGAGCCAATAAATTCTACAGCACCACAGCCATGATAAGCGGATTCACTTACAGTGCGGTAAAGGACCACATTGATTCGAGAAAGCTCGATATAATACGTGTTGTGGGAAAAACCGAACCCATAGAAATATATGAGCTCATGGGCAAGAAAGGAACTCTGCCGGATAAAGTCTATGACTGCATTGAAAAATATAATATCGGCCTGGATTACTTCAATGTAAGACAATGGAAGAAAGCACAGAAATCATTCAATGATGCATTAAAAATTCTTCCCGATGACGGTCCTTCACTGACCTACGTGAAGCGCTGCGAGGAATTCATGAAAAAGCCGCCGTCCAAAAAATGGGATGGAGTTTATTCAATGAAATCAAAGTAATAAAATAAGGAGGGTGTTATCACCCTCCTTATTTTATCCCTGCCAGCTTCTCTGTAAAAATTTCAGGCACAGAACATATCTTTCTTTCAACGTAATCGAATGTGACAAATCCGGTCTCGGCGACTGCAGCTGTTGCACCATTCTTTAATATGCGGTGGAAAATACGAAATCCTTTTTCAACAATTTCATCGACATCTGATTCTATCGTAATAACATCATCTATAAATAATTCCTGTTTGAAATTGATTACCAGATCTCCCATTATAATTCCGGTCCTGTCGTCACCGATATTTGCTTCATTAAGCCCCATTGCTTTAAGCATCTGATATCTGCCGTCGTGTACCAGCTCAGCCATCTGGGCATTCCCCACGTGGCCTCCGAAGTTAAGATGTGAAATTAATATTTTCTGTTCATGGCTGAATCTGTATCTGTTCAGCTCTACTAGTTTTATTCTCGGCATTAAGCCCACCTTTATTGTTAAAGTAATTATCCTCTTTTGTCAGAGGATTCTTTTATTAATCAGAAATTAATCTATAATTTTCCGGTCACGGCCTGTCAAGCTGATGACTTTTTATTTTTTAAAACGATCACTCCTTGTTAAAAATTAAAAATACATCTTTTGTCACAGTTCCGTCTTTCTCAATATAATCTTCAACATTCTGTTCTATAACTCTGAAGCCGGAAGAAAGCATTTTATCGCAGACTTCTTCCACTGAGTAGTAGCTGAAGAATGCAGGTTCAGTGGAAAATCCGGTTTTCTCCATTCTCTGTCCCTTCCCTTCCATAAAGCTCAGATAGAGATATCCGCCGTGTTTGAGAAACTCTCCCAGCCGCCCGAGAAGATCCAGCCCCTCCTCCCTGATCAGATGAACGATAGAGAAAGATAAGACCAGAGAGTCATACCTTCGGCCGTCAGAATAATTACGAATGTCGCCCTTTATAAATTCACCGCCCGGACATTGGCTTTCTGCCAGTTCAATCATCTTCTCCGAAATATCCACACCTGTCACTTGTTGTGATGCTTCATAGAACAGCCCTGCATTAATCCCTGAACCGCAGCCAAGATCAAGAACAGATCCCTTTGCAGGAAGATATTGTATGAACTTTAAAATCTGTTTCCTGTAAGGCTCATAGACAGAGAAGCGCTCATCATAGGCCGGAGCACTTACATCATAGAACAATTCATTAAATTCTGAAGGGTCAGCCTCGATCAAAGTGGACTCGCCAGCCGATAGATCACCATTGGTCCACTGCCATTTTTCATTGAGGACAATTCTGCCGCTGCTGTTAATTGCTACTTCAGTCTCACACTTCCCTGTGCGCAGCATTCCGTCGCGGTTAATGTGATGATAACTGAAACTAAGCCTCCCTCCGCCCGCCCGGCCGAGCAGATGCCCTTTTTCAATTTCTCCGCCAAAGTATTC
>CAYNFB010000210.1:337-6717 GCA_964396355.1 uncultured Leptospirales bacterium | reverse complement strand
AGGCTCCTTCAGTTTTCGGAGACTACATCATAGATGAGGAGAACTGTACCGCCCGTTCTGATCTTTTTTAAAAAAATTGATTTGTCCAACTGTATGATATAGATTTAATTCATTATTAAAAAAGGAGAATCCTATGAAGAAATTAGGTTTATTTCTTACTCTGTCAGTAATTATAATGTCCTTTACACAGTGTTCAACTATGAATCCTAAGGTAATGGCCTGTAATGCATCCTGCGACAGCGCTTTTGATCAATGTATGGAAAAAGCCGGCAAGAGTGAGGCAAAAAAGGCTGCATGTGAAGTTTCTAAAACGAGCTGTTATAATGAGTGCAGTAAACAGTAGTAAACTGGAATGATCCGGTCTTCTATGACCGGATTGTTAATCAGTTCTTAGAATCTCATCTATTTTTATCCGGCTGCCGTTTTTTATACTGAATTTCTTCGACAACCTGTAGACTCTCTCTCTTGATTTTATAAATTTTCTTTTACTGTGATCTCTGTGCTTAATTCTGACTATATTGGTGTTGTTGTAAAAGTACAGGAGTCTGGATTCTATGCCGGTCATGAAGTCTATGCGTATTGCGCCTGTATCGATGAAGACCGTGTCGTTGAGATATGAGCTTCTGTTATCGGTATAGGGGAGGTAGCCCGGGATGTGAGAATGTCCCGAAATCCACAGATCTACCCGGTATTTCTTTAAAACCTGTTCAAAATCTTCTGAATTTTTTATATACAGCCTTTTTATCCCAAGCTTTGACTGAATCAGGCCGCTGCCTTTTAGAGTTGCATGGGTAAAGGTAACTATTATTTTATCCTGATTCTCTATAACCTTCTTCTTCCACCACTGTACAACCCTGGGCGGAATATAGGTTATATGTACTGTCTCTGCGTTTGAAATGAAGAGAAAAAGTATATTCCCTGCTCTTACTGAATAAAAAAGATTTTTATTTATGAATTTTTTATATTTATCAATCTGCTTCCATTCGTGGTTACCTGCAATTTCATACCATGCATCAGTATCAATTTTCTTTCTATTTTCAAGATAGGACCTGTAGAATCTTTCCACATTTTTCTTTTCAACAATATCTCCGCCGGTTACTGCAATGTCGACGTGACCGAGTGCAGCCATGTCATTTACTGCAGTGGCGAAGTTAGTAAAGTGTTCGGGTTTCTTTGCCTGTATATCGGAATGAGCCCATATTACGAAGGGTTTTGAATTTTTAGTGATATCATCCATTCTGCTGACGCCTGAGCAGGAAATCGACAGAAGTAAAATCAGCACCGAGAAAATTTTAATTGAGTTTTTCATTATAATTGGGGACACTAAGGTCAGAGAAAGGTTACTTTTATTGTAAATGATCAATATTGCCCTATTTCAGGGCAATATTCATTTCGAGCTGACCCATGGGACTGTAGAGTGTTATTCCCAGGGTTGTCTGTTTTATCATTGTAATGCTGAAGTCTTTTCCTTCAATTACTGTAGGAGTAGTAATGTCAATTACCTTGCCTGTAGAGGCAAAGAGATTCATTGCATTACCTGTAATCATGTTTGCAAGCTCTCCCACAATATCCTTGTACTCGGTCTTTATCTGTTCCTCTGAAAGCCCGGGAACAAGGACTTCTGCTATTTTCTGCACCATAGGGAAGCTCATACTGTATACAACATCACCCGTAATACCGCCGACAATTCCTATTAAAATGGCAACATCCATAGAAGGAAGCGGATTTTCTTTTATTACAAGTTTACCTCTTCTTAGGTCAACATTGAGAATTGACTTGAAGACAACACTTGCTGCTTCGAGAAAGGGGTTTATGTATTCTGCATTTATGCTCATGCTGTATGAAGCTCCTTTAAACCAAATTTATGATACAATATTTTATTTCTGAATAATTATCAATCAGTTTTTAAATTTTTTGAAATTTTTGATTTTTCATTCAGGCTTTTCAGAAGATTTCTCATCATAGTGTTCATGCCTGTGTAGGCCAGTGTATTTTCAATATTCTGAAAATCCTTTTCTTTAATACTTGCTGTATCGGGGATAACCCTTGATATGGGGGTGAAAATATACAGCCCCCGGGCACTGTCTATCACCTGTGATGAGGAATTAACCTTCATGGCCAGACAGTTATCCATGAATATTTTGGAATTTTCAATGGCCGGGATTGTACCGCCCTTCTGACCGGCAAGAGTAATTCTGCCGCCTATTTTAAAGGTACTGGTTGTTCCTGTTTTTCCGCCAAGCAGAGACGAGGCTGAGGAGAATGAGCCTCCTGCTGAGGCTACCTTATTTATTCTTTCTATTAAACTCTTCTTGATCGCTTCAAGCTTTTTATCTTCCAGCTCTTTTTTGATTCGCGCTCTGTCGGTTTTAGGATCCTTGATTGCAACCTTTTTACTGCTTATTTCCTGATCAATATCCTTTTCCGATACGGCCAGATCTTTACTGAACCGCTTTCTCATATCCTTTGTGGCCAGATGAGCATATTTAATTCTGATTTTAGAATTATCGGCGATGTATTTCTTCTTTACATCCTCCGTTGCAACAGCTGTGCCGGCTGACATCATAAATCTGAAATCGGAGAGCTGCATATCTCTCTTTAAAAGCTGTGAAAACTCCATGAAGCTCATCCGGTTGTTTCTTAATACCATCTGGAAGAGCTGGGGATCATATTTTCCTGTAGCAGGGTTTCTGAAGTCTCTTGAAGTTTTGATGTATCTGGATATTTTCTCCTCCGTCGCATCAAATCCTTCAGCTTCTGCCTTCTGGAGCATCATTATCTCCATTATATAATTATCAAGGATAAATCCGGTCATTTTCTTATCCTTATATTGTCGGAACTTTGTATCTCTGTACCGGATAAAATCAAGATGATGAACCCTCTGTCCGTTTACAACGGCAACTGACGTCGGGTCGCTGCCGCAGTTAAGTCCCAGGTCAGGCATCCCGAAGGACAGAATTATTATGAGGAGAAAAAATCCGACTAAAAAATATCCGACGTATTTAGAAATTACATTCTTGGAATCAAACATCTTATAAACCTTCTCTTATGTTATGATTAAAATTTGTGGTTGTTTCTTTATTCTGCCGTTTTACACAGATTAAACGGCTTGTGCTATTCAGGTTTTTCGGCCTCATCTACGAGCATAACAGGTATGCCGTCTTTTACCGGGTATTTCAGGCCGCATCCGGTGCATATTATCTTTTCGTTTCTGGCATCATATTCAACATCACCCTTACAGGCCGGGCAGGCGAGTATTTCCAGCAGTTTTGTATCTATCATTTCTAACTCCAGATTTTTGCTTACTTAAACTAATTTATAGAAATACTTCTCTATGAGTCAACAAAAATACTTCCAAGATCTGTAAATGGCGGTGATAATATTGTCACTTTATGTTTTACCCGTAAGAATAAGGGCAATTATCTTAACTTTATTTGAACTGACTATTATTCTTTTCATTCTTCCCGGGGCTTTTTCGTATAATAAGCAGGTGATCTTCATGATTCTTCAGGGAGATAAGATAAAGAAGGGAGGGCTCTAATCTGAATATTACAATGAAGCTATTGCGTGTGATGCAGCCCTTCAAGGCGGCCATGGATCTGCTCTTCCCCTCCCGCTGTGTAGCCTGTGGAGTCTTCGTGGCATGGGACTGCAATTCTCTATGCTCTGCCTGCCTTGACAAAATCAAAACTCTAAATGATGGCTGTCCGGTATGCGGTGCATATCTTCATGACGGTCAGTGTACTGTCTGCAGCGATAGAAAATTCTATCCGTCGAGGAATATCTGTCTATTCGAATACCAGGGTGTAGTTAAGAATGCTATCCACTCCCTGAAGTTTGGCAGGATAAAGGGAGTTTATAAAAATTTTGCTCCCTACGCCGACAGAGCCATAGAGGAATTAAAAGAAGATATAGATTTTATTACATACGTTCCTATGAACAGCCGAAAAGAAAAAAACAGGGGGTATAACCAGTCCAGACTCATCGCATCAGCACTCGGCTCCCGAAATAATATCAGGTGCAGGGCTTTTCTGAAGGAGAGGCCCTCTTCCGGGGTTCAGAGGGAACTTGATTATACGGAACGGTTTATTAATGTAATTGACAGATATGAGATCATTAACTATAAAAAGCTCAGAAACAGCAAAGTTCTTATCGTTGATGATGTATTTACAACTGGGGCTACAATAAATGAATGCTCGAGGAAATTGCTGGATTATGGAGCTTTGGAAGTTTTTTCTCTTACCATTGCACGTTCGGATCTAAAAAAGCTTGAAATTATTTAAAATCATTATAGACTATCCGTAATTTTTAATTTTGATAATTACTTAGAATCTACAGGTCCTTGTACAGTTCTTGAACACAGGGGCCTTCCTGTTTAGAAGAAAATCTGCAGGAATGATAGTGAAAAATAAAACTGGAGCCTATAAATGGAGAGAAAGTCATTTGAAAATTATGAGTTGATTCTGCTCGAAGGGAGAATTGATCAGAATGAATCAGAAGAATTTGAGGCAATTTTAAATGAATGTCTTGATGAGGATAAGAGAGAAATATGTATTGATATGATTGACGTAAAACATATCTGCAGTTCTGCTCTGGGTGTTCTCGTTGCAATAAAGAGGAAAATCAAGGATCAGGAAGGTGATATAAAGCTGATAATTGCAAGCGACAACCTCCTTAAATTATTTGAAACAACAATGCTTGACAAGGTTTTTGAAATTTTCGAGTCAAGACGTGAATGTTTCTCAACTTATGATTAATCGATAAGATGAGCGGAAAATTACAGGAAATTTTATCCCCCCTCTCTGATGAACTGCAGAGGGTGGATGAAAGTATAAAAGTTCATATTGCCACAGGTGTTCCGGTAATAGACAACAGCTCAATGCATCTCTTCCTGAAGGGCGGGAAAAAAATCAGGGCATCTCTCGTTGTTCTTGCATCGGCGCTGAAGGGTAATATTCCCGACGGCGTTATTGACCTTGCTGCTGCTGTTGAGATAATACACGCAGCTTCTTTGATTCACGATGACATTATTGATAAATCCTTTCTTCGGAGGGGGAATGTTTCTGTACACGGAAAATTCGGTGAAAAAGTGGCAGTCCTTGCCGGTGATTACCTATATTCTCTGGCAGTTAATATTGCCGTAAAGGACAGCAACAGAAGAATTCTTGACTCAATTGCAGATGCTACAAAGGAAATGGTCAAAGGAGAACTCTATCAGATTGAATATTCCAATATCGATAAGATTACTGAAGATCATTATTATTCTATAATAGAAAGAAAGACCGGAAGACTCATGGCTGCCAGTTCCCATATCGGAGCGGTAAAAGCAGGTTTCACTGATGAAGAGTGTAATGCTCTCTACAGTGTAGGTCTGAACCTCGGTTATGCTTTTCAGATCGTCGATGACACTCTTGATTTCAGCGAAAGCAGCACCACCACCGGTAAGGATGTGGGCAATGATTTCAGAGACGGCAAAATAACCCTCCCTTTTATTCATGTTTTGACAGAGGGCAGTGAACAGCAGAAACTCAGACTCCGGGATTTTGTCAATAATCCTGAGGGAGATAACTGGTCTGAGGTGAAGGGCATTATTCATGACTCCGGCGCATTTGAATTCTCCTTCTCAAAAGCAGGGGAATTTGTTCGAAAGGCAGAGAGACAGCTGGAGCTCTTCCCTGAATCTCCATACCGAGAAGCTTTTTCCGGTCTTATGAATTTTATAGTGAAAAGAAATTACTGACAGGCTTATATCAGAGTGCAGGGAGGATTTATGATATCAAAGGAAAAAGAAGAATTACTCAAATATTATAATCTGGGACTGTCTGCATATAAGCAGAGAAAATGGGATGATGCAATAAGATCCTTTGAAATGGCTCTGAAGGTTGACCCTGAAGACGGTCCATCGGGGCTTTATCTTGACAGGGCCAGAAATTATAAAGAAACACCTCCTCCTGAAGACTGGGACGGAGTCTTTGTGATGACTACAAAATAGATTTTATCAGGAAATATAAATGGCAAGAAAAATAATACAGGTTAATAAGAACCCGGTATACGATATCGGGATGATTTCGACTGTTTTCAACAAGAATACCGAGTTTACAGGAGATCTCTCCTTTAAAAAATCGCTTCAGATCAATGGGAAATTTGACGGGGAGATAACCTCGGGCGGATATCTGGTAGTCGGCGAGGAGGCTGTTGTCAGGGCTAATATCAAGGCCGATACTGTAATAATAAAGGGAACAGTTTACGGAAACATCGAGGCTGCTACACGACTCGAAATACATACAAACGGCAAACTCTACGGCAATATACGCACGAAGAAATTGATGATTTCAGATGGAGTCGTTTTTGAGGGCAAATGCGAGATGATAAAGCCATAT
>CAYNFB010000210.1:0-327 GCA_964396355.1 uncultured Leptospirales bacterium | reverse complement strand
AAGGGCAAAAAAAGCGAAGAAGCTAAGACCGGTGAGGAAAAAGCGGGCTGACAGTCCGCTTATCTGCTTATGAGCATTCTCACTGAGATGTAAAGCAGCAGGGCTCCGAATAATTTTTTTAATATAAAAGGATTGATCCTTATTGCTATCTTGCTTCCTATCATCGCACCGAATATAAAACCTGCGGCTATTACGGCCGCTGTTTTTATATCTACGTGACCGGCTCTGTAGTATTCAAATGCCGCCAGTACGCCGATGGGCGGAATCATCGCGCAGAGTGTTGTGCCCTGAGCACCGTGCTGACTTAAACCGGCAATGAGCACCAGT
>CAYNFB010000209.1:1777-6737 GCA_964396355.1 uncultured Leptospirales bacterium | reverse complement strand
AGCTGAATCTTCAGATATACATAGAACTCTTTACCTATATGGGCGAGTCGACCAGACAGGTATCTCAATGCCTGGGGCTTATAATGGTAGCAAAGGCCCTTGAACGCATAGGAGACCATGCCAAGAATATAGCAGAAAGAGCCATCTACTACATCCAGGGAGATGATATCAGGCATAAGGATATAAATAAATGCATGAGCTGAAGTTATGAAGAAGAAATTATTCGTAGTAGATGATGAAAGTGATATCCGGGAAATACTCAGGATAAATCTCGTCACCGAGGGTTATGAAGTGTACACCTTTCCCTCTGCCGAGGAGGCAAAGGAGTCTTTATCTCTGAATATTCCCGATCTGATTATTCTCGATATAATGATGGACGGCATGGATGGAATTCAATTCTGCAGAGAAATAAGAGGAGAAGAGAAGTACAGCGGTATCCCCGTAATATTTCTATCTGCTAAATCCGATGAATTCGATAAGATTCTCGGACTGGAACTTGGC
Source organism: uncultured Leptospirales bacterium (assembly GCA_964396355.1). Lineage (GTDB taxonomy): Bacteria > Spirochaetota > UBA4802 > UBA4802 > UBA5550 > CAYNFB01. The sequence continues at coordinate 6,236 of CAYNFB010000209.1, read as the reverse complement.
GGAGATGACTATATGACCAAGCCTTTCAGCATAAAGGAGCTGAAGTCCAGGATAAAGGCAGTCCTGAGAAGAACATCTGAAAAACCCGCGGCAAATTCATCCAATGTTCTCAAATACCGGGGAGTGGAACTGAATAAAGAACAGTACTCCCTCAAAGTCGATAATGAAAATGTAAAGCTGACAAAAACTGAATTCAACATACTGTCTCTTTTTATGGAAAATCCGGAAAAAATTTTCACAAGAGATAACATCATCGACAGCGTCAGAGGCCAGGACGTATACGTTGTGGACAGGACTATTGATGTACACATAATGAATCTGAGAAAAAAACTAAAAGACTATAAGAACATAATAACAACCTTTTCCGGAGTAGGTTACGGGTTCAAAGAATAATATGCTGAAAAAATTAAGCTATAAAATTATAATTTCATACGTATCATTAATTGCTGCAATGGTATTAATAGTATTCCTTCTCCTGGGCTCACTTCTAAGGGAGACTCACATAAGCATGACTAAAAAAGTCATGTCAGGGAATGCCGGGCTGATTGAACTCATGCTGAAAAAGGATAAGCTCAAACTGTCGGATAAAGATCTGATCAGCAGAAACATCAGCGAATTTTCCTCCATCATGAATCTCCGAATCACAATTGTAGACCTCCAGGGGAAGGTATTGGCGGATTCCGATGTTCCTGATGCAGAGGAAATGGATAATCACCTTTACAGGCCTGAGATAAACGATGCAATAAAATCCGGTTCAGGAATCAGCATAAGATACAGCAGCACTCTCAAAACAAATATGCTCTACTACGCATCATTCAATAATGATCACGTAATAAGACAGGCTAAACCTCTTTATGAAGTAGAGGAAAGTCTTGCCAGTCTCAAAAAAATGGTATTCAATGTATCCTGGATTGTTCTCTTCACCGCCGTAATAATAATAATATTAATATCTGTCAAGATCACCCGTCCTCTCCAGGAGACTCTGGATTTTGCCTCGGATTTTGCCCGGGGAGACTATAAGAGACGAATCATGAACTACAGTGATGATGAAATAGGAAACCTTCAGAAATCACTCAACAAGATGGCAGACACAATTGTAGATACGCTGAATGAGCATATATTTGAAAAACAGAAACTCGAGACCACCATAGAAAGTATCAGCGACGGCGTGGCTATGATCAGCAGTGAGAAAAGAATACAGATCTCGAATAAATCCTTTTCCCTCATGCTGAACATAGATATTGAATCTAAAAACAGACCCTACTTTGAAATAATCCGAAGCAGAAAACTCAACAACGAGATCGACAAGGCTCTGAAGACCGGAGAAAAATCTGTTTTTGATATAGAGATCGGGAACGGCCATTTTCTTGAAGTAAGAATTAATCCCATTGAAGGGAAAAAATCAATAAAGGGGATACTCACAGTTCTTCACGACGTATCTGAAAGGAAGAAAATTGAACAGATAAAATCCGATCTGGTAAGCAATGTCTCACACGAATTAAAAACTCCCATTGCCATTATAAAAGGATATCTGGAAACAATCAGAAATCACCCCGATGACAGGGAACTGACAGGCGAATACATAAACAGAGCCATTAAAAATGCCGACAGACAGAATGCCATAGTAGATGATATCATAAAGCTCAGCATGGTAGAATCCCCGGGTGAATTTCAGAAAGAACTCGTTGACGTAAAGCAGGTAATAGAGAGATGCCTGGAAATAATAAACCCCAAAATCACAGAGAAAAAAATTACCGTCACTACACAGTTCAGTGAAAATGCAGATTTTAAAACCTACGGAAATAATTTTCTTGCTGAAGAAATATTTTTCAATCTCATTGACAATGCCGTGAACTATAATAATACAGAAGGAACAATCTCCATAGAATGTGAAAAGAAGGGAGAATCCCTGATTTTTAAAATTGCCGATACGGGAATTGGAATTCCACGAGAAGTACAGGGCAGGATATTTGAAAGATTCTACAGAGTAGACAAGGGACGTTCCCGGGCAAGCGGCGGAACTGGACTGGGATTATCAATTGTCAAACATGCAGTACAGGTTATGGGATGGAAGATATCACTTGATTCGGACAGCAGCGGAACAGTCTTTACGATCGAAGTATGAATTAGGGCTGTCATATAAAAAATTACTGGTGGAAGAGATTGAAACTCGACATAGATAAAAAAGCAGAAGCCCTTATTTTCGATCTGGACGGCACACTGGCCGATTCAATGCCGCTGCATTTTCAGGCCTGGAAAATTACTGCCCGGGAATTCGGATTTGAGTATTCCGAGGAAATCTTTTACGGCCTCGCCGGAATGCCCACTATAAAAATTGTACCTCTGGTAAATGAAAAACTCAATCTCAAACTTGATCCCGGTGAATTTGCTAAAAGGAAGGAGGAGGTATTCCTCGAACTCCTGCCCCAGATAAAGCCCATAGAGGCCGTAGCAGATCTTGTACACAAATATCATAAAGTGATGCCCATGTCAATCGGCACAGGCGGAAGAAGTGATATTGCCCGGATGACCCTGGAAGTGATGAAACTGGATCAGTATATCGATATCATAGTTGCAGCAGATAATGTTGAAAAACACAAGCCCTCACCGGAGACCTTTCTCAGATGTGCAGAACTGATGAAGACAAGTCCCTCAGTCTGCCAGGTATTTGAAGACGGCGACATGGGACTCAGGGCAGGGGAGGCCGCAGGCATGATTGTAACAGATGTAAGGCCCTATCTCATAGACTGAAATCAGTTATCCTCTTCATCCATGGAGAAGTAATCCTTTAGTTTATCTCTCATAACATCGGGAATTTTAATTCCCAGAGATTTAAGACGCAGTTCATACTTTTTAAAAGAATGAACATGCTGTGATGTATTTGTAAAAATTTTAAAGAAAGACTGCACACTTCCCTCAATTTCCTTTCTGAATTCCATATTGCTGTTGAGAAGATCCTCCACCGGTGCAATGACCCTGTAATTGATAGGCCTTCCCATGAGACGATGAGCGAGGAAACGCTGCGTAGCCTCACACTCGTAATTATTCTCTTTTATACTTTTTTCAACCACATCCAGATTTACGCAGTCTATAATCTGAAAGTGGTACTTACCTTCAAGCAGCTCAGAAATTCTCTCCTCCATTTTTGTCAAAGTGGGACACTGGCCGTTAAACTCGCTGCAGTTATCCTCGCAGCGGAGATAGAGAACAAGATCTATGTCCGAGAGCGACTGGGACAGGCCGAAATTAACAGAGCCCACGACGTCCATTGCCACTGCGTCGAGATGCCCTTCCAGGAGCTTTACCACTTTTTCGAGAATCTCTATGCGGTCATCAGTCTCCTGTGTCTGAAAGGATCTGAAGAACTGCCGTATTTCATTATAGAGAACTATCTCGGGAATATGAGAATACTTCTTCATCTTCATATCATAATTCTCATTTAATTTAAGAGCATCATAGCGCTCCTGATCGACGATATGCTCCTGCCATTTTCCACTTTCGGGGAAGTAGTCGGCAATGTCGTAAATTCTGTTCTGCACAAGCTTTTTAAAATAGATACGGCTTACCTGCTGATCTTCCATCTCAATCTGATGAAAGAATCCCCCCTCGGACACCAGGCCGTTAACATTGGTGACTTCTCCGAAACTTGAAGGATTTAAATAGATAGTATCGTCGCTTGAAACAAAGCCCCAGTCAGAATGAATGTGTCCCGTGAGGCAGAGCTTAACATCACTGTTGTCGCAGTAGGTTCTCAGCGCCGGAGAACCCGATGGGCCCTTATAGCTAAGCCGGTCATGAATGCCGTGTGCCGGCTGGTGAGCCACAATGATATCGGGCTTAACTGCCCTGAAGAATGAATACATTTCATTCTGCTTATCATTTTTCCCGATACCGGCCCTGTAGTGGACGATGTAGCGCTCGGGTATGCCTGCGGTGAAAACATCGGCGCCGCCGTAGCCTGCAATTTTCATGTCTTCCAGCTGATGCCAGTGCATGTGCAGATCCCGTCCGTGAAGAGAGGTGAACTTCAGATCCATGTCGTAATTACCCGGAAGGGCGAAGACTCTTGATGAGCCCTTCATGGAACAGATGTTTTCAAGAACCTTGTACTTCTGCTGCATTACTCTTCTTGCTCTTATTGTGTAATGCTGATACTTCATCGCCTCGTGAAGGACAGACTCCTCAACCTCAGGATCGTTTATTAAATTATCTACAAAATCCTCCAGGAGAATATGCTCCTTCCCCTCACTGCGTCTTATGCCGTTGAAGTAGGATTGAACCTCGTGATAATTTATTGCAGAATCCATGTTATAGAATGGAATATCGATAAGATCTCCGGCAATTATATAAACATCGGCCACAGTCTCCTGAAGGAGAGTTCTCACCTCATCGAAACTGCCGTGAATATCCGTCAGAAATATTATTCTCATCCTTCCATCCTTAACATGGCTGCATTATT
>CAYNFB010000209.1:0-1677 GCA_964396355.1 uncultured Leptospirales bacterium | reverse complement strand
TTGAGTTTCTGATCAACGCGAATCTCTTTTATGACCTTATCAGTCTCTGCCGATATCACGTAGACGCTGCCTCTGTACATGTCTGTAACATAGAGAATATTCTTCTTCCTGTCCATTGCAACATGTCTCTTTGCACCCTTTGGAAATTTCAGAGTCTTCACAATTCTCATCTTCTTTAGATCTATCTTCTGTATCTGACCGTTCTCGAAGATACAGACGTAGAGAAACTTCCCGTCATTTGTTGCAACCATTCCCCGGGGAATTCCGGAAACCCTGATTTTTTTTATAAGCTTATGTGTATCGGCATCCATAACAGAAACATCCTCGGACACCCAGTTGGATGCGAACAGAAGCTTTCTGTCTACGCTGAAGGCCATCACCTTGGTCCATACGCCTTTGGTACTGAATGTACTCTTATATGTAAAATCCTTCATATCTATTACGTGAATGCTGCCCGTAGACATCTGGGAAACCCACATCTGGTTCTTCTCGGGTACGTATGCAATTTCCACAAACATCTCTTTCTTCTTATATTTGGCAGGGAATTCAATTCTCTTCACCTTTTTGAAGCCCTCTGTTGTAAATACATCTACTCCATTGTCCATAAGAAGGGCGGCGGCAAAAAACTTCCCGTCGGGAGAGAACTCAACAGACTTGGGATGCATACCTGTCTTAAGAGTCTTCACATGTTTAAGAGAACTTACGGTCTTCTCAAGCTTTACCTCAAGCATGCGGACCCTGCGGCTGATGTTCACTGTAATTTTTTTATTATCATAACCTTCTGCGGAAAACAGCAGCTCCCGTGTTCCGGCCTGAATATAACTCTTTTTCAAAAACTGTGTTATCTTTACGGGTTTAACCTGCTTTCCGTCTACTGTGAGAGTGTAGGATGGAGGGAATACCTTAAGCAGTACACTTCTCCCGGCCGCAGAGAGTTCACTGCCGGCGGAAATTGCGACGAAAAGAAATAATGATATTATATAATTCTTCTTCATATTGGAAAAGCACTCCTGATTAAATGTCAGGTTTAGAAGTAAAGATCATATAATATAAATCAATAACAATTTAGATCACTATAATTCACTTTGTGTAGCTGATTCTGTAAATGCGTCCGCCGTAGTCATCGGCCACATAAAGAGCTCCGTCGGGTCCGATCTCCACATCGGCCGGCCTTCCTGAAACGCGGCCGTTCTTCAGCCATCCGGACAAAAACACCCTGTAGGAAAGGGCCTTATTCCCTTTAAGCTTTATGAAGCTTACCCTGTAGCCTACCTTCTCAGACCTGTTCCATGAACCGTGTTCTGCCGCGAAGACTCCCCCATGATAGTAGGAGGGGAACTGCTCCCCGGTATAAAATCTCATTCCAAGAGCCGCCGAGTGAGCCTGGAACTGATGAACGGGAGGTGTCATTGCAGTCTTCCCCCGGGAGGACCAGAACGCCGGGTCCTTCACAGTGCTTCCATGGAGAAAAGGAAACCCGAAATGCAGTCCCGGTCTGTCTGCCCTGTTCAGCTCCTCGGGCGGAATATCATCACCCATATGATCTCTGCCGTTTTCAGTAAACCAGAGATCGCCCGTCCCCGGATGCCAGTCAAAGCCCACGGTATTTCTTATACCGCGAGCATAAATTTCAAGGCCCGAACCATCGCTGTTCATTCTCATGATGGAGGCATACCT
>CAYNFB010000208.1:6518-6753 GCA_964396355.1 uncultured Leptospirales bacterium | reverse complement strand
TTTGCCTGAACAGCCACCTTTTCTGCAGATTCGCCGTTGTCTGCCAGCTTAACAATTCCTGCAGCTTCAGATGTTGCCTCCCGCAGTCTCCGGTCATTTCCCTGTACCGCCACTCCTGGAGAGTCTTCACCATCTTCGGCTAACTCTACTATTCCTTTAGCCATAGTAGTTGCATCTTTCAATCTCTTATCATTGCCCTGAATTGCGGTCTGAGGATCAGTCCCTCCGTCTACTG
>CAYNFB010000208.1:6201-6508 GCA_964396355.1 uncultured Leptospirales bacterium | reverse complement strand
CAGAAGCATCCTTCAGTCTCCGGTCATTGCCCTGTACCGCCACTCCGGGCCTGTCTTCTCCATCTTCGGCCAGCTCGACTATTCCGCGGCTCTCGACTGTGGCATCCTTCAATCTCCGGTCATTTCCCTGCACAACTACTCCGGGTTTATCCTCTCCGTCTTCTGCAAGCTCGACTATTCCGCGGCTCTTGACAGTTGCATCCTTCAGTCTTCTGTCGGATGATTGAACCACCCCGTCTTCGGCAGATTCTCCATCCTCTGCTATTCTTACGATTCCCCTGCTGTACGGTGTGGCGTCTTTCAGTCT
>CAYNFB010000208.1:0-6191 GCA_964396355.1 uncultured Leptospirales bacterium | reverse complement strand
GTCCTCACCGTCTTCAGCAAGCTCAACTATTCCGCGGCTCTCTATCGTAGCGTCTTTCAGCCTGCGGTCATTTCCCTGCACCACTACCCCGGGTCTGTCTTCTCCATCATCGGCCAGCTCAACTATTCCACAGGATATCGTTGAAGCATTTTCAAGTCTTGTATCATTTCCCTGTACAGCAGTCAGAGGCTCCGTCCCTCCATCAACTGCAAACTTCATTATACCCATGGATGTCTCTGTGGCATCCTTCAGTCTCCGGTCATTTCCCTGTACTACTGTACCGGACTCTGATTCCCCGTCTTTTGCCAGTCTGGTAATCCCGAATGAATCTGCAGTCGCCTTCTGGATCCTCATATCATTTCCGGATATTACTGCGTGTTCCTTATATTCGCCGTTGGGACAAATTTTTACTATTCCAAAATTATCCTCTGTTCCATGGAGCAGCCTGGAATCATTTGCCTGCACTACGGCATTTGCATTCGTTTCTCTGTTATAAGCAAGTCTTACAATACCGGGTTTATCTTCAGTTGCCTGTTTAATCCTCCTATCGCTGGCCTGTACAGCCAGTCCGGAAGTGGAATCACCATCATTGGCAAGCTGAACGATTCCTTTAAACACATTGGTTGCATCTCGCAGCCTGCTGTCAGTAGACTGCACAACAGCACCGGTTATGCTCTCTCCGTCTCTTGCAAGCCTTACCATGCCCGCCTGAAAGATAGAAGCATGGGGAGTTATATCACCGATGTTATGAGTATGATCATAACTAACCGGCGCAGATGATATTTCAATTCCGCTTATTCTTACTCCGAATCTACGGTTTATAAGCTGTCTGCCCGGTGCTTCAACCCTGACGAATCGTGCTGCGGTAATGCCGGTATCCCAGTAGTATTTTTTATTATATTCCGAAACGAAATTCTTTTCCTGAAACAGAGTAATCCAGATTTCATTATCAAGAGATGTTTCAACGTGAAAACTTTCAGGAAAACCTTCGTTCACTCCGCTCATGGCGATACGGTTTAAATAGCATATCTCTCCCAGATCAACAAAAAGGGATTCTCTGGCACTGTTCTGCTTCTGCTCAGACTCCCAGTACGTGCTACTGTCTCCATCAATCATTTTTTCAACGCCGTTGCCGGGACTGGAACTGCTTGCGCTGATTTCTGCAAGACCCGCAATCCCTGCCTCAAAACGTCCTATCTCTGAAAAATACTGCGACCCCAGTACAGCCGGGTCATTTATCAAAACTTTAATATATTTTAAAATTTTCAGAGGTATATGGATCTCATACTCCCGGGAATCCAGAGGAGTACTTGTCTCCGAATAGAGAGCTGTCCACTCTTTGCTGTCAATGCTTCCCTCAATCCGGAAACCGTTGGGCAGGCTGGAAGTCCCGCTCGAAGAAGCACTGATTTTTATATAATTAACAGGAACAAGATCCCCATAATCTATGACTACATGTTCATTTATAGCAGCAGCTCTTCTCTTTGTACTCCAGTATCCTCCGGCCGACAGGATGTTCCCGGCACCGCTGGAATCATTCTCAGCACTTGAAAAACTGTGTATTGTTCCCTCATGAAATCTTCTTTGAGATATGTTTATGAAGTCCATTCTTACTCCGGTAGGTATAATTTATTTGAGAAAAAGGAGCCTGGAAGCTCCGGCATAAAGTCAGCTCAATTTAGAAATAAATGAAATTATTTCGCGATGTGTCAATAATAAAATCAGCTTACCGATTAACTACTTCCCCAGGTTCTGTAATAGCTTAACAGCAGAATCGCGCAAAAAACAAGTCTCATTGCAGAATCGAAGTAAATCATCCTCTTCAGACCCTCTCTGCTTATTTCACTTTCTGCAGTTAAAAAGGCATTTCTTATTTTATCCGGATATATAAGCACCAGAGGACCTGTAAAAACAATAAAGAGGCCGATAAAAAAAAGAACGCCCGACATATATCCTTTATAGATAGTAAGAGGCAGACCGGCAGCTATAAGAAGGATTCCGTGAATAGGGAAAAATTTATTTTTCACCCAGTTTTTCCATGCATCGTAGGACCAGTAAGGGACAATCATTTCAACAAATCCTATTACTGCCTGTATAAATCCCATTGTCAATATAAAGATTTTAAACATTTATCTGCTTAACCATTCTCCAATTCTTCTTTCCATAAGAGCAATATCCTGATCTCTCGTAAGATGATGATCCCCGTCATCAATTACTTCCTGATCATAATCTACTGTCAGATTTTTCGTCAGTGTTTCAAAATTTTTAAAATCAACAACATCATCATCCCGTCCGTGAAAAATCAGCACCGGACAGTTTATTTTTTTTATTCCTTCAATCATATCAATGCCCGATAATTCTTTAAAAAAACTATTTTTGACAGGTATGCCAGAGATTTCAGTGACACCATTTTCTTCCAGTTTATCAGCATCTTCAGGAGTCATCCCGGGAATAATACCAAAGAGATCTACAGGAGCGGCAATAAGAATTAGCGACTTAAACGAAAAGTTATCCATAGATTCGGCAAGGATGGAAACGACCGCTCCCATGCTTGATCCCATGAGATGGATACTATCGATTCCCCTTCTTCTGAATTCATGAACTGCAGATCGGAGATCATCCACCTCCTGAAGAACAGATATATCCGTTATATTTCCGGGCGATTCTCCGGCGAAGGTAAAATCAAATGTCATAAGCCTGTTCCCGGTTCCCACTATCGATTCAGCAAGTCTTGTTATTTTATAACCGTCCTTTGTCGAAAAAAGGCCGTGAGAGAATATAACTCCCGAAACCGTGTTCTCATCATCACCATAGACCCGTCCGGCCAAATCCGCACCTATGGAATTTTTAAATTTAAAATTATCTATGTTCACTATCGCTTTATCCTCTTAAGCTTAATCAGCGGTTCGAAATAGCCCTCGGAGCCATTTCCATCAATAAAGATTTTAACCAGCCTGAGCTCAAGCATATGATTTCTTTTCATCTTTCGGACTCTTCCGTGAAAGACAAAATAGGATGACTTTGTCTTTATAAAATTGCTGGTAACATTGACACTTTTCGTCTCATCTGTTCTCTTCATTTCCGAAATATTAATTCTCACCAGATTATCATCTTCCAGATTATAAACTCCCCTGAAAACCAGAGAGCTGTTGCTTAGAGAGAGAACAACAGTAGCCCTGTAATTTTTATAAAAATGAAAACTATATCCGTAATTATTTCCATAATTCAGCTTCCAAAATCCTCTAATATCTTTAAAGGTAAGAGGCTCAGCCTTCTTCTGCTCCACAACCGGAGGCTTACTGACTTCAGCAGCACTTTCCTGGTTTTCTCCTCCGCCCTGTCCACACGAAGAGAAGATAAGAGATATTATTAAAACTATAAAAACTCCAATAAACCTGTTCAACATAGATTTTCCCTGTAACATATTCATATTTCAGTAACCACATAAACATAGTTAATGTCAATTATCATTTAATCTAATTGACAAATTTGGACATAACTGCTCTTTGTAAACTTGTACTTTTTTTGCAGGGGACGACATGGTTTCGACTGCAATTGTGAGTCTATAGCTGCATGTCGAGTGTGCTGTCATCTCGTTAAACGTGGCAGGCAAAGATAATTGCAAACGATAATATGGTTCTAGCAGCATAATAGCTGCTATGCTTTTAGATCACCTCTCCTCTGGGAGATTTAAAAGTATCAAACAATAGAGGATAGCCAGATTTCATGCTTCCGGGAATATGGCAAAACTAAAGGAAGACCGGTCTTTACCTACGGTGCCTGCTCCTGGAGTTAGAGACTTAAATTAAACGAGCAGAATAAGCATGTAGACGCTATAGGTTTGTTTTGTAGGACGCGGGTTCGACTCCCGCCGTCTCCAAAGTAATTCAGGAAATTCATTGGCCGCTATTTTTTAATTATAGCGGACAAAAGATTTTTTCCAATTCCAGCCACATTCACTTCAAATTAAAACCAATTATACATGGCCCCTACATCAAAGACTGTGAAAAAAAACATAAACGTTTTGATCACTATATTGTTTATTTTTAAAGGGGGAAGCGATTTAGGCTTTAAAGGAGGCAAGACGATTAAAACAAAATTTATCTCAAGAGACTTTCCCGGCTGTCAGCCAAGAAAGACGGAAATAATATTCCTGCCGTAATCATCAACTGAAAGATAATAATCATCTCCTGAATCTGAAACTACGTAATCAATTATCCCGAAATTTGCAAACCATGAAAAAAGATAAAATCCCATAAATGAGATCAGGAATTGGTCATCTTTTTCTGAAATATCTGCAATTTCCAGAAAATCACCGGCCAGATCATCGGCTCGTACTTCTGTATAATATTCAAGAAGCAGTTCAATAAAAGTATTTTTGTTCTCATAAACTTTTTCTGCAGCTTCAGGAGAGGAGGGAAAGATACCCTTCCAGTCTACCACATTCCAGAACGAATTGATCAGCTCTTTATAAAGTTTTTCAGAGGATATAGAGGAATCAGAAGCTCTCACCAAACCGGACTGCTCAAAAATAAGCCCCTTTTCCCGGAGCATATGGACAGTCTGTTTCAGATAAATAACAAGCAGTTCCTTATCACTTACATTATCTTCACGCTCAAACAGCACATCAGCCAGAGACAGATAGAAATCTTCTCCGGGACTGCAGCCTTCAAGCGCCTTGTAGTTACCTGAGTTAAGCTCATTGATAATTACACCAGCAAGTCTCAATGCCAAACAATCTCTTATTTTCATATTAGTGAAAAAATTATTACCTTCCAGAGCGGCATAGAATCCGGCAATAGATTCAAATACACCCGAGGTTTTAGATTTGTCAACAGACTCGTTGTTAAGACATTTCTCTCTATAAAAGAATAGATTAATATCTTCATCAGCTTTGTCTGTTCTATACTTGTTATAAAAGGTCATTATTTATTTTCTATATCTTATTAATAATAATTTCTCCGGCTAAAAAGCGCCAGAGATTATTGAATGATAAAAAATTTCCAAGGAAAGAGCCGAATATTATGACAAACAGACTACCTTCAAAATTAATTTAAAGTCAAGATAAAATTTGCAGCCAGACTATTTTTTATTCTATGGTTAAAGCTCTGGCTGCTTCAGCAAGGATATTACCCTGACCCGCAAGTGCCGCCCCGGGGTTATCCGTAATATACTGAACAGTTTTTACTGCAATATCCGGAATATCCGAATCAGCCGCAAATACAGTACCGGGCCGGCCTAATTTTTCCCCAAACATCCGGATATCACCGTCAATATTCGAAGCCACCTTGCCCAGATTCTCAGTCACTGCATCAAATCTCTTTGGAGCCACAGCTCTGCCCTCTGCCATTTCAGATGCTCCCCGGGCAAGTTCGCCTGCACTATCTGCAATTTTAGATAAATATTCACTTCCATGGCTGCGACTGTCCGGCGGAGAGAGTACATTCTCTCCGTAATTTGCCATAACACCATTTATGTCAGACATTTGACTATTGAGATCACTTACGTCGATATTACCGGTAGACATAGCCTGAAAGGCTATGGAACTCAGTCTGGCAGAAACATTAATTGCTTTCTGAACAACTGACCTTGACACCTGAGCTATGGCCATTGCATCAATTAAAGACCTTTCCTGCTGCAGACGCGAAGATATGCCGTTACTCAGCTTTGCGTGTGATGCCGCCCCTGGAGCTGTTTTTTTTGAGACACCCTGTACATCACGACCACTGCGATTCTGATGAACCAGATTAACATCCGTTGTTATTTTCATAATTATACCCCCTCCCGGTATAATAGCCCTGTTTAATTTATAACTAATCACAGTGCATTGTCAAATTTATTTTGAAGAATAACAGAGATATTCCCGGTCCCATCACCTAATTTTATTGACCTTTTTTACTTTAACTGCTTTAATCTTACATAAACCAAATACAGAGAAAAACATGAAAAGAATATACATCACACTGCTCCTTATACTCATAGCCTCACCGGTATTATCAAAAATTGCGGTAATACCATACAGAGTAAACTCAGCAGACAAACAGATCAGTGAATACGAAAAACTGCTCTCCACCGCGATTATAGTAATGAAAGATACAGATGTACTCTCAACTCATGAAACCGGAATCGGACGGAGATAAGCTTTTTGAAAGAGAGAAAAGTAATGAGGTTGAGAAGAAACTTCCTGCTTT
>CAYNFB010000207.1:0-6756 GCA_964396355.1 uncultured Leptospirales bacterium | reverse complement strand
ATAAGTCTTTGCTTTTTACTTATATCGTTTATCAACTTTACCAGCTTCATGATTACTCCATAATTAATTAAAAATTCTTTATTTATAATTTAATATAGTTACTTTTTTTAAAAAAAGAAACCATAAAATCTGATTATCAGAAAAACCAGGACACAGCTCATCAATATTGCTATAATATAACGTATAAATACTTTCCTGTATTCCTCAGGAAGTATTTATGCTTTTGTTTTATATATTTTTCTTTAAGAAAATACATATTTCGTAAAAGGTGCAGAACATTCAATAATATTAGATTTCAAATGGAGTAAAAAGAACATGACTCAGTCTCCTGGAGAGACTGAGTCATGTAATATGGGGAATTAATCTTCAATATATAAAGATTCAATATAACTTTCGTAGTTTGAATTTATAACTTTTCTCTTTAATTTAGATGTTGGAGTGAGATCTCCTGTTTCCTGAGTCATCTCAACAGGCATGAGCTTAAATGTCTTAACCTTCTCTACCTGCCCAAGATCCTTTGTTGCCTCGTCGATTCTCTTTCTGTAGAACTTAATTATATCGGGATGATTAACGAGTTCCTCTCTTGAAGAAAAAGCTATTCCCTCATCCTGTGCGTGTTTCTCAAGAATTTCAAATGAAGGAACGATGAGAGCAGAGATGTATTTTCTCCGGTCTCCGATAGCAACTGCCTGGTCAACGTATATATCCTCTTTGATTTTTGTCTCTATCAGGAGGGGAGATATATTCTTTCCACCCGCTGTAATAATGAGCTCCTTGATTCTGTCTGTAATCTTAACATATCCTTCAGGAGTAATCTCGCCTATATCGCCTGATTTAACCCATCCGTCCGATGTGAACATCGCCTTAGTGGCTTCATCCTTCTTCCAGTATCCCACCATCTGAGCGGGGCTGGTCATCTGCAGTTCACCCTCATCTGATACTCTTACCTTCATCATCGGAACAGGCTTGCCGCTTGTGCCGAAACCTATATCTTCAGGTGTACAGACTGCCACGACGAAAATTTCTGTCATTCCATACCCCAGTCCCATGTTGAGACCTGCATTATAGAAGAATCTGTTTATCTCTCCGTTAAATGGAGCCCCTCCAACGTGAAAGAACTTGCATCTTCCTCCTACTGCATCCTGAACTTTACTCAAGACCAGCTTCTTTGCAACAGCATGTTTAACTTTCAGACCAAAAGGTATGGACTGCTTCTTATGATAGAGAGGATAGTACTTTCCGCCTGTTTCAAGTGCCCATGAAAAGAGTTTCTGCTTCAGAGGCGATGCATCCTTGAGGCCTTCTGTGATAGTTCCGTAAATTTTTTCCCATACCCGGGGAACACTTGTCATGTAATGAGGTTTGACTTCTTTGAGAAAATCCAGAATCTGTTTTGTATCATGACAGTAATGATTTTCTGCCCCTCTATCAAAAATAAAGTAGGTCCATGCTCTTTCAAATACGTGGCTCAGGGGGAGAAAGCAGAAGTTCACATCCTTCTCTCCAATAGGCATGGGATAGCCTGTTGCAAAAAGCATTGTGAGAAAATTTCTGTGAGTGAGCATTACGCCCTTAGGTTCTGCCGTAGTTCCTGAGGTATATATAAGAGTACAGAGATCATCAATGTTCAGATTACCCAGTCTTTTGGTCAGTTCCTTTTCCTTTTTAGATTCTATTCCTTTCTTTATAAAATCTTCAAAGTAGACTGTATCTTTTTTATCAATTTTAACATTTTTATCAAAAACTATGAGATGCTTCAGATACTTTGATGATGCCTTGAACTCCTTAACTGCATCATACTGTCTCTGATCATTTATAAACATCACACGAAGTTCTGCATCATTTACAATATATTCTGTTTCTTTTGCAGAGTTAGTGGCATAGACAGGAACAGAGACCGCTCCAAGACTTAAGATTGCAGCATCGGCTACACTCCACCAGGCCCTGTTCTGAGAAAAAAGACCAACCAGTTCCTTCTCCTTTACTCCCATGGTCAGGAGTCCCATTGAAACCGCATCAATCAACTTTCCAAATTCAGTCCATGTAGTGTCGACCCACTCGCCTGTAGGCTTGTCTCTCAGTGCAACCTTGTCACCGTATTTTTCCACCCGGTTTCTGATCATCAGGGCGATGTGGGGATTTTTCTTAATATAATCATTATATTCGGCTTCATACTTAACAACATTATCAATGCTATTCATGAATTGCCTCCTTTTGAAATTTTATTATAATTTAGAATTTCTTATGGTTTTATAGCATAAAGAGACCCTCATGTCGTCAGGATTTATAAATCCGTTGTCCCGGGAAATACCATATTTATAAATCAGGCATTGATAAATAGAAAATTAAGGACGAACCGGAGAAATCGTCCGAATAAAATCGTTTGACAAAGTTTAAATTTTTGATCTTTTAAAATAATTCCGAAGGTCAGTGCTTACTACGATTTGCAGGACAATAGATACATATAATATAAATGGCGGACAAAAATGCAGATAAAGAGTGTACGCGGCAAAGTTTTTTTCTTCTATTTAATTCTTTTTCTTATCAATGCTTCATTCTTCTCTGTAATTATTTATGAAAACCAGATTGAATTGATAGTGGAGAACACCATACTCCGGCAGAAAGAGGTCTCAAATAAAATAGCTGAAAATATTCACCTAATCTCATTTAACAAATCCGGCGGGCAGTCAGAATCTTTCAATGACGATTTAGACAGAGCAGCAGAATTGATCAGCAGAAGTATATCATCTTTTATGATAGCCACGACTGACGGTAAAATATTAAGAAACAACGGATATAGAGAAAAAATTTCTGAATCTGACATTTCAAATTCTGTACAGGCCATGACTGCGAGAAATTTTTCCGGTGACCTCTATTTTTCACATATTGACATGGAGAAAAAAAATATTATTTTCTACATCCCTGTTTTAAGCAGATTCAATTGCGATGCCGTCCTTATCTTCAGCCGGGATCTCCAGGTAATAAACAACAGCATGGCTAGTCTTTACAAGCAGATTGGAGCTGTGATTCTACTGATTGCTCTGTTTCATATTGCTCTTGGATTTCTCTTTTTCAAAATTCTAGTAAATCCTATTTCAGATCTCCATAAACAAAGCCGCCTGATAGCATCAGGTAAATACGACGCAAGAGCAGATGTAAAGAGCAGTGATGAAATTGGAGAACTGGCCGAAGCCTTTAACACTATGGCCGGTTCAATCGAAAACAAAATAGACATGCTTGAAGAATACAAGGCAGATATGGAATATGAACTGCGGATGGCTGAGCAGGTTCAAAAACTTATTTTCCCTGTTCTTTCGGACGATGAAAGATTCAGCTTTTCTCTATTCAGCAGTCCCTACAGCAGAGTAAGCGGAGATTATTACGACTGCTTTGATCTGGACAACGGCAGCCTTGCACTGCTCATTGCAGATATTTCCGGTCACGGTGTGCCTGCGGCATTGATGACAATGACATTAAAAGAGAATTTTGAAAAATATGCTCAAACGATGGCCGAACCATCGGAGGTATTCAAATTATTAAACAGTAAAATGTGCGAAATGTTCTCTGATGAAAATATGCCTCCGCGGTATTTATCCGGTTTTTATATAATAATAGATAAGAATAATTTAGCGACCTACTGCAATGCAGGTCATCCCGACCCCCTTCTCATATCAGTACAAAGTGATGAGATTAAAAATTTATCTTCCGAGGGAGGACTCGTCGGCGTATTTGAGGATATGGCCAGCTCATATTCATCGGAGAAAATTCAGCTTCAGTCCGGTGATAAAATAATATTTATCACAGACGGGATACTTGAAGCAAGAAATTCAAAAAATGATTTTTTCGGATGGGACAGAATTAAAAACTCGATAAAGGCCGGCAGTAGACTCCCGATAAAGGACAGTATCAACGGTATAGTCGGCGATCTAAAAGAATTCAGAGGCACAGCTGATGCCACAGATGATGAAACAATACTGGGCATTGTAATTAAATGATATCAATTAAGAAAAATTATTCGGGCGAAACTTTACTGATTGCCATCGCAGTTATCGTGCTGCTGATCAGTATTATTATAAACCTTACCAATGCGGAATTAAGGATGATTGAGATTCACAACAGTCTTTCCCCGTCCTCTTCATACACCCAGGACGCCGATCACTCAGCCCTTATAATACAGTACCGATTAAGAATGGAGCTCTACAACGGAAAAATAGACAGATTCAACGCAGATATTGCAGAACTGCAGGCCTCCTCAATGCTTCCTTCTCTGTGGACTATAAAAAAAGAAGAACCGGGCATTCTGACAAGAACCGGCGCTGTAATTATAAACTCGCTGAAGCGCTTTCTCGGCAAACCTCCAATCTCATTCGACAATAAAGACGGAAGTAACTTTTATCTCGAAAGCGCATACTTTTATGAACGGAATAACCTCTTTATAAAAGCCATAGAGAAATATGACATGGCACTGAATGTCGAATCTGATCCGGTAAGACAGGCCGGGATTATGATTCATGGAGGTTATTGTATATCGATGAAAGGAAATACCCGACAGGCGAAAAATATATACAGGCAGATAATTGAAAAATTTCCAGACCTCCCTGTCTCAATAACCGCTTCAGTTCTCCTTGATCTGCTTGAGGGTATTTCCAGAGAAGCAGACAAAGTCCGGCTCATGCCCGACAGCCTCAAAAAAGGAGAAAGCCTTTTTAACCTCATCGCATTTGAGGATTCACTGGGAGTAATAAAAAAATTAGAAAGATCCAGCGGGGCAAAATCATCCCCTTCTCTCCTTCTATATAAAGGTAAATGTCTTGAATCACTGGGAAAAGCCCGTGATGCTCTCCGGATTTATCAAAAACTGATAATAGAAAATTCTCAAAGTATACCGGCAGGAGAGGCAAACAGGAGAATACTGGCAATGAGTATTAAAGCCGGAAGAAACAGCGAAGGTGCACAATTAGCCATCAGGAACAATGAGCTGATTAAAGATAAAAGGTTCATGAAATTCATGAAAGAAACTGACAAAATAAAAAGAACTATACCAGATAGACTTAAGGTTCACCAGCCTCTGAATACCTCTCTTTTAAACGAAAAGTCACAGCTTATTGATGAGAAGTTAAAAAAATTCCGATTCCATTTAAAAAACAGACGGGTCAAAATCACAACAATGCAGGGTGATAAAATCATAGGATTCTGTACCGGTGAAACAGAAAAGACCATTACCATCCGTACAATCGCCGGAACTGCCGTTATCCGGAGACACATGATTAGGAAGAGTGAGATCAAATGACATTTTCCATCCGTATAATAATATGTGCACTGATAATGACTTCAGCAGTCAACGCTGTATTTGCAGATACAATTGAACTGAGAGACGGTACATTCCTTGTGGGGAAAGTCATAGAATGGGATTCATATCACATTATTTTTAAAAACTCACACGGCGCCTTTGCAATTAGAAAGGATCAGCTCACAAGGCTTTATATCACAGACAGCAAGGACGAGGATATCAGGCTCAAGGATAAACTCGGTCATTCAATAGATGATGAAAGCATCGGGAGGCACTACCGTGCCGGTTCAATGAGCATCCCTTTTGGCGGCATCGACCGGGAGAGGCTGCAGTATGATATCCATAAAAAAAGACTGGGCATAGATATTACGGCAGGAGGAAGCTATTACTTTCCCAGAGGAGATCTCGCGGAAAAGCTTGATTCCGGCTCGGGAATTAATCTTTCTCTGAGCAGATCACTTGGATGGTTTCTCCCCGATGAATATTCATTTCATGCCCCCCTTATACATCTGGAAGGTGAATATCTGTTATTCACCGGTGAGGAAACTGAGATCAGGGACTATTCGTTCTTCGCCGGTCCCAGATGGAATATGGGATTTCCCGGGGGCAGATGGGGAAGCACCTGGATCAGCCTGCTTGGGGGAATGTCGGTACTGCTCATAGAGGATGAAGACTACAGCGCAGTGAGCAAAACATTATCATTTAAATGCGGTGCAGGATATGAATATAAATCAGGTGACTTTTCTGCAGGACTGGGAGTATCCTGGCTGTATATATACGACAGGGATATCCCTCTCAGGGGTGCAGGAATATCAATTTTCGGCGGATACAGTTTTTAGAACTATTTAAAGTAGAGAACCCAGAGCTCACTCCCCGATGTGCCGTCATCTGCAGCGAAGTAGAGCCTGTCATTATATACGGCATACTCCCAAACTGTATCCCCGGAAGTACCCGGATTCAAATCAATGATCATTTCAGGTGTCCCGTCTCCTCTGTATACCCATAATTCATAATTAGTTTCTGATGTATAGGCTGAAAAGAAGAGGTAACCGTTATATTCTGTCATCCCGTTTTTAGGATAGGAGCCGCTGCTTCCCTCTACAAGATCGAAGTATCCCGTGCCCTCTTCACTCCAGTAACGAAGTTCGCGCCCTGCACCTGCCCCGTCATCGGCAGAGAAGTAAATTTTATCATTGTATGCAAAAAGGCCCCCGCAGAGTGAGCTGGCCGCTCCTGCTTTTATATCCCACACAAGGCTGACAGATGTGCCGTCAAATGAATAGAGCTCCTCTCCATATGAACCCTCATCATCGGCAGAAAAGTATACTTTCCCATCCATGAGAGTAAAATAGGCAGGCCTCGGACTGGATGCTCCGAATATATCTATCTCAATAAGTGTGCCGTTATAGACCATGAGTTTATATTCAGATGAATTAGAAAAAAGAATTGAAGAATCGGAAAATAAA
>CAYNFB010000206.1:0-6870 GCA_964396355.1 uncultured Leptospirales bacterium | reverse complement strand
TACCGGGGTTTCGAAAAAGGTGGTATTTTAATGTAGAAGTAACTGGAATAATATGTTTTGGAAAATCAACAGGTATAATGATTCGCTGTTCGTAAGAATAATTTTTATATATGTATCTTTGTTTTCCATTATGAATTCATACCTGTTCCCGGGGTTGGCAAGAATATAGCTATGGCTTTTTTAATATATCACGCTCTTAAATAAATCATTCTTCAACTTCACGCTGGACCCGCAGAGACCACTTAGAATAAAAGCATCCCCCCTATCTCTTCCATCCCCATATCTCCTACTCCGTTGTGAATTTCCTCAAAAACACAGAAGATCGCCATGACAGCAATATAAATCTAAATTTTTGTTAAAAAATCGTTCAAATTGTAAAATTTTTTTCATTCACGCCCCTCCTCCCCCGTATAAATAAAAAACACACACCGGAGGATCACAATGGAACATATTTACAATCTCTACGCAATAGTGGAAGACGACACAATTGAGAAGGTGGGAATTGTCTCATATCCCATGAAGGGCAGCGACCGGGAAAAAGAAAAATTCCTCAAAGGCCGTGCAGCCCGTGACTTCAGCAGATCAGAAATATACCCGGTTCCCTATAACTACGTAATCTTCGACTTCAACGGACCGGATATAAACGGCATCCCATATCCGGCCTATAAAAAAATGGCCAGATCAAATGAAATTATAGGAATATTTGAAACAGCCCTGGCAGACAAGAAGGCTCCCCTTATTCCCTGTGTAAACTATGCAGTTGTAAAAAAAGGAAAGGTGATAAAAATTCATGACTGAACCGGCAAACAACTAAACATTTGTTGACATTAAACAGCTACCCTGTAATATATAGAAAAATTCAGGATAGCTATGGACTGTCAAAAAATAATTCACATAGATATGGATGCCTTCTTCGCTGCCGTGGAGCAGAGGGACAATCCTTCATTAAGAGGAAGACCCGTCATAGTTGGAGGGGACCCTGACCGTAGAGGAGTCGTGGCCACCTGTTCCTATGAGGCAAGAAAGTTCGGAGTCCATTCGGCTATGGCCTCGAAGACCGCCGTAAGGCTCTGCCCCAAAGCAGTCTTCGTCAGGCCGAGATTCTCCGAATATAAAGAAGCATCTGATACAATAAGATCAATCTTCCTCGACTATACTGATCTGGTTGAGCCGCTGTCCCTTGATGAGGCATATCTCAACGTAACAGAGAATAAAAAAAACATTCCCTACGCAACAATGATAGCAAAAGATATTAGAAACAGAATCTTCGCAGAAACAAATCTCACAGCCTCAGCGGGTGTATCCTACAATAAATTTCTGGCGAAAACCGCCTCAGACGTAAACAAACCAGACGGAATGACAGTGATCAGACCCTGCGATGCAGAGAGCTTTCTTGAACAGCTCCCCATAGGAAAATTTTACGGCATTGGAAAAGCTACAGAAAAAAAAATGCTCGCACTGGGAATAACAAAGGGCCGTGAGCTGAAAGAGCTGCCTCTTGAAAAGCTGATCAGACACTTTGGAAAGGCCGGGGCATTCTACTATGATATTGTACGCGGCATTGACCGACGTGAAGTAATGCCTGAAAGAATAAGAAAGTCCGTAGGGAAGGAAACAACCTTCAATGAAGACATATCAGACAGAGACCAGATGTGTGATATAATCAGTAAACTGTCACACCAGGTGTCTGGATATTTATTAAAAAACAGCATCAAAGGGCGGACAGTAACGCTAAAAGTTAAATACGATAATTTTGAATGCGCCACAAGAAGCATTACTCTTGAAAACTGTATTGATGATCCCGCAGCTATTCAAAGCCAGGCGCTTTCCCTGCTCTTGGAAACAGAAGCCGGGAAAAGAAAAGTCAGACTCCTGGGAGTGTCGCTGTCAAACCTGGACAATGACGAAAAAGAAGAGAACCTCCAGCTCATACTCCCATTTAACGATTACCCCTGCTGATTCACTCCAGAGAAGCATAGTGCAGCATTTTATTTAACTTAAAGTAAAATAATCTTACCATTGGTTAAATAAAATGTTGACTTTTATATTTCAGTCTGATATTTTCTAAAAATTACGAAAAAAGGATATGTGAGATATGAACAGCAGCGAAGCAGTTGCTCAAAGAAAAATAAAAGAAAAAAATCGGCGAATAACCTAGATCCTTGATTCTGCAAAGCTCGTCATCCTCCAGAAAGGCTACAAAGGCGCCACAATGGATGAAATAGCTATCCATGCCGGAATTACTAAACCAACAGTTTATCAGTACTTCAGAACCAAGGAAGAGCTGCTTGTTGATCTCCTGTAACCTCTAGTAAAAAGTATAGCTTCAGACCTGTCTGCTGTCAGAAAAAAAATCGCCGAAAAAAAATACAGCAACGAAAAAAATATAGTCCACGACATCTTTGGAGTGTACTACGCCATCTTCGAAAATGATCCGGATAGATTCAAACTTCTGGCCATATTCATACAATCAGGAATGATAAATGACCTGAGCCCTGATACCGCATCAAATCTGGCAAAGCTTGGACGCATCTGCTATCGCGAAGGCCATGAAATATGCACTCTTTCAATTGAACAGAATTTTTTCAAGAAAGTCGACATCCGCCAGACAACAGATTACGTGTGGGGATCATTTTGGGGCATTGTTCAGATTGTTCAGAATAAATGGAACAGAAAAGGAATAAGCCGCCACCTTAAACCGATGATAGAATACTCCGAAAAACTTATAACCGATTCACTTGTAGCAAAATAAAAAAAGCACTTAATGAATTCCTGCCGGGACTGGAATTCTAAAATAAAAAAAATGAGGAAGGGGAATAGCTATGGGGTACCAAATGTCGCACAACACCAATATTGAAATTTCAGCCATGTACAAGGATAAACTCTGCACCGCAGAGGAGGCCGCCAAATGTATCAAATCGGGAGATCAGATCACCTATGCATTTTTTAACGGAAAACCTGTTGCTTTCGATTCGGCTCTGGCGAAAAGAAAAGGAGAATTGAAGGATGTAAAAGTCTACGGAGCAGTTACCATCCCTCCCATACCTGAAGTACTTACACATGACAGTGAAGGAGAGGCGTTTACTTATAATGATTTCCACTACTCTCTTCTAACAAGAATAATGAAAAGTCAGTATCCAGACAGAGTATCATATGCCCCTCTTCTTTTCGGGGAAACAGACTGGCAGACAGAGCACCTGAAGGGGCCTCTATGTGATTACGACCCCCACAAAACAGGTATTGAACTTCAGGATGTTCACATAATGAGAACGGCACCTATGGATGAGAGCGGATATTTCAATTTTGGAATAAACAATGCCTGTATGCTGGGATGGTGTAAGGCAAAAAAGGTCATTATTGAAGTTAACAAAAACATGCCAGTTGCACTGGGAGGCTCAAGAGAATCTATTCACATTTCTCAGGTTGATCACGTTATCGAGGGTAACAATGAGCCTATGTTTGAGCTGCCCAGCGCAGAAGCATCAGATGTAGATAAAAAAATTGCCGAACACGTATTCAAATATCTCTACGACGGATGCTGTATACAGCTGGGAATAGGAGGAATGCCCAATACACTTGGACATATGATTGCGGAAAGCGACCTGAAAAATCTGGGCGGACACACCGAAATGCTTGTAGATGCATTCATGGAGATGGAACTTTCAGGAAGACTTAACAATTCGAAGAAAGATGTAGACCGCTGGAAAACAGTGTACACATTCGCTCTGGGCAGCAAGAAACTCTATGACTGGATACACAAAAATCCTTCTCTTGCATCATATAATGTAGGATATGCAAATAACTTCGATGTTATAAAATCAATAAACGATTTCATGTCGATTAACTCGGCAATCGAGGTTGATATAATGGGACAGGTTAACGCAGAGAGTAACGGTTTTCAGCAGGTTTCGGGAAACGGAGGCATGCTTGATTTTGTACTCGGATCATTCTGGTCAAAGGGAGGAAAGAGTTTCATATGTCTTCCTTCTACCTACACAGGCTCAGATGGAATCACCACATCCAGAATTGTCACATCATTCAAACCCGGCACTGCAGTTACTATTCCCAGACAATCCGTGCAGTTCATAGCAACAGAATACGGCTGTGTTAATCTCAAACTGTGCCCGCTCTGGATGAGAGCCGAGAAGCTCATATCCATTGCCCATCCGGATTTTAGAGATGACCTCATAAAAGAGGCCGAAGAAAACAAAATATGGACCAGAAGCAATAAGAGATAACAACTGCTTTAAAAATGTTCCGACATAAAAAGCCTTCTGCCGGTAAACGTCTTATCAGACAGGCGTTCACAGGCAGAAGGTTTTCTTTCATATATTTAAAATTTTTCTATTCATAGAGCCAGCATGCAACACTATGCCCTTCGGATATATTTTTCAGAGGAGGATATTCGTTCCTGCATCTTTCCGTTGCATGGGGACATCTTGGATGGAAGTGACAGCCCGATGGAGGATTTATAGGAGAGGGAACATCACCCATGACAATTTTCTTCTCTCTTTTGTTCTGAGGATTAATATCGGGAAACGCGTCAAAGAGCGCTACAGTATAGGGATGAAGCCTGTTCCTGACAAGCTCCTCTTTCTTTGCAAACTCTACAATTCTTCCAAGATACATCACAGCAATACGGTCCGAGATCAGCTCAACCACTGCCAGATCGTGAGTAATGAACATATAGGTAAAATTATACTTTTTCTGAAGATCCATCAGCAGGTTGAGAATCTGAGCCTGAACAGAAACATCGAGAGCCGAAACAGCCTCGTCGCATACAACGAATTCCGGCCTCAGAGCAAAAGCTCTGGCAATACCTATCCGCTGCCTCTGACCGCCGGAAAACTGATGGGGATAACGGTTCTTATATCTCACATCGAGTCCCATCTCCCCCAGAAGAAAATCAACACGATCTTCTATCTCCTTCTTCGTCCCCGTTTTATGAATATTCAGAGGCTGGGAAAGAATATATGAAATCTTCTTCCTGGGATTAAGAGAAGAGAATGGATCCTGAAAGACCATCTGCATCTTCTTTCTATAACCCTTGAGCTCTTCACCTTTGAGTTCCGACACGTCCACTCCCCGGAACCTGACCTCACCCTCCGTCTTATGACAGAGATTGAGAATAGTCTTGCCAAGAGTGGACTTGCCGCATCCCGACTCCCCCACAATGCCGAGAGTTTCCCCTCTGTATATATCGAAAGAAACGCCATCGACTGCTTTGAGAGACTGCACTCCCGGACCGGACTTTCTGCCGGTAATTTCGAAGTGCTTCTTTAAGTTTTTTACTTCAAGTAATTTTTCCATTTTATAACCTTACAAGTTTCAGCTGAACTCAATTTCTCCTGCGAAATGGCACCACACGGTATGTCCTGACTCTGCAGTCTTCTGTTCCGGGAACACCTTCCTGCATATATCCTTTGCAAACCTGCATCTGTTTTCAAATGGACAGCCCTCTCCTATTTCAAAGAGATTAGGAACATTGCCCTCGATTGCCTCAAGTCTTCCCCCGTTTTTGTATTTTTCATTTGAGGGCATTGAGTTGAGCAGCCCCACTGTATAGGGGTGGAGGGGATTCTTAAACAGATCATTCACATCTGCAGATTCAACCTTCCGGCCTGCATACATCACCGCAACCCGGTCTGCAGTCTCGGCAACAACTCCCATGTCGTGAGTAATGAGCAGGAGGGACATGTGTTTCTTCTGCTGGAGTTCCTTTATCAGATTGAGAATCTGAGCCTGGATTGTAACATCAAGCGCCGTCGTGGGTTCATCTGCAATCATCAGCCCCGGATTGGGCGAGGCAAGAGCCATTGCAATCATAACTCTCTGCCTCATTCCGCCTGAAAGCTGATGAGGATAATCACGGACTCTCTTTCCAGGAGAGGGAATCTTTACCATATCAAGCATCTCAACGGCTCTTTCCCGTGCCTCCTTCTTCTTCAGTCCGAAGTGAGTAATAAAGACCTCGGCAATCTGATCGCCTATCCTGAAGACCGGATTAAGAGACGTCATAGGTTCCTGAAAAATCATAGAAATTCGATCGCCCCTGATTCCCTGCATATCCTTTTCCGTGAGTCCGAGAATATCCGTACCTTCAAAAATTATTTCACCGTTTTCCACTTCCCCCGGAGGAGAAGGAACCAGTCTCATGATAGATGCTGCAGTGACAGACTTACCGCATCCCGATTCTCCAACAAGAGCCAGAGTCTCTCCCTTGTCTATACTCAGATCAAGTTCTCTCACGGCTTTAACAACTCCCTTTTGGGTATTGAAAGAGACGCTTAAATTCTTTATATCAAGTAATCTTTTATTATCCATTTATATCTCCCCCGTCAGTCCT
Organism: uncultured Leptospirales bacterium; assembly: GCA_964396355.1. Lineage (GTDB taxonomy): Bacteria > Spirochaetota > UBA4802 > UBA4802 > UBA5550 > CAYNFB01. The sequence goes on along the minus strand of CAYNFB010000206.1, from coordinate 524 downwards.
TCAGCCTGGGATCAAGAACATCCCTGATTCCGTCACCGAGAAGATTAAATCCAAGAACCGCAAGCAGTATAGCAACACCGGGAAAAGTAACGATCCACCATGCCGATGAAATAAATTCTCTGGCAGATGCTATCATGAGACCCCATTCCGGTGTAGGAGGCTGAGCTCCAAGCCCAAGAAAAGAAAGCGCCGCTGATTCGAGAATAGCCTCGCCTACTCCAAGTGTTGCCTGTACAATTATCGGAGCCAGACAGTTGGGAAGAATAGATCTGAAGAGCAGTTCCATATTACTAACTCCCAGAGACCTCTCCGCCTCGACGTAATCGGCCTCCTTCTCAGCCAGCACTGAGGATCTCATTATTCTCGCGTACTGAGGAAGCCTGGCAATACCGATTGCAATCATGGCATTTGTAAGAGAGGCGCCAAGAAGGGCCACAATTACAATTGTCAGCAGAATATAGGGAAAGGCCAGCATTATATCGATAAACCTCATCGTTATACGATCAACCCATCCGCCGTAAAAA
>CAYNFB010000205.1:0-6897 GCA_964396355.1 uncultured Leptospirales bacterium | reverse complement strand
ATAGAGCGATCCCGCGAAAAGTCCGAATCCCTCGGTCATGTAGTAGTTGTAAAAGCTGAAAAAGTTAAGGAATTACTGCAAAAAAAAAGTTATTTTTTTATTCAGGCATTTGTATTTCTTTTCTCTTGACATAGTCGTTGCCGCCGGAGTCTTCTATTCTCATCGGTATTATTAAAAAGGACTTAATGAATCTACAGTGAAGGGGAGGCTGGGATGTATATTGTAAGCGCATGTCTTGCAGGAGTGAAATGCAGATACGACGGCAATGACAGCAGAATGGATCAGATCGCTGAGATGGTAGAAAGAGGAATTGCTCTTCCCCTCTGTCCGGAGATGCTTGGAGGGCTTCTCTCTCCTCGAGACTGCTGTGAAATTATTACCGGTGAGAAGGGCAATGAAAGGGTCATCACCGAAGAGGGGGCAGATATGACTGCTTCATTTATTTCCGGTGCTGAAAAGACCTGCAGAATCGCAGGGATAATAGGCGCTCATAGTGCGATTCTTAAATTCAGGAGCCCCTCATGCGGATATGGTATGATTTATGACGGAACTTTTACCGGAACAAAAATTGAAGGTAAAGGAATAGCCGCTGCAATGCTCGAGAAGAGCGGCATTAAAATTATAACAGAAAATCAGATAGAACTTATTGATGAAATTATTTCTTTGGAAACCAGGGGATAAATGAACTGGTTCTCATCACATATTCTTTATACTCCTGGTTGTCTCCGAATATCTTCTCTTCCATTAAAGTTACCCCGGTTATGCGAAGCAGAGTATAGGTTATAATGACCGGGCTGAAAAATGTCCATATTCCTCCCGGCACAGATGAAACAATAATAAATATGCCCCACCACATCATTGATTCACCGAAGTAATTGGGATGCCTGCTGTATTTCCACAGTTTTTCTTTCATCACCTGTCCTCTGTTTGACGGGGCAGCCAGAAAAGATTTCAGCTGGTAGTCGGCCGAGCTTTCTATGAGAAATCCTGTAATCCAGATTCCCAAACCGATAAAATCCAAAGATGTAAGCTCTGCAGGAAACGGCGAGTTCTGACCGTACTGCATGGACATTGATATGAACCACTGGAACAAAGCCTGGACTAGAAATACCCTGTAGAGACTCACTATCCAGAATGAATTGCCGTGTTCTTTTCTCCACTGGGCATATCTTTCATCCTCAGCTTTGCCTCTGCTTCTTGAAAAAAGGTGAATGAATAGTCTTAATCCCCAGAGGGTTACCAGGGTCAGGAGAATAATTCTCCGGTAAATGAAACCTTCTCCGCTGAAGAATGACAGCCATGCAATCAGTACAAAACCCGGCCCCCACAGGCTGTCAGCTATTGTCACATTCCGGACCTTCAGACTGTACAGCCATCCGCAGAGCATCAGTATGACCGGAGCCAGCAGATTTAGTCCGTAGTAGTATATGAATTGTTCCATTTTTGTCTCCTTTAATCAATATTTTCGCATGTTCCATCGGGAAGAAGTATTCCCCTGCAGTGTCCGGCTTTTATTATATTCTCCGGCTCCAGCGGATCGGGTACATCCATCCCCCCTGAACTTGATTCAATGGCCTGACGAATCTGAACCTGGAGTCCCATCGTTATGGGAAATGATAATGCTATAATAAAGGCGAGTCCGTTGCAGATGCAGGGAACCAGAGAATAGAGTACTCTCAGGGCAAAAACTACACTGTCACTCTGCTGCACATTTGGCTGATATCCGGCCGTTCCCAGAAGGGTGAGGCCGGCACCGACTCCCAGTGCAGCTGCGGTTTTTTTCGCCACCGACCAGAGACCGATGTAGAGGCCCTCTCTTCTCTGTCCGCTTATCAGTTCATCATAATCTATCACATCAGCCTGTATGGCCGATGGTATGGCAAGTGCTGCACCGAAGCCTGTTCCGGATAAAAAGACGAGAATACCGTAGAGCATCTCATCCCCCTGTCCCAGAAAGTATACACCTGAAAAGGCAGCGGTATTTATTGCCATTGATGTAAGCCAGGTCCTCTTCTTTCCGAATCTTGATGAAGCCTTAACCCAGAGCGGCAGGAAGGCCACACCGGTGACGAAGTAGATAAGCAGGAAAACATCGGCAAGCTGTGAGTGAAGAACGTACTGTACGTAGTAGAGAATGAGTGTTGCCGGAAGATTATTTCCTATGGCGCTTATGGTGTATGATATAAGTAGTATTCTAAAGGGCCTGTTCTTTAATGCCGATGTAAATTTATCAACGGTGCCTGATATTTTCGCGGTGCCGGTATATACTCTTTCCCGGAAAGTCATGGTACACCACAGAGCCGCGGCAATTATAAACGGGGTGTAGGTGTATGACAGTATTGAGAAGAGCTCTCTTTCTCCATCATTGCCAGGCTCTATGCTGAAGATGTATCTTATAAGTGCAGGGGAGGATGCTGCAAGGAGTGTGCCGGCAATGAGAGCGCCGTCCCTCACGGCAAAGAGCGATGTCCGTTCATCATAGTCAAATGTCAGTTCCGGCCCCAGAGATTCATAGGGCACAATTACAACTGTCCAGAACAGAAAAAGGAGAAACATAAAGGCGCTGAACCAGTATATAGCTGTATGGGCGGCCATCTGAGGAGGATTAAACAGCATGATTATGCTCAGTGATGTTAAGAGTGATCCTGCTATTATATACGGCCTTCTCCTGCCGAAGCGGCTGTTTGTTCTGTCTGATATGAGCCCTATTGCCGGATCTGTTAATGCATCAAATATTCTGACCACCAGAAGTACAGTGCCCATCAGGGAGAGGGATACTCCAACAACATCGCTGTAAAATTTCGGTATATAAACATAGACCGGTATACCCACAACAGCAAGAGAAAATGCAGGTGCTGCGTATGCCGCTTTCTTCAGAGCTGACAGGGATGTTTGATATTCTCTGCTCATCTGCCAAGCAGCCTGTTTCTGAATTCCCTGTCGATGGGGTTTTTCCCTATCCATATAGAAAAGAATGCATATGAGAAAAGAGTTCCTTTAACTGTGCCGAGAGTTCTGCCGTTAAGGGCAAGCCGCGTTCCCCTTCCCGGAATATATGATGCTTTGTATGAGTCTCCGGGAATAACGTCTTTGAACAGATTATTCATCTGGTCCAGTTCTTTCTTTATCCGGATAAACTGCTGACTGGAAAGATTTTTTTTGATAACCTGGGTTGTGGCATACTTAAAATCCTCTGCAGATATCTTTTGAAGGTAGTGGAGCTCCAGTATTCGCGGCACGCTGCTGAGTGCCTTGTCTGATGGTGTTCCTTCCTTCAGGTAGAAGGCTCCGGTATAGGCTTTGATGACGAACATATATCTGAGCAGTCCGTAACCTCTCAGGGTTACTTCCGATTTGCCTAAAGTGTATTTATCGGGATAATTAAATCCTTCAACTGCTGCCGGTCGGAGTGAAGTATTTGAAAAAAGCATCAGTAGACATACTGTTGCTGAAATAGTATTTATTTTCATCTTGCGGCCTCTCCTCTCCTTCAACTACATTAAATCTTATTTTAATATAATGAATAAATTATTAAATTTTATAAAATGTGAAAAGGCATCAGGTAATTTGACTTTAAAATATATTTTCAGTAAATTAAATACAATTGAATAAACAAGATTATCTTTTACAATTAATCTGTCATGATCGGGGGGTATATGATCGAGAAAGGCCGTAAAATTGCTGTAATTGGCTCGGGAGTCGCAGGTCTTACTGCTGCATATATTCTATCCAGAGAATATGATGTTATCCTGTTTGAAAAAAATTCATATCTCGGGGGACATACCAATACTGTTATTATAAACAGCGGTCCTGATGAGGGTACTCCCGTTGACACCGGTTTCATTGTAATGAATCACCGTAATTATCCGCTTCTTACTGAGCTTTTTACACAGCTTGAAGTAGACCTGCGCGACAGCGATATGTCCTTCGGCTATATGTGCCCGGAGAGTGATGTTGAGTATTCAAGCACAGGAGTGAGCGGACTCTATTCCCGAAGAAGAAATATCTTCAATTTGAAGTTTCAGAATATGGTTTACGATCTTTTCAGGTTTTATAAGAATGCAAGAAGAGATCTTGCCGCAGGCACAGTGGGAGAGGGCAGTCTTGGAGATTACCTTCATAAGCATAAAATGTCAGATTATTTTATAAGGCATCACATCCTCCCTATGGGATCTGCCATATGGTCTACTCCTGATTCGATGATGCTGGACTTTCCGGCTATTTCATTTCTGAATTTTTTTAAGAATCACAATCTTCTTGGCGTGACCGGACAACCTGTATGGAGGACTGTTGTGGGAGGCAGCCACAGCTATGTCAAGGTGATGAAGAAATTCTTAAAGGATGTGCATCTTAACAGTCCTGTAAATTCTGTCACCCGAAAGAACGGGAAGGTGCATATTGCAGTTCATGGAGGGGAGAACTTCTCTGCAGATGGTGTAGTCATAGCTGCACATGCTGATCAGGCGCTGAGGCTTCTTGGAGATCCCACCTCAGATGAGAAGCGTCTTCTCGGGCCGTGGAGGTATCAGCTTAATAAAACAATTCTTCATACATATGAGAGTATCCTCCCCGGGAATTTAAACTCGAGAGCGTCATGGAATTTCCTAAGGAAAGAGAAACCAGGCGGACTCAGCAGTCTCTCTCTGACCTATGATATGAACAGACTTCAGGGGCTTAATACTGAAAATAAGTATTTAGTAACACTTAACAGTTCGGTGGAAATTCCTCAGGATAATATAATTACTGAAATAGACTATGAACATCCTCTTTACAATCTGGAGTCAATGAATACACAGGCTGAACTTAAGTCGATTAATGGGGTTAATAATACATATTTCTGCGGAAGCTATTTCGGATACGGTTTTCACGAGGATGCAGTAAGGTCGGCTGTGGATGTAGCTGCTCTTTTCGGGATGAGTCTATGAGGTCAAAAATTTATACAGGGGAAGTTCTGCATCACAGGAATGCTCCTGCTGTGCATACTCTGAAGTATCCCGTATACTTTTATCTGCTTGATCTGGATGAGCTTGAAGAGCTTTCAGAAAATATAAAATTTTTCAGTCATAACCGGAAAAATCTGATTTCCCTCATGGACAGTGATTACCTGAAGGGGCAGGGCTCAATCAGAGATAAACTCTCTGCTCTTCTCAGAAAGGAGGGTTTTACAAAAAAAATCAGCAGGGTAATGCTTTTAACCTCGGCGAGATTTTTTAACTATGCATTTAATCCGGTGAATTTTTACTACTGCTATGATTCCGGGGATCAGATTCTGTGCATGGCTGCAGAGGTGAATAATACATTCGGAGAGAAGCATCTCTATATTCTTCCTGAAAATGAGAAAGGTCCGGGATTTCCTTTTCTTGCATCTCATAAAAAAGAGTTCCACGTGTCGCCATTCAACGATCTGGAGGGAAGTTATTCCTTCAGTTTTTCAGAACCCGTAGAGAATATCAGTTTCCGGATTATACTGGAGAGAGAAGAGGGCAGGATTCTCAGCGCCGGCTTTACCGGAAGCTCTCAGTCTCTTGCGGCGAACAATCTCTATATGACGCTTTTTCGATATCCTTTTACTGCTATACTTACAATACCAAGAATATACAAAGAGGCATTTAAATTGTTTTTTCTAAGAAAATTAAAGTATTTTCCCAAACCGGAACCATCGAGTGAAATGACCATAGGACATCTCCCTCCCACAGTTATTCAGAGAATAGCCAGGAGACTTTTTTTCAGTTTTATCAGAAGGTCTGAAAAGGGTTCTCTGATAATTGAAGAACCGGGCGGTGAAGAAAATATAATTGGACTGGATAATTCTGATCCTCCTGCCCGAATAATTGTAAAGAATTACGCATTCTATCTGCGTGTTATATTAAATGGTGAAATAGGACTTGGAGAGGCCTATACTGAAGAGTTGTGGGATTCCGATGATCTTACTGCAGTATATAATTTTTTCATAGATAATATGGAGTACCTCGATGACAGTAAAATTTCTTTAAGTGCTCTGGGCCGGATGTTTGATTATGCAGGACATTTGAAAAAAAATAATTCTCTCACCGGTTCAAAGTTAAACATCGAAGCACACTATGATCTTGGGAACGATTTTTTCTCTCTCTTCCTGGACTCTACCATGAGCTATTCATGTGCAATTTTTAAAAAGGATAGTGATATTCTTTTTCGTGCTCAGAAAAACAAAATAAATACACTGATTGAAAAGGCGCGTATTGATGAAAACCACCACGTCCTTGAGATAGGATCAGGCTGGGGAGGTTTTGCTGTTGAGGCTGCAGAGAGGACAGGCTGCCGTGTAACGACTGTAACTATTTCCGAAAAGCAGTATGTCTACGTTAAGGCTTTAATCAAGGAAAAGGGTCTTCAGGATCAGATAACAGTTCTCCTGAAAGACTACCGGGATCTGGAAGGAAAATTTGACAGGGTCGTTTCTGTTGAAATGCTTGAGGCGGTTGGATATGAAAACTATGGAAAGTTTTTTCAGACGATAGAACGTGTGCTGAAACCCGACGGTATTGCTGTTATTCAGGTTATAACAATATCCGACCAGAGATTCAATGCATACAGAAAACGTGCAGACTGGATACAGAAGTATATTTTTCCGGGAGGACTGCTTCCTTCAATAACGGTTATGGCCGGCTCAATGACTAAAAATTCCGGACTGATAATAGACAGTCTTGAAAGTATCGGCCCCCATTATGCAGCAACTCTTCGAATCTGGCGGGATCGATTTACCTCAGGAGAAAAGAAACTCACCACAATGGGATACGACAGTTATTTCCAGCGGAAGTGGTATTACTACTTCACAATATGTGAGGCAGCTTTCAGAAAACGTATATGGAAACGGATCGTTTAATTTCTGCCCCATCAAAAGAAGGAAATTATAAGGTT
>CAYNFB010000204.1:0-6951 GCA_964396355.1 uncultured Leptospirales bacterium | reverse complement strand
CTCTATTAGTGTCCATCTTTGCCCCTCCTGCGATGATGATTGGGACTGGACATCCCTCAACTATCTTCTTAAAACTTTCAACATCACCGGTGTAAACCGTCTTGACGATATCTGCCCCTAATTCTGCTCCTGCACGGGCGGCAATATTTACCACCTCGGGATCGGTAGAATCTTCTATCTTGGGCCCTCGAGGATACATCATAGCAACTAACGGTATTCCCCAATACCTGCATTTCGCAGCAATCTCACCCAGTTGAATGAGCATTTCTGGTTCGTTTTCTGCTCCAATGTTGATGTGAATTGATACAGCATCTGCCCCTAAGCGTACTGCTTCTTCTACGCTACATACAATTACTTTGTTGTTGGGTGTAGGTGAGAGGGTTGTACTGCCGCTTAGGTGTATAATCAAACCTAAATCTTTTTCACTTTCTTCCATTTTATCTGAACCACGGTGCCCTGCTTCAGCTATGCCTGCATGTAAGATAACTGCATTTGCCCCACCTTTCGCAATTTGGTTCATGATACGCGGCATATTTCCCAATCCTGAAACTGTGCCGATGGTTAAGCCGTGATCCATGGGAATGATAATGGTTCGATTGGATTTTCGATTCATTATTCGTTCTATTCGAATTCGCTTGCCTAAAGAAGTCATATAAATCTCAAGTACTTAAATATTCCAAATGAGTAAAATATTTTTGCGTTTTTCTTCCATTTAGCAATATTAGAACAATATACGTAAAATATTTTTAGCCGCATTTTTTAGTTATTACAATGGTCTTTGAGAAGGTTGATTTTTTAGTCATAGGAGCGGGAGTAGCGGGATTATCCACAGCCATCAAATTACAAAATTATGGGAAAGTTGTTGTAATATTGAAGAGAGACTTTGACGATTGTAATACTTACTATGCGGCGGGAGGAATTGCTGCCTCGGGCCCCTGGAGTGAGGATTATGAGGGCCATATTAAAGATACTCTCGTTGCAGGTGATGGTCAGTGCAATGAAGATGTCGTTAAATATGTTGTTTACCATGGGAAAGAAAGAATTGAAGAGCTGATGGATTGGGGTTTAAATTTTGACCTCCGTGATTCGGGAGAGCTCGATTTGGGAAAAGAAGGTGGCCATCATAAAAGAAGGGTATTACATACGGGAGATTTAACCGGTAAATCCGTACATGAAACTCTTCTTAAAAAAGCCCGATCTTTACCAAATATTGAATTTAGACCTTTTCAGATTGCTGTTAACCTTATCAAAAAGAAGGGAGAGTGTGTGGGTTGCTATGTTCTTAATGAAAAAACGGAAAAACTCTATCTTAGTACTGTAAAGAGGAAAATCACCGGCAAAGACAGTGTGGGAGGTGCTCTTAAAAGTCTCATCAGCGGACCCACTCCCTATGAGGAAAAGAGAGGATTTGTCTCAGCCGTGCCGTCAGATATGACAGTGCGGAGTGTTTATCTCCGGGGGCGCACTGCTGAAATTGATTTTTCACCGGCCATTGAGCATGGAGCGGCAGGGGATATCCTTCTCAAGAGGATTAAACAGATAGTCTTCACTGCTACTCAGTTTAATGATGTGGAAAGTATCGTGATAAAAATAAACGGAAAGAGAAAACGCTCTCTCGGGTCAGACGGCTTCTCTATCAGCGGACCCCTGAGGAGATAGTAATGAGCGAAATACTGGAAATCGAAATAAAGGCATACTGTGATGATGCGGATCGTGTCGCTGCGCTTATTAGTAAAGAGGGAGGTGAGCTTAAAGTTAAACGAGTGGAACAGGATCTTTATTTTAATCATCCTGCCCGGGATTTTGCACAAACAGATGAAGCCCTCCGTTTAAGGAGGATTGACAGTTCCTGCAGAATTACCTATAAGGGACCAAAGCTGAGCTCATCGAGTAAGGCCAGAGTTGAACATGAAACCGATTCGGGAGATTTTGATTCGATGAAAATGATACTCTTAAATCTCGGATTTTCTGAAAGCGGAGAGGTTGTAAAGAACCGGGCAATATACAGCCTGCGGAATATGGAAATATGTGTTGATATTGTTGAAGGCCTGGGCTGTTTCGTCGAGCTTGAGCAGATGGGCACGGAGATCGGAGAGGTCGAGGAGGAGCTGTATAAAACAGCATCCAGACTGGGACTCTCCCGGTTTGAGAGAAAATCCTATCTGGAGCTGAAATATTTTTCCTGATGTTTCTATCTGAGAGTGAAGCCTTTTTTGTTGAGGCTTCCAACTACACTGTTCTGAATCTCTTCTATATCTGCAGAATCCAGTGTTTTCTCCTTTGCTGCAAAAGTTACCTTCACTGAAATAGATTTTTTACCTTCAGGGACCGGCGCACCTTCATAGACAGATAGCACTTCTGCATCTTTTATATACTTCTTATTGCTTTTTTTGATCAGATCGAGAATTTCACCGCTGTAGGCGCGCTTGTCTGTAAGCACCGATACCTCGAAGGGCACCTCGGGAAATTTCTGCAGCTCTTCGAATTTTATTGGGTTTTTGGCCGTATCAAAGACAACATTCAGGTCAATATCAAATATAGCCGCTCTGCCTGTAATCTCCATTTTTGCTGATGTCTCTGGATGAAGTTCGAAGATAAGCCCGGCGTCTTTTCCTCCAATCTCAATTTTCATGGATCGTCCGGGATGAGCATAGGGAGGCAGAGATTCTGTTGCCGGAAGCAGTCTGTACTTCTTAACCTTCAGTTCATCGAGAAGTTCTGTTACAATTGTTTTTGCCTCGTAGAACAGAGGCTGCTCCGGTTTTTTCATAAAGACGGCACCGGCTGCTCTGGTATTCTCTGCAATCAGTTCAGGGGACTTTCTGTCCTCCTTGAGGTAAACTCTTCCAAGTTCAAAGATGTCGAAGCAGTCGGTGTATCTTTGATTGTATTTTATGAAACTCACCATGTCGGGAATAAGGTTTCTTCTCAGTCTGTCCTGTTCCTGTGAAAGCGGATTACGGAGTCTCAGCTCCTTATCCTCGTTTATGTTCAGCATGTTCAGCGCTGACTCTCCTACAAAGGAGTAGCCCATGACCTCAGTCATATTGCAGGTATTGGTCAGTACGTTCTTTACCTGACGCTCGAAGAGTCTGAATTCATTTTTAAGAGGAGGAACACAGGGCACCAGGGGCGCCACAGGTGCTATATTGTCATAGCCGAATATTCTGCCCACCTCTTCAACTATATCATCTGCAATTGAAATGTCCTTTGTCGCCCTGAAATGGGGTACTTTTATATGAAGATTTGATCCGTCTTTTGTCAGATCGAAGTGGAGAGATGAGAGTATTGATGTAATTCTATCATCATCAATCTGCTGTCCCAGTCTCTTCCTTATGTAATCAGTAGAGGTAGTGATTTCTATTTCACCGAGAGGAACAGGATATGCATCTGTAATTTCTGTCACAGCCTCCGCCTCAGGCAGAACCTGTTTTATCAGTTCATAACATCTGATAAGTGCCGGGATGGTTATCTCCGGAGAGAGTGATTTCTCGAATCTCGCTGCTGCCTCTGTTCTTGAATCGAATCTGTGAGCTGTTTTGCGTATGTTTACAGGATTAAAATTCGCAGCTTCGAGAACTATCTGAGTTGTTTTGTCGTCAATCTCGCTGTTTCCTCCGCCCATAACACCGGCAAGAGCGATTGCTCCCTCTCTGTCTGCGATTACGATGTCCTCTTCTGTGAGCTCATGTTCTTTATCGTCAAGAGTTGTAAGCTTCTCTCCCTTTTCGGCCAGACGGACAATTATTTTGTCGCCCCTGAGCTTATCCCTGTCAAAAGCGTGCATAGGCTCGCCCAGTTCGGCCATGACGTAGTTTGTAATATCCACTATGTTGCTGATGGGCCTCATTCCGATGGAGGTGACCATGGCCTTGAGCCATGCGGGTGATTCTTCAATTTTTATATTTTTAACCACCAGCCCGCTGTATCGCGGTGCGGCCTGGGGATTTTTTATATCAATTTCAAGCTTTTCAATGTTCTTAAATGAGTCTGCAACCGATCTGTCTACAGGTTCTTTTACCGGCAGATTGAACAGGGCGCCTATTTCACGGGCGAACCCATAATGTCCCCACAGATCGGGTCTGTGAGTTATTGATTTATTGTCGATCTCCAGCCTCACATCGACGTAGTCAGGATATAATTCGCTTAATGGGACTCCAATCTTCATGTCTTCAGGAAAAATAAGTATTCCCCCATGATCTTCCGAGAGTCCAAGCTCCTTCTCCGAGCAGAGCATTCCGGATGATTCGACTCCCCTTATCTTCGATTTCTTTATTTCAAAATCATCGCTGAATTTTGTTCCCACTGTAGCCAGGGCCACGATGTCTCCCTCTTTGTGGTTCTTCGCGCCGCAGACGACCTGAAAGGTTTCACTGCCTGTATCCACCTTGCAGAGGGTGAGCTTGTCCGCATCGGGATGGGGCTCGACTTTCGTCAGTTTCGCGGTGTATATTGTTTTAAAGAAACCGCTGAGATATTCAATACTCTCGATTTCTGCTGTTGCCATTGTGAGTCTGTCTGCAAGTTCCTCTGGGTCTATGCCCGAGGTATCTACCATTTTATTAATTATTTTTAATGAAATCCACATGTCGTACCCCTTAGAATTGTTTAACGAATCTAGTATCACCGCTGAGAAAATGGCGGATGTCATTTATGCCGTACTTCATCATAATCAGCCTGTTAAGACCGAGTCCGAATGCGAATCCGGACCATTTTTCAGAATCGATACCGCCGGGGTTGAGAACATTGGGATGGACGAGCCCGCATGGAAGAAGTTCTACCCATCCGGTCTGTTTACATACCTTGCAGCCGCTGCCTCCGCAAATGAGACAGTTTATATCAAGTTCAAATCCCGGTTCAACAAAGGGAAAGTATCCCGGTCTCAGTCTGACCTTTACATCCCGGTGAAAAATTTCACTGAGAAGCTTCTTCATAACGTATATCAGATTAGCAATTGAGATATCTTCGCCAACCATCATTCCCTCTACCTGGTAGAAGGTGTTTTCATGCGATGCGTCGGTAGATTCATATCTGAAAACACGGCCCGGGCCCATGACCCGAAAGGGCGGTTTAATTTTTTCCATTCCTCTGATCTGTATGGCAGAGGTATGTGTCCGCAGAAGGTTTCCGTCTTCTGTCCAGAATGTGTCCTGCATATCTCTGGCGGGGTGATGTTTCGGTATATTCAGACCTTCGAAATTGTAGTATTCTGTTTCAGCTTCGGGTCCATCCAGGACCTGAAATCCCATGGATGTGAATATATCCTCGATTTCATACTGTATCTGCGATATGGGATGAGAAAAGCCCCGGCTTTTTTCTCTTATAGAGGTGGAGGGGGAGAGTGTGACGTCGATCCATTCCTCCTCGATGATTCCGCTGAGACTGGATTTAGAGAGTTCCTCTTTCTTTAACTCAAGAGTCTCTTCTATAATATTTTTAATTTCATTGGACTTCTTGCCTACTATTCCCTTTAATTCAGGGGACAGTTCTCCAAGTGAACGCAGAATCTGTGTAAGCATTCCCTTTCTTCCAAGTACTTTAACCCGGATATCTTCGAGGTCATCGAGGATCTTCGTCGAGTCGATCAGTTCAAGTGTTTCCTGTTTTATCTTATTCAGTTTTTCTTGCATTGGATAAATCCTGGCATCTGTAAATTTTTTACTGATATATGCGGTAAATTATTGTAGAGACCGCAGCGGATTTTCATCCATACTAAAATCTCCACATTTTCAATAAGTTTCAAGGTGGGGTAAAAAGTCAAGGAAAATGTCTGAGGCCCTTTTCAAAAAGGGCCTCTCTGTTATTTTTCTGAATTAATTCTGTCCATGGCAATTCTGGCAGCTCCCAGTGCGGGTATTCTTGACTGGTCTTTTATCGGAAGGAATTTTACGTTCTCTTTCATCCCCTTCAGCGCTCTTGCACTCACTACTTTTTTGACGGTCGGTATTATCAGCTTATGGGCCTGAGAAAGACCGCCTCCAAGTATTACCGCCTCGGGATTGAATATGTTTATCAGATTTGCAACTCCAATTCCAAGATAGGAGGATATATCCTCTACTGCATTGAGTGCAAGCTGGTCTTTTTTTACTGCCTCTTCGTATATCAGTTTTGAAGTGAGTTCTTCGCTCTCTGTTCTTGCAAAAATGGAAGAATCTTTGTATTCATTCTGATTTTTTTTAACAAAGTTTACCAGTGCTGTTGCAGAGGCATACTGCTCAAGACATCCCCTGTTGCCGCATGAGCACTCCCTGCCGTCCACTTCAATGGTAGTGTGGCCTATTTCCATTGAACTGCCGGTCTGGCCTGTGTAGATCTTGTTGTCTATGACAACCCCTCCGCCGATGCCTGTACCGAGAGTTATCATAATCCAGTTTCTGAATTTAGTACCGTTTCCCTGCCACCATCCGCCGGCGCATGCGACTGTTGCGTCATTTTCGAGAAATACCCTGATGCCGGTGATCTTCTCAATATTTTTTGCCAGTGGGTAGTTTTTCCATGAGGGAATATTGGGGCTTGTTATAACCATTCCCTTTGTCCGGTCAACGGCACCTGCTGCTCCGATTCCAACAGCCTGAATATCTATTTTCGAGACGGAAACAGAAGTTGCCAGATTCTCGAGAAGGCTGTATATCTCCTGGTCGATCTTTTTTGCGCTGTCGGGAGTCTCTACTTCTCTGAAACTCAGCACTTTGCCTGATTTATCAGTGAGAATTCCTTTAATATTTGTCCCGCCTATGTCGATTCCTGCAAACATTTAGACACCTTTGTATTAAATTTTAGATAGTAGAAGTGTAATATATCTTCCAAGCGAAGAAAATATAAGCAATATCTTAAGAGTTGTTATATTTTCATTCTGATTAAAACAGCTTATTTTTTAAAAAAGTCTTTAATTGTCGATTAAAAAATTATTATTCTGGACAATATTTTATATTGATAAAGTATTAATTTATG
>CAYNFB010000203.1:0-6973 GCA_964396355.1 uncultured Leptospirales bacterium | reverse complement strand
TCTATGAATTGACCGGAGAACGACTATTTAATGCACCTCCACCATTCCGCCTTATTTAAAAATTTATTATTCATTGTTTTTCTCATTCTCTCCGATTGTTTCTACACATAGAAACAATCGGGTATTCCTGTCAACTGAATTAATAAAAAAACCGGCAATCGTGCCGGTTTATTGAATAAAATAATTATTTATTATATTGCGGAATTATCTTACAAGGTAAATTATAATTCCGATGGATGCTACTATTCCTGAAATTACAAGAGAAGCCCTGATGTTGTCAGTTTTTCTTTTCATTCTTGTTATATTGAAAGCAATCCCTATTACACTCATGAGAACGAGAAAGATAAGAAGTCCGAAAACCACACTAAGCAGATCAGTATCCCAGCTTCCGTGGATAGCCCCCATTCCTCTCTTAAACCCCTGAAATTTAGGCTTTGCCATGGAGACAAAAACAAATATTGCAAATATCATTACCCAGGCTGTTCCTGAAATGTAATTCATCACTTTTATTACAAAATCAGGACCTCTTCTTCTATTCTGCATAACTTCCCCCCTGATTGACAAGACCACTTCAGCAACTGGTAGAATTGACAATCAATATATTCATACATAATTGTATAAGAACAATAAATATTCAATGAATTTTTAGTCGGCGAGAATAAAATATCAACTATAGTTATTAAATCAGAAAATCAGCTCTAAAATACAGGAATCAGTTAAAAGAGGGTTCACTGTAAAGTATCGGTCTTATCTTCTTGGGGATAATCATATAAAATTTCACATAATCACCGACAACAGATTCAACCTTTAATCTGCCGTGATGCTTTTCTACTATTTTCTTGCATATATAGAGTCCAAGGCCCGATCCCTTTACGCCTTCTGTACCCTTCTGTTTGAGCCGTCCGAATTTGCTGAATAATTTAGTATCAATATCCTCTTTAGAAATGCCGACTCCCTTATTATAAATAGAAAAAACAACATTATCATTTTCCTCGGATACAGATATAATAATTTCAGTATCATTACGTCCGTATTTAATTGCATTGTTAACGAAATTTGTCACAACAATCTTGAGAAGATTCGGGTCGCCCTGTATGGGAAACTCTGAATCAAATTGTGTAACAAGAGGCATCTGTTTTGCATTATTTTTATATTCCGGAATTTCAATTACAGGTTTAACAACATCGTCAATAAAATTTATTTCCTGATTAAAAGATTCAATATCATCAATTTCCATTTTAGAAAGATCTATATAAGATCTGATAATATCTTCAAGATACTGACAATTTCTGATTATTGTATCCATTATTTCCTTCTGCTTCGGTTCAAGATTACCGAAATATCCCTTTGCAAGGGTCTGGGCAGTAGTATGAACAACTGAGACAGGGCTCTTGAGCTCATGAGAAACAATTGCCATAAGATCAAGCATTCCAGTGTCGCTGCTTTCATTGGATTTAATCGCATTGTGAATAACGTCTCTGAATTCTTCAGGTGTAAAGGGTTTAGGAATATAGTCAAAGGCCCCCATTTTCAGGGCCTCACGGGCAGTTTCTGCTGTTGCATATCCTGTAAAGATAACCACAGTCACATCTATATTCTCATCCTTGACTGTTTTAAGAACATCCATGCCGCTCATCCCGGGCATCATCAGATCAGTTATGACGAGATCGTATTTTTGTTCATTTATTTTCTTAAGTCCGTCTTCGCCGGAGTATGCAGTATCAATTATATAAGATTCATTTCGAAGAATTCTTTCACAGCTCTTAAGGACAATGTCTTCATCATCAATTATCAATAATCTTTTTTCTTCGTTCATCCATGACCCCGGGTATCAATATTTATAAATTACTATATGATTGATAATATTAATGAAGCCACTAATATTATCAATCATAATTCTACTATAAAACAGACTTTATATGTATTTATTAACTTTCTCCACAAGCTCTTCGATATCGACAGGCTTTGTAAGAAAGTCATTGATCTCGGGAAGAAAACTCTGGTCCTCATTCAGTGAAAAACGTGAGTTGGTGACCTGATCTATCGCTGTGAGCATAATGATCGGAGTGTCCTTCACTTCAGCATACCTTGAACCTTCTCTTTTATTTCTTATCTGATAAACGGCCTCAAAACCTGCCGTATCAGTTTCCATCATAACATCAAGGATGACTAGATCAGGTTTTTCAGTTTTGATCTTTTTCAATCCTTCTGAGGCGCTGTAGGTTTCAATAACTTCAAAATTATTGAATCTAAGAGCCTGGGAAAGAGTAACGACCAGATCCTTATCATCATCAACAAGTAAGATTTTTTTTGCCATAGTAAGTCACATCTCCTTCATCAGTCTTTGAGCATTTCGTATATAACGTTTCTTTTCTCCCAGGCTTCATTTCTCTCATAAGCATCAATTGGAAATTCCATCTGTTTGAGTTCAACCGGCGCCACCTGTTTATCAACAAGTCCGAGAGCCAGAGCAACACCGTATATAATTGCCTCTGGTCTTGGAGGACATCCGGGGATGTAGTAGTTTACAGGAATAACTCCGGCTGCACCGCCGGTTACGTTATACGTATCAAACCAGCAGCCTCCTCCTGTTGCGCACGATCCGATACCAAACACCAGCTTCGGATCAGGAAGAGCTTCATAAGCTTTTTTTACCATAGGAAGTGTAGGCCTTGTGACTGCCCCTGACAGAAGCATTACATCTGCATGTCTGGGAGAGGCAACCAGTTTCATTCCAAATCGCTCCACATCATAATAAGGAGTAAGGACATTAAGTATTTCTATATCACATCCATTACAGGCACCCGTGTTGCAGTGATAAAGCCAGAGCGACTTTCCGAAAAGTTTCTTTGATAGATTTCTAAACATGTCTATTCTCCTAATTTCTCAGGTCTTTTATAAGCTGCTGTCTTCGCCAGTACTTCAGTATCAAAGCGGTCAGTAGTATTTCGAATCAGCGCTCTTGCCTCTATATTGTCGTAACGGTAACCCTGAAGATCCATTCTATCAATCAGGTTTGTGTTCTCCATATCATAGCATCTTCCGCATCTCTGACATGTGAGCATGAACAGCTCAATACTTTCAGTAAGATCCTCTTTGTTTTCAGTTGCCAGTTCAAACTGAGGAGTCATGGTAATTGCATTTTCAGGACAGACATCAGCACATCTTCCGCAGAATGTACATCTTGATGCATCATAGACCATGAGGCGTACTTCCTGACATATGTCCCTTACAAGAATAGTCCTTGCCGGACAGTGATTTGCACATCCGCCGCATCCTATACATTTCTCATGATCCCAGTAAGGCATCCCCCTGAAATTATCCGGTACAGGTCTTGATTCATAGGGATAATTTATCGTCACAACACCCGGTTTCAATACCATTAAAACCTGCTTTAATTTACTTGTTAACCACACTGTGCTCCTCCTTATCCTTTCCTATATACCGTATATTGACAGACTAACCGCAAATAAGGAGAGTACTATAAGAACTGCATAGTACCTGACGGCCTGATCTATCCTCAGCCTGGGGTTAGTTGAACCAACCAGAGCTATGATTACATAAACTGCAGCGACTAAAACCAGCTGAATCAGAATATCCAGTGCATATATTCCTGTCATCAGGAACGGGAGGAAGACAAGCACAAAAAGCACCGCATAGAACATCTGCTTAATCATCATGGAATATTTAAACAGAGCATAATTAGGTCCGCTGTATTCGATGTACGGTCCTTCAAGAATCTCCTGTTCTGCCTCTGCAATATCAAAAGGCTGCTTGCCCACAAAGGCCTGGAGAGCCATGAGATATATGACCAGCATTAGTCCGGCCGACCATGTAAATCCGTTATCCATCACGCTGAAAATAGTAGAGTCAATAGCAAGACTCTTAACTTTTACGGCTCCGATAAAGAACGTCATGGCAAGCACAGGTTCTACCATAATCATGGTTACCATCTCTCTGCTTGCTCCTATCATTGCAAAGGTATTCCTGCTTGCAAGAGCGCCGAGTAAGACTGAAACTCCGCCAAGAGTGAGCAGATAGATAATTGTTATTACATCTGCATATTGAGTCAGGAAATTAGCCTTGTATCCCAGAGGGATAAAACAGACAACTGACAAAACAGCCGCAAATGCCATCATGGGTGCAAGAGTAAATGCCCAGTTTCCCGGAGAAAGAGTTTCTTTCCCCAGAAGTTTGATTATATCATAATAGGGCTGGATAACCGGAGGCCCTATCCTTGACTGCACCTTTGCCGTAAGTTTTCTTACTATACCCTCGAAGAGAGGTGCAAAAGCAAGAAACACTACAATATTTATAAATACGTATACGATATCCATATCAGCCTTCCCTTACTTATTCTTACGAGAAATATTCTCAAGATCAGATTTACTTATAATATTCTTTCCGCCCGACTTGAGGTTAACAACCTCTACCCTGTCGGTGCATGAAAAACAGGGATCAATACTTCCCACAATAATCGGAAAATCTGCGAACTGATCATTGAGCAGCATTTCAGGAACTCCCTGAAGGTTCGGATAGGTGGGGGCGCGCACTCTCCACCTGTCGGGTCTGTTCTCCTCGCCTGTAATGACGAAATGCACAGATTCTCCTCTCGGGGCTTCAATAACTGAGATTCCATGTTTAAGCGGTGGAATTTCAAAATCGAGTTCAGTAAGGAGATCGCCTTCAGGCATTTTATCCAGAATTTGTCTTATAATTTTGTTTGATTCATATATTTCGAGGAGTCTCACAACGAGTGTACCCCAGACATCACAGGTATCCATTACAGGAACATCAAACTCAACATCATCATATGCCGCGTATGGATGATCTCTTCTGGCATCGATATCAATTCCCCTGGCTCTGGCAACAGGTCCGACCAGACTCCACTTGATTGCCGATTCTTTGGAAAGATATCCCACACCCTTTGTTCTTTTGTGAATTGCAGTGTCGCCGATTATTGCTTTATGAACAACTTTCAGCTCCTCTTCCATTTTATTGATTACAGAGAGGAAATCCTCTTTTATTTCAGGAGTAATATCACGTCTGACTCCGCCTATAATCACCATTCCATAGGTCTTTCTGTTTCCGGTAATTCTTTCACTGAGCCACATAATATGCTCTCTGATTCTCCATGCCTGCATGAACACGGTATCAAATCCGATTAAATGGCCCGCAACACCCAGCCAGAGCAGATGAGAATGAAGTCTTTCCAGTTCAAGCATCAGTGTTCTTATATACTCCGCTCTTCTCGGAACGGGGATATTTGCAGCCATTTCAACTGACTGAGAATAAGCCGTTGCATGAACAGAACCGCAGATACCGCAGATTCTTTCAGCAATAAAGGGAACCTCATTATAGCTTACCTGGCTTTCACAGAGTTTTTCAATTCCCCTGTGAGTCATGAATCCTCTGTAGTCGCACCCTTTAATGGTCTCGCCGTCTACGTATACAGCAAAGTGTTCCGGTTCATGGAGTGCTGTATGAAAAGGACCTACAGGAACTACCGAACATCCCTTGGGACATTCGTCTATCTGGTATGCCACATCCTCGGCTCCGGGAGGAACCAGATCGTGAGGAACCTCCTTTCTCAGAGGATAAATTCCTTCCGGCCAGTCATCTGCCAGTATTAGTCTCTTGGGTTTGGGATGACCTTCAAATGTCATTCCAAGGAGATCAATATACTCTCTCTCTGACCATCCGGCACCTGGGATGTCGGGTGTTATTGAATCCATCACAGGATTATCTCCCGGTACAGCAGTTCTCAGCAGTACAATGAAATTATCATTATCGAATCCGAAAGAGTGAATCATTCCAATATTTCCGTCTCTCTTTATGTTGTCATATCCTGTTCCGACGAGATATCTTCCCCCCAGACTGACTAATTCATTAGAGATGGCTCTGACCTTTTCAGGTTTTATATCTATAAATAGCCTGGTATCACCGGGAATTTCAGTCCCGGTAACAGCATCGCTAAACTTTTCCAGAAGTGCTTCTTTAATTTTTTCCAATGCGTTCATATCTAACCTCTCAACCTTTATTGAGTTCCCTTATTTCTTTACATTCCCGCCTGTCCACCAAAGGAATTCCTTAAGTGAAGAGAACATGCTGCTGTCGCGATATCTGGTAATATTCGTCAGTCCAGTATATCCTCCAAGCCAGGTCGGTGCCTCTCTTACAGTAGAACCGCCGGAGTTTCTGAACAGCCTGGCGAAGATGAACGCCAGAGCCACAATGATCAGGATAACAGCCGGAACTGCAGCTGAAGAGGTTATACCCTCTACTCCGGGAACACTGAGTGTAATACCGTTCATTGTTGTAAAGACGTGATCACTCATATTGATTTCATTGAATGAGTCATACAGAACAGATCCTTTGGCCTTCTGAAAAACCTTGACTATTGCACTGAAGTAGACAAATGGAATAAGTCCCTGAACAATACAGAGTACAGCAAGAATCACCTTGGGAATAATCATCCCCATGGGAACTTCTTTTATTTCCCGTTTTATCTCCCACTCAGAACCTGCAGAGGTAAAAGTCATGCCGAAGAATTTGACGTAACATGAAAGTGTTATTGCACTTGTGAACAGAGCAATAATCCCGAATACTGCCATGAACATTATTTCACTTCCTCCGAGAATGGTTGAAGATATTATTGTCCACTTGCTTGCAAAACCGCTGAATGGCGGTACACCCGAAATTGAAAGTGAAGCAATTCCCGCAACAACTGCGGATATGGGCATGAGCTTAATAAGCCCGCCGAGTTTATTCAGATCTTTTGAACCTGTTGCAAAAAGGACGCTTCCGCTTGTAAGGAAGAGCAGCCCCTTAAATACAGCGTGATTGATTACGTGATAAAGGGCACCTATTATTACAATCAATGCCAGCAGTTTAAGATAAGTACCTTCTGAATTAAGCAGCACCAGAGAAGAACCGATGGCAAATACGATGTATCCGATCTGTCCGATTGAGC
>CAYNFB010000202.1:0-6998 GCA_964396355.1 uncultured Leptospirales bacterium | reverse complement strand
TGCAGTAATATTGTTGTTCATCTCTCACTCCCTGCTTTTTTATAACAAATCAAATTTCTAAACTTCTATTTAAACGCCTTGACCTGCTTGAAAAAATTTATTATTCATAGGTCTGAACTGGCCTGAGAAAAATAACCGGAGATTGACATGAGTAATAACGGTGTTGAAGTATTTGAAAATATGGGCAGTATGATGGCGGGCAGCGGGCTGACGGTTCCTCCTAAGAGCTTTAAGGAGATGGAGGGGAAGGTTATTGAATATGTGGAGGGGAAATCTCTGAAAATTTCTTTTCCTTTGTACGATAAATATCATAATCCGGCTGAGGTCGTCCTCGGAGGATTCCTGCCTGTTTTCTTCGATCTGACTTTTGGTCCCCTGTCCTATCTTGCGGCAAAAAAGCCTACTGCAAGTCTGGATCTGAATACTACATTTCTCAAGCCGCTTTCTGCACTAGATGAGGAGGTAATTGTTGAAGCTGAAATTACAAGCATCACCAGGAGTTACATTCTTTTTCATGGCAGAGCCATGAAGACTGATGGTGAAGTTGTCTGCACAGCAGCATCGAGAATGGTCATCTTGAGCCGTTGACCCTTGTTTCTGCCCCTTGAAGGGCTTTTTCTTTATTCTTTCATGCATAATTTCTTTACAGCGGGCATTATTTTTATTACTATAAATATGGAAAAGAGAGGTGTATATGGCTGATCTTGGACTTGTTTTCTACGGATATACTAAAGACTCTGCGGATTCGATTAAAGGCGCCTATTCTCAGAAACTGAATAAAGATATAGAAATATTCGGCGCCTCTGAATCAGATAATTACCGCATGGAGGAAATTCTGGAGGATCCCGATAAAAACAAATTCGAGAACGGAGAGAATAAGTTTCTCATGTTTCTCGGATTTGATAATGATCAGATCTCTGAATGCCTCAAGTTTTTCCCTGATGGTGAAGAGAGACCTGTTTTCTGCGGGCTTACCGAAAATAATTTCACCTGGCAGGTTAACTATCTCATGGCTCACCTCATTGAAGAAAAGATAGAGGCCAGAAAACAGAAGATAAACTGATTTTATCCTCCCGCCTCACCGCTGCTGATTCTATATTTGTCATATATAATGTGACAAATATAGAATAATACGGATAATTTTTTTTCTCCTTTAGCTTCCTTGACAGAAATTAATAATAAAATTTAATGATTTAATAATGTTTATCTGCGGGAGGAAGTATGACTGAATTATTTGAGAAAGGCGGGATCATGATGTATCCTATTCTAATCGCATCTGTAGTGGCGATTGCGGTTATTCTGGAAAGAATATATCTTCTTTATTATAAGACGAGAATAATTGAAGAGTCTGTTATAGATGATGTCATTCATTATACTGATAAAGGATGTATAGATGAGGCTCTTGAACTTGTTAAGAGTCAGGACTCAGTTTATGCAAATTACTACGTATCAATACTGGAACAGACTGAACCGGAGCAGATGGAAAGGATGGCCGTTTCTGAAGGGGATGATCTGTTGTTTGATTTAAGCCGGAGACTGAATGTGCTGTCTATTACTGCATCAGTCCTTCCTCTCATGGGCCTTCTTGGTACTGTTCTTGGAATGATAACTGTTTTTTCAAGAGTTGCTCATGCGGGAGATGCTGCCGATATAACTCTCCTTGCAGGCGGAATATGGGAAGCTCTCCTCACTACTGCGGCAGGTATGGCAGTTGCAATCCCGGTAATGCTCCTCTATCATCTGTTTAAAAGATCTATTGAGAAAAGAGCTCATTCTATGAGCCGGAACGGCGACAGGATAATAGCTTCTCTCCGAAAGGGGTCGTGAAATGATAAGGTTTAATGTTCAGGATAAAGAGGATGATGCTGTAAATATCAGTCTGATGCCTCTTATCGATATAATATTTAATCTTCTGATTTTCTTCATGATCACTGCGGCTATTACCTCAAAGGGAATAAATATAGATCTGCCTGAGGCTGTATCATCTGAGAAACTGCCTTCCAGGAGCTGGGAAATAGTTATAGATCATAATCAGAAGATTATATTTAATGATGTTGTAATAACGATGAAGAGACTGGGTGAGATAATGAGAGCCGAGAAAGATCGTGGAGAGGGGGAACGTGTCTCTGCGGTGATTCTCAAGGCTCATAAGGATGTTCCATTCGGGAATTTCGTAACGGTTATGGATATGGCCAGGGAAAACAATCTTTTGAATCTTGTAATCGCGACAGATACAAAGAAGGACAGGGCGGGTTTTGAAGAATAACAGCATATTTTTTACGGCAATAATTCTGTCTCTTTTAATCCATCTCTTCTTTCTGAAGATGGATTCAGACATGTTCAAAACTGATGAGGCCGGTATAATGATTCCGGTAACACTTGTCCCTGAAAATGTAATGAAGGAAAAGGCTCCCGAATCAAAGAAAAGCCAGATAGAACCGCAGCTTGCGCAGAAAAAGGGTGACGGAGTTTTCCTCAGAAGAGGCAGCATTAGTGAATTGACGGCAAGGTATACCAGTCTTGTAATAGATGAAATAGGCAAGAGAAAATTTTCTCCTGATGAATCCAGATACTACAGACTCATAGGAAATGTCCGAGTGGGATTCACAATCGGACCTTACGGAAGATTTTCCAATATAAGAATAGTTAATTCATCGGGTGATGAACTGCTTGATAAGACAGCTCTCAATGCAGTGAGAGAAACAGACGGCGTAGTAAAAAGGCCTGTATGGTCGGGACGTAATATTCTCAGAATTTCTGCAATTATAAAGTATCAGTATAAACTTTAGGGATATGCCTGATATGACGGGCATATCCCTTCCCGGATATTAATTAACTTTCAGGACATTGTTTATTGCCTCTATGAGATTCTGTTTTGGAAGTGCTCCGGCCGACATCTGCGGTTCTCCCTCCATGGGTACAAACAGCAGGCTGGGGATGCTGCTTATGCCGAATGCTCCTGCGAGTTCGCCCTCCTTGTCTGTATCAATTTTGTATATATTGATTTTTCCGTCATATTCTTTTGATAATTCTTCGAGTATAGGGCTGACCATTTTGCAGGGGCCGCACCAGTCTGCATAGAAGTCAATTATGCACGGTACTTCCCCATTATACTCCCACTTATTTTTTGATTCAAAATCGAATACTTTTTCTTTAAATGATTCCTTAGTCAGATTTTCCATCGTTTATCTCCTGGTGGTGTGTGTTGAAATAGTTGTTTAATTATTTATAAAATAATAAAATACTGAAAATTTGTCAACTTAAAAAATTGATAAATGAAGACATTTTAGTATTTTAGGTTTTTATGAAAAACTCCTTTACATTAGAGAGGTTTTTTGGTTAATTGTTTATATACTAAAAAATATTTGTTTGATATATACTATTTAAGAAATGGAATTTATAGAATATTATCGTTTAGGGGAAAAGGATATGAAAGAAGAATTATATGAAGTAGTAATACTTGGAAGCGGGCCTGCAGGCCTTCAGGCAGCGATTCATGCAGCAAGAGCCAAAGTTTCCGTGCTTGTTTTAGGCCGTAAGGATCAGAGCAGCATCTTCGGCGCTCATATTGAAAATTACTGCTGTATGTCGAATATAAGCGGTGATCAGCTGCTGAAACAGGGAATTGAACAGGATGAAAGTGCCGGTGCAGTTTTTATTGAAGAGGACGTGATTGAGACTACTCAGAATGACGGCGGAGTTACATTGAAGCTGGAGAGCGGTAAAATTATAAAGGCCAAAGCACTGGTTTTCACAATGGGTATTTCCAGAAACAGTCTCAATGTGGATGGAGAAAACAGTCTGAGAGGATACGGGGTGAGTTACTGTGTCGACTGTGATGCAAACTTCTATAAGGGAAGACCTGTTGCAGTCGCCGGCAATGGTTCCGCAGCAGTATCGGGCGCTCTGACTCTCACATCCTATACTGATACTGTGCATCTTATATCGGAAGAAATCAGAGTGGATGAAATTCTTGAAAGGCAGCTGACGGACAGCAGTGTAATTGTTCACAGAGGTGACCAGGTTGCGAGCATAGATGGAGAGAAGAGCGTGGAGAGTGTGACTCTCGAGAGCGGAACTGTTCTCGATGTAGAGGGAATCTTTATAGAACTGGGAGCAAAGGGCGCTATGGAGCTTGCGGGATTTCTCGGTATTCAGATGGACGATGAACTGAAACATATTGCTGTGAACAGAAAACAGGAAACCAGCGTGCCTGGTATTTATGCAGCAGGAGATATCTGCGGTCCTCCATGGCAGATTGCAAAGGCTGTAGGAGAGGGATGTGTTGCCGGCCTTGAGGCTGCGAAATTTGCAAAGAAATCGAGGTAGAGATGAAGCTGTAATAATGACAGATAGAGGAGAGGAGGTTAGTCCAGGAAGTAGTTAAAATCCTTTTTCTCTTTATCTGTAAGAATTTCACAGATTTCAGCAGCAGTTTCTGATTCGGAAATTCTTTTAATAGTATTTCCTTCATTGAGTATTTTAGACAGCTGGCTCAGAACTGCAAGGTGCATGTCCGCCTTGTGGTTTGCCGGAGTTACTATGAGTACAATCAGGTGAACCGGTTTCCCGTCAATGGAATCAAAGTCGATTCCCTTTCTGGAAAGACCGAGGGCTCCCCATATTATGGGCCCGTCGCTTACGATGCCGTGGGGTATGGCAACACCGTTTCCTATTCCTGTTGATGCCTGTGATTCTCTTTCCATAACAGACTGAATAATTTCCTTCTGTTGTTTCTTTGTTCCGCTATGGGTCTTGATGAAGAAGTTAATCAGTTCAGATATGGCTTCCTCTTTTGTCTCTGCCTTCAAATTTGGATTTATATATTCTTCCATGAGAAATTCTATGAGTTTAGGCCTGTCCTGTCCGGCATCACCGCCTCTGTAAAGAGCGAGTTTTGCAAGGGGAGGGCCGGTTATTTCACTCAGCGCTACCACTGCAAGGACCAGCGTTGTGAGAAAATCTATAACAGGCTGCAGCACCGGAATGTTCCGTGCAAGTATAACAAGTCCAATGGCAACACCCGCCTGAGGAAGAAGCGTGAGGCCGATATTTTTGTATACCCGCTCCGGAGCCTGCGCTATGTAGGCTCCCAGAGTTCCTCCTCCTAACTTCCCGAGGGCTCTGGCTATAAAGTATATCAGGCCTACGAAACCGGCTACTCCCAGACTGTTGAGATCTATGTGGGCGCCTGCAAGTGCGAAAAATATAATAAGAATGAGGTATTCAATTTCTTCAAAAATTGTCAGTATTCTCGATTTATGAGAGCTGGTATTGGTTATGACAATTCCGATTACCATGCAGGGAAGCATGGAGTTCACACCGAGGACCAGAGAAATTCCTGTAGTAGAGAGAACTGTTAGAAGAACGAGTGTGAGAACGTGAGAGCCTGATGAAATGCTCTTCTCTGCAAAAATTTTCAGCAGAAAACCGGCAATGAGACCAAGCATCACTGCTATGAGGAGCTCCTTGCCGAAAATAGTGAATATGTGATGAAGTTTCAGCGGGCCGTCGTGTCCCAGAATATCAGCTATTATACCGAATACAATAATACAGAGAACGTTGTTTAATGCCACAACGGGCATGAGAGTATTAACAATAAGTCCCTTGGATTTTGTCTCCTTCACTGTGGCAACTGTAGCAGCAGGCGCTGTTGCAATTGAGATTGAGGCAATAAGCAGCGACAGCAGAATCTCCTGACCGGCAATGAGATAAAGTGCAAAAAAAACAAAATTAAAGGTCAGAAAGCTTTCGAATAGAAATACAAGGAGGACTCTCCTCCCGGACAGCCTGAGTTTGAAAAAATTCAGGTGTGCACCGATAGTAATAGACATCAGTCCCAGTGCGACGAGATTGAAATTCTGCAGACTGCTGTAGTTTTCTTTGGAAATCAGATGAAGAAGCGGATCCCCGATAACCATTCCGGCAAAGATATAACCTGTTATCTGAGGCAGATATATCTTTTTTGCAATGCGGGCAAAGACCAGCCCTATCACTATGAGCAGTGAAAGTATCAGTATCTCATTGCCGCTTCCAAGAATATTCGAAAGGTATTCGCCCATGGTTTATCCGGATTATAATATTGATTAGTTGAACTCTAAACTACCTGAAATATTTGTCTATAATAATAAGTGGATTTAGGAACGTTATAAAATTGTTTTTACCCGCCCAACCTGTCCGTCTGCGAGTCTTACTTTTATTCCGTGAGGATGATTTTGAGAATTTGTGAGAATATCCTTTACTGTTCCTTCAGTGAGTTTTCCGCTTCTCTGATCTGCCTTCAGAACTATTGCAACCTTAATGCCGGCTTTAATGTTCTGCCTCTTTGTTCCGTCCATCTGTATTTACTCCTCAGTCTATTCTGTTTGAAGTATAAGAGTATAATAGCGGGTATTTGTATAAAGCAAAAAAATTTTTAAATATAAAAAAGACCAGGGGGGCGTCTCTGAACAGGTCATGCATAATATTTGACAAATCGGGTGTTATATGTAATATTTCGATTTCACTTGATATTACAGGGGGAATTTATGAAGAAGATGTTTCTGCGGATATTATTACTGGTTTCAGCATTCTCGTGCACCATTGATCTTCAGGCTGCGTCATCAGATTATTCGGGTATATGGATTACTAAAAGTTCGAAAAGCCAGACCATAGTGAGAAAATCAGGCAATGGATATCATTTTGAGAAAACAGGATTTCATAGAGGAAGAAGGACGAGTTTTAAGGGATATATGACAGAACGAAGCGGAAGGATGATTTTAAAGTACGACGCAGGGGTAACAGCTACAGCAAGGATTAAAAGTCCTAAACTGATGATTGAGTCCTCCACCGTTAAATGGGAAAAGATCAGCAGCTCAACCTCTATGCCCCGGTTTAATCTGACAGGCCAATGGAAGGACTCATGCATTATGGATATAAAACAGCAGGGCACAATGCTCTCGGGGTCAGACTGCAGAGGGAGGAGTCTTAAGGGGCAAATCTACGGATATATCTTCTAC
>CAYNFB010000201.1:0-7020 GCA_964396355.1 uncultured Leptospirales bacterium | reverse complement strand
ACGTACCGGTAAGAAACCTGTTAAGTGGAATTATTATGATATTCCTCAGCGTAAACAGCTGTACACCACTTACTCCAAGCTAAACAATTTACGTAATTCGCATCCAGAGCTGTTTCTTGCTACAGCCGACATGTCATGGAATGTTTCATTGAAAGAGTCATTGCAAAGGTCTGCAGGAAAATTGCAAGAGAAGTTGTTGAAAACGAACCAGGATACTGCCGTACCGTTGATGAAACTGTCTTTAACAAATATCTTGGTCCTATCCGATTTAAGTACGGAGTCAAGGAAGAGAAAAATGAAGTAGGCCTTGCAAATGGTCTTGCCTGGACATCTGTTGGCGGAGATAAGCTGCTTTGATAAAAGGGAAGGGCGACTTAAAGCTTACTGGAAAACTCGGTGAGGTAATGCAGGAATCTGCACAGGCAGCCTTTACATACGTCAGAGCAAATCAGCAGTTCTTTAATATGGATGAAGAGACACTGAAAAATTTTGATCTGCACCTCCACGTGCCGGAAGGTGCAATTCCTAAAGACGGTCCCTCTGCCGGTGTAACAATGGCTGTGGTGATGTCCTCTCTGATCAGTAAGATACCTATCAGAAGAGATGTTGCAATGACCGGGGAAATTACACTGCGAGGTAAGGTTCTTCCTATAGGCGGGCTGAAGGAAAAGTCTCTGGCTGCTCACAGGGCGGAGATTAAACACGTCATCATTCCTAAGGAGAATGAAAAGGATCTGGAAAAAATTCCTGAAGCAGTACGCAAAGAGATGATTTTCCATCCTGTTGCAACAATGGAGGAAGTTCTTTTTCTCGCTCTTGAATCACCGGAACTTTTCTTCCGTGATTCCGGTGTTACCAGAGATCTCTATAACAGATGGAAGGAAACATTTGATGAGTGGATAGTAAATATTGGAGATGCAAAAGGGGAGGACAAGGCTGTTACAATGTAATCAGTCCTCCCTTGTGAATATAATAAATATTTTGTTTGAATTTTCATTGAAAGGTTCTTTAAGGGAATTGGCGTAGATATTTTTAATATTTAGGCCGTTCTCTTTTATGAACTTTGTTATCTCATCAAGTTTAAAGGCTCTCATTACGTGAGTATCTTCATATGTGGTATGACCTTCTTCTTCATGAACGTGGTATCTGTATTTTACTTCTACAACAGTCCTTCGTGAGTCTTCTAATATCTGAAATCCTCTCTCTCTTTCAATGAGCGTCCCATTATAATTTGTCGTTGATACCCTGCTGATGGGCTTGCTTCGTATTTTTTTTACCGGTTCAGAATTCCATAATTCGAAAACCCCTGTGCCGCCTGGTTTCAGGGCTCTCCATGTATTCCAGAAAAAATTATCAACATCCGAATCATTGATTAGATAGACCATAGATCCGAAGAAGGATGTGATGATATCAAACTCATTGTAAAAATCAAAATTTTTGAAATTTTTTCTCTGGAATGTTATCGAGTCGGGAAATCTCTTTTTCGCAACATTGATCATCTCTATGCTGTTGTCGATTCCAACACATTTGATCCCATATCTGGAAAGCCCGTGGAGATGTTCTCCTGTGCCGCAGCCCAGATCGAGAAGTCTGGGCTCTGATTTTCCCAGAGCTATAGATCTCACCAGTCCGATATCATTGTCGATATTTCTGTGGTTTGACTCTATTGAAAAATAATATTCTGCCAGTTCACTATAGAGCTTCATTAAACAATCAGCTCTGGAAAATTCTCATTCATGAAAGCATCCAGTGTATTTTCTATATCCTCTGTGGAAGATTTACTTAGGAGTCTTGTTGCGAGTTTCTCACAGTCCTCAATCTTTACAGAACGGATTATCCGCTTTATCTGATACATATACTTGGAGCTCATTGACAGCTTCCTGTATCCCAGCCCAAGAAGCAGCATGGTGTACTTTGGATCACCGGCCATTTCTCCGCATATTGAAATTGCAGTATCCTTTTCTTTTGCTATGAGCGCAATCGCCTTTAAATATCTCAGCACAGATATATCCAGAGGATTGTATAAATCGGCTACTCTTTCATTTACCCGGTCTACTGCAAGTACGTATTGAACCAGGTCATTGGTTCCTACTGAGAAAAAATCAACGTGTTTTGCAAATATATCTGCAGAAATAACAGCTGAGGGAACCTCAATCATTATCCCTACAGTGAGATCCTTCTTGTATGCAATTCCCTCACTATCCAGCTCTTTCATAGCTTTTTTAAGATAATTTTTTGCTGCAAGAAGCTCATCGAGAGTGGAAATCATGGGAAACATTATGTTTGCATTTCCGTAGATGCTTGCTCTCAGTATCGCTCTCAGCTGTGTCATGAAAATATCCGGATGTTTGAGACTGAATCTTATTGATCTGCATCCGAGAAAGGGATTCATTTCTTTATGAAGTTTGTCGAAGTTGCGGAGCTTATCTCCGCCGTAATCCAGAGTTCTTATCGTTACAGGGAAAGGGGTGAAATACTCTACTACTTTCTTGTAGTGTAAAAATTGCTCCTCTTCATTGGGAAGATCGTCATTGAGGAAAAGAAACTCAGATCTAAATAGTCCTATACCCTGTGCGCCGTGAGATTTTATAATATCAATTTCATCGGGCATTTCGACATTTCCGTATATTATAACTTCTTCGTTGTCCAGCGTCTGAGCCGGCAGATTGGTCAGTTTGGCAAGTTCATTCTCTATCTCGAGAATATCATTCTGATATTCAGCATATTCTGATACTTCTTCCTCTGTGGGATTTATTATTATTTCACCGTGTATGGCATCCACAATGACCGTGTCGCCGTTTTTAACGTAAGAGGTGATATCATCCATACCTACAATTGCCGGAATATCCATGGATCTTGCCATGATTGCAGTATGAGATGTCTTGCCTCCGTGATCGGTAACAAATGCGAGCACGTAGTTACGGTTCAGCATTGCTGTCTCTGAAGGAGTGATATCGGGAGCGAAAATAATTGCATCCTCGTTTATGTCCTGCATTCTCATCTTCGTTTTCTGCTGAAGATTGCCGATGAGTCTCTTGTTTATATCCGATATGTCGATTATCCGCTCTTTCAGATATTCGTCTTCGATTTCACTTAATGTATTTATGAGATCCAGTGAAATATCATTTATTACCCATTCACAATTACGTTTTTCATTGGTTATTTTCTTTCTTGCTTTTCCCTCAAATATTGGATCCTCAAGAGCCATGAGATGAGTCGAGAAAATTTCAGCAAGATCGCTGAACTTGTCGTTCGTTATCTTTGTTTGAATTTCATATATTTCATTCTTAGTTTTCTGCAGAGCCTCTTCGAATCTTTCGAGCTCGAAGTTTAGCTGATTATCAGTAATATAGTATTTAGGGATTTTTATTTCATCTCCGTAAAAGACAAATGCTCTGCCTATCTTTATTCCCGGAGAGGCAATTATTCCCTTTTTTACTCTTTTAGACATGCTTAACCTGTTTATTCAGTGTAGAAATTTATATAATATTTTTTAATAATAATTCTCTTTAGAACGGTCCTGTCAACATAATTATGGATAAAAGGCCGGCATATCAAGTCCGGTATTCTGTCCCAGCCCAAGTCTGATATTGGCATTTTGCACTGCATTGCCCGACTGTCCTTTCATTAAATTATCGATTACTGAGGTAACAAAGAGTTTGCCGGTTCTTTTATCTATCATAGGCCTGACCACACATCTGTTTGTTCCTCTCACCTCTGATGTTGAGGGGGATTTGTCCGATACAATTACGAATGGAGAATCTGCGTAGAATTTTCTGTATATCTCAAGAATGTCATCCGTTTTGATGTTCTCGCTGCAGTCGCTGTACATTGTGGTCAGAATACCCCGGTTTTGAGGTATTATCTGGGGAACGAAGAAAATTTGTTTCTCTCCGCTGTTTTTTTCTTTGAATCTGTTTAATATATTTTCCACTTCAACGAGATGCTGATGAGTTCCTTCCCGATAGGCATTTGTATTGTCATATCTCAGAGGGTAGGAGTTTGCCTGACCGGGGTTTATACCCGCTCCTGAAACACCGGTTTTACCATCGCAGACTATTGTATCAGACAGAAGGAGACCTGATTCAGCAGCGGGCAGCAGACCCAGTATCATGGATATGGCGAAACAGCCGGGATTTCCGATGATATTTGCCTTCTCTATAAGAGAATAGTTTTTCTCCGGCAGACCGTAAACAGCCTGAGTTAGTATCTCGGGGCATGAATGGATAGTCTCCATACCCTTGTTGGCTGCATAGACAGTGTAATCATCCTGGCTGTTGAACCTGAAGTCGCCGCTGAAATCGATTACAGGAATATTTCTTTTATAAAACTCGGAGACAATGTTCATACCCACACGGTCGGGTGTAGCAAGGAAGACAATATCTGTATCCTCGTAGATTACTTCATCGGGATGTTCTACAGGCAGATCGCAGATTCCTTTCAGGTGAGGGTGGATGTCGCTAATCTTTTTTCCGTGATCCAGGGCAGTGACCTGCTTTACCTTAAGTTCAGGATGGCTGTTCAGTATATGGATTAAACCAATTCCGCCGAAACCGGTGGCTCCAACTATTATTGCATTTTTCATAGACATTTCCTTAAAAATTTTATTAACTGTCGTTCGAACATGACCGATTTGTAAAGATTTTTTTATACTTTTTATATACCGGCATTTCATAGCATGTAGTTGTCGGTCGTGACCCGCCTGGAATATTCAGTATGATCCCCCGGTATTTGCCGGAGCAAAACCGGGGTGACGGGGCAGGGTACTTGATGTTTCTACTCCTGACAGAGTAAAAATATCATCTCTTCCTGCGTTTTTTGGGAACCTCTGCAGGGACGAAATCGATCCTCAGTGTTTCTATATCAACAGTTGCAAGTTTCGCTTTTATCCGGTCGCCAAGCCTGAATCTCCTGTTATATTTTCTTCCGATGACCGTATAGTCGTCTTCTTTTAGTATATAGTAGTCGTCTGTGAGGTTCTTCAGAGGAATCATCCCCTCTATGGGCATCTCAATCAGTGACACGAAGAGTCCGAATTTGGTCATGCCGCTTATTATCACATCAAATTCTTCACCGGCTCTATCCTTCATTATCCGGCAGGATTTAAGCTTCATCAGATCTCTTTCCGCCTTCTGGGCAACTCTTTCAAGAAGAGACGATTTTTCTCCGATTTCAATCAGTTCATTGAGTCTGTAGGTCGGTTTTGATGCATCTATGAGATTTTTTAGACATCTGTGAACAATAAGGTCGGGATATCGCCTGATGGGGGACGTGAAATGAGTATAGTCGGCAAATCCGAGCCCGAAATGTCCCAGAGGCTCTGCACCGTAGAAAGCCGACATCATGGATTTCAGTACCACCAGATTTACAACCTGCTCGTAGGGCTTTCCTGATACTTTCTGCAGGACCTGCTGGATGTTCTGACCCGTGTGACCTCCGGCGGGAAGTTTAATCCCTACTACAGACAGAAATTTCTTAAGGGATATGAGGTTATCTATACTTATTTTTTCGTGAACCCTGTACAGAGCTGGAAATTCACTTTCCCGCAGGGCTTTGGAGACAGCCTCATTGGCACTGAGCATAAATTCTTCAATCAGTGTGTGACTCTTTAGTCTTACTGCAAACTTAATTTCCTTAACCTTGTTTTCATCGTATATTATTTCCTGATCTGTCAGATTCAGATCGAGTCTTCCGCCGCTGGATCTCTTATTGTTGAGGATTTTGGCTAGTTCCCACATTTTGTGCAGATTGTCGGAGACCCTTGAAAGAGATTTTTTTTCTAGAATCTTGGTGGCGCTGTTGTAGGTCATTCTCTTGTTTACTTTAATTATGCCTCTGTGTGCCTCAAATTTAGTCAGTTTACCCTTGCTGTTGAAATTCATTTCTGCAGTGAGAGTATATCTTTTCTCTCCCTCTTTAAGTGAACAGAGATCGTTTGAAAGAATCTCCGGCAGCATGGGAACTACTTTGTTCCCCAGATAATAGCTCGTTCCCCGGCTGAAGGCCTTCTGATCAAGATCTGAGCCGGGAGAAACATAAGCAGAAACATCGGCAATGTGAACGTATAGTTTGGTTGATCCTTTCGCCTTCTTTATCGATACTGCATCATCAAAGTCCTTGGCTGTTTCTCCATCAATTGTAACTGTAAAGAGCCTGGTGTAATCCTTCCTGTTCTGAAGTTCAGATTCGGGTATTGTGAGATCTTGCGGGATATCTTTATTACCGTAGTCATCGGGAACATTGTGTCTGTTCTTTATCCGGAGGAAATCATAATCTTCATTGTCATCTTCGAAGTATTCAATAATTCTGCATTCAGGCTTATTTGAGATGTAATCACCGGTAAAAGTCAATACTGCGAAGTTTCCCATGGCAGGATTTTTCCCTTTCCTTTTACAGCAGGCCTCGATTTCAGAGGGCATATCGGGAATTGAGAAGTAAATCAGGTCACCGGATTTACCGCTGACCTTGGCAATATATTTGTCATTATTCCTTTTCGTTACCTGCACCACCCTGCCGTAAAAGCATCTCTTTTTATAATCGTAGACTTTTACAGTAACATCATCGTTGTTCTGGGCTGATTTTCTATCCTCTCTGGTTACAATAATATCTTCTTCATTATTCTTTATAATGGAATCACCCGAGGAATTAACTTTCATTATCCCCTTTATTTTCATGTCTCCGGATTTTTTAAAAGATTTCTTGCCTCTTAATATAAATCCGGCTCTCTGTAGGGCATTTAGTGTATCCTCTATCTTTGACAGATCTTTCTGCGGCTTATAGGGGGACTGCTTTTTTCTTTTATTTGGAGCTCCTGCCGTTTCACGATCCTGTCTTGGTTTAATCAGGATGTTGTGAAGATCACTCTTAGTGAATGATCCGGACATATTATCGATCGTGCTTATTATTATTTTGGAAGATATGGGCATAATTTTCAGCTTTGGGTTCCCCGGCTTTCGGGTTCATTATGTTCTTCCTGTTTAGCCGCGTCCTGTGCCTGTTCGGATAGGGACTGAAGTTTTT
>CAYNFB010000200.1:0-7040 GCA_964396355.1 uncultured Leptospirales bacterium | reverse complement strand
TTGAACTGAGATCCCGGGTAGTTGAGATAAAGAACAGGAAAGTAACTGTGAGCATAAATCTTACTGTCGGCGGTGATGTGAAGGCCCGGGGTGAAGCAATAATGATTCAACTGCCCGAAGAGGCGTAGCTGGAAAACCTTCGATTACATCATGGCAGAATTTCTCCCAGAGCTTCCCATATTGAATCTGCGGCAATATCTATCTGCTCCTCGGTGGTCATCCTGCCGGTGCTGAATCTTATTGTTCCCATGCCGGGGTTTTCCTCCACTCCCATTGCTTTGAGCACGTGCGAGAGTTCAATAGAATCGGAGTGACATGCGGCTCCTGCAGATGCGGCCACAGAGAGTCCGATTCTCTCCAGTAAATCATTTGCCCTTACATCATAGAAAGAAACACTCAGAGTATTTGGAAGGGCATTCTGCGGAGTGTTGATTTTCATTCTCCATCCCCCGCTCTTCAGTTTGTGAAGAAGAAGATCTCTGGTCTTTCTCATAATACCCGAGTTTCGATCAAAATCATCTGCTGCTGTCCTGCAGGCAGTTCCGAGTCCGCAGATAAATGCAACATTTTCTGTTCCAGGTCTTCGGCCTCCCTCCTGTGATGCCCCGAAAATAAGATTGGGAAGTTCTGTACCCTTTCTTATATAGAGCGCGCCTATTCCCTTGGGAGCATAGAGTTTATGCCCTGCCAGAGAGAGAAAATCTACTCCAAGTTCATCTGCATTTACTTTTATTTTCCCGGCAGACTGGGCGGCATCTGTATGCATCAGGATACCTCTGGAGCGGGCAATCTCTGAAATTTCACGAATCGGCTGGATTGTTCCTGTCTCATTGTTTGCGTGCATTATGGAAATAAGCTTCGTATCGGGTCTTATGGATTTTTCAACATCCCGGGGATCGACAAATCCTTCAGGGTCAACAGGTAGGAGGGTTACCTCTGTGCCGAGAGTTTCAAGGTATCTGCAGACCTCCATAATTGACGGATGCTCCACAGATGATGTAATCAGATGGCCTGCCGGAGTGCCGGAACAGCAGAGAACTCCCCGCAGCACGTGATTGTTGGATTCAGTACCGCATCCTGTAAAGACTATCTCTTCATCTGAACATCCCAGAAAAGATGCTGTTTCCTTTCGCGCCTTTCTCACAGCCATTGCAGGCTCGATACCATACCAGTGACTGCTCGAGGGATTTCCGAAATTTTTTGTTAAGAAGGGAACCATTGCCTCAAAGACCTCCTCCGATACAGGAGTTGTTCCATTGTAGTCCAGATATACCGGTTCATCCATAACTGACCTCTTTGTTAAAATAATTATTTATATTGAGAAGAAATACTGCATCACCTGCAGTATAAAATTTCAAGGGGACATCGTCTCACAAAAAATATTCCGAAACTGCTCTGCCGAAAAACTCCGGATGGATTATAATCTAAACATTGAATTCATTCTGACAACTATATCTTTGAAAACAGAAAGTTCTTTTTCAGAAAACCCGGTGCCTATTTTTCTGTTAACAGAATCTATTACATCCCTGGCCTTTTTCGTCTCTTCAATTCCCGGACCGGTTATTAGAATGTGGAACTCCCGTCTGTCATTTTCATTAATCTGCCTCCGGACAAAGCCGGACTTCTCCAGCCTGTCCACGGTTCTGGTAATGGCAGAATTATCTGTTTCCAGGGCCATGCTCAGATCGCTCATAGTGCGGCTGTCCTTCATTTTCAGCAGAAACAGTATGCCCAGCTGTCCGGGGGAAACCTTCAGGCCCGCTCCGCGAAGCTCCTTCTTAATATGCACTGTAAATGAATTATTGAGTTTTGAAAGCATGAGATATAAGCGGTTATCCATTGACCAATCCCTTTACCTGGTTTATTTTTAACATTAAACAGTCTTCACCATATTCAGGGTAGACCACTCCCCGCGGGAAATTACTGTCCATAGGTTTTTCTTCGGAAAAAGGCGTCTGTCTATCTCTGCATAGTCAATTCCCTCTCTCTCCAAAGCCCTTACCTCTTCCTGAATATTCAAAAAATAATCCAGCTTAGATCTGAATTTTTCTTTGCCCTTTTTCTGTACACCCGAATGACCGCAGAATATCGTATCAAAATCAAGCTCTAAAATTTTTTTTATAGAGACTATGGCGTCCCCGATATTTTCATCTTTAAATGCAACGGCCT
This sequence comes from uncultured Leptospirales bacterium, assembly GCA_964396355.1. Taxonomy (GTDB): domain Bacteria; phylum Spirochaetota; class UBA4802; order UBA4802; family UBA5550; genus CAYNFB01. Next base: position 4,871 of record CAYNFB010000200.1, on the reverse strand, counting down.
GTCTGCGGCTCACATAGAGATCTCCTGTAAAAAGCCATCCCATATTCTTTTCGTGAAAGACTACGTGATTTTTATGATGACCGGGAGCATTTATTACATCAAGCCTGTACTTTTCAGTTTCAATAAATTCAGGCATAGGATCTGCAGCAAAACCCTTCCGGTTTCTCCATACAAGCCGCCGGTAGAGAGGAACGCTGCTTTTCACCGAAGCCTCATCAATAGAATCACGATGAAGATATACAGGGATTTGTAAATTCTCTTTTATCCAGGCAGCCGCCCCGGTATGATCCTCGTGGACGTGAGTCAGGGCCGCACAATGTATCCCCTCCTCCCTGATGAAAGACTTCGTCTTATTTAAAACTGCCGCAGCTCCTGCATCAATAAGAACCCCGTCAGCGATATAGATACTAAGGTCCAGTTTAAAAGGGAATGTTCCCGATCTGGTATGGGCTGCAGTTAAACCGTCCTCTATTCTTTCTATCTTCATAAGTACTTCCTTCACAGAAATTATTGATACGACAATAGTTGACTAATCAAATAAAGTCAAGACGTTTAAGACGCACCTCTTTAAGATCCCTTTCATGTTATTGACATTCCCGCCCGAACAATTTACTATGACAAATGTAATCTAAAAAATTATTGATAAATCCGGCCTGTTATTTATTTTCTAAATAGAAAGAGGTATACCGAAATGAAGACTATTACATTCAGATGCATTAAATGCGATACCGAAATTCAGGCACCCGAAAAAACAAAGAGCGTGCTCTGCGGAGTCTGCTGCACCTGGAACCATCCTTCGGGCGGATTGACAAATATCAGAGATCTCATGAAAAGCAGCAGCAGCTACGAACGCTACAGCCATTCAGCCAATGATGAGTCCAGCCATGAAAACAAAAATTTTCCTGCAGCTATTCCAGAGGTATTAACAGAAGAGCGTGATGAAGAGGAAATTCAGATCAATCCCATATCCACTGCTGTATCAAGAATATTCACGATCATAATCATAGTATTTTCCGTATTTACTGTGTTGTCTGATTACGTCGACACTCCCTACACAATGCCTATTGCTGCGGGAATAATAGCCCTGCTGTCAGTATTAATCATAAAAAAAGCTCTTGATCAAAAGAAAGCCATGTCTGATGACAGTCATCACAGGCAGTAAAAATTTAAGCACAAACAGTCCGGTTAAATGAAAAATATTTTCCAGCCCCTGGGATTCCTTGATACGGAACTCCCGGAATACGAATACAGATCAAGCCAGATGCATATGGCCGAATTCATCCATGAGAAACTGACACATCCCGAGAACGGAATAGTCGAGGCCGGTACAGGTACGGGCAAGACGATGGCCTACCTCTTCGCATCCCTGAAGTACGCCCTTCAGGAGGGAAAGAAGGTTGCCGTCTCCACAGAAACAAAGGCTCTGCAGAAACAGCTTCTGGACAAGGATCTTCCAATTGTAAAAAAAATATTCCGTGAAAATCTGTCCATGGACTTCACATATTCTCTCTGTCTGGGAAGTTCAAACTACCCCTGTATCAGCCGGTTTGAGAGATCAGTAAAGAAAGGGCTGTTTTCTCCTGAGGACATGAAATACGTCAAAAAAGTGAGCAGGCTCTTCGGAGAGAGACAGATCTTCACAAACTTCGATGCCAATGTGCCTGTAAGGATCTGGAACGAGATGAACCGGGATCCCGATGTATGCACAAATCAGAGATGTCCCTCGGCTCCACAGTGCCCCTTCCAGGCTGCCAGGAGAGAGTGGGCCCAGTCGGATCTCCTGATTATGAATCACTATCTGTTCTTCTCCAATATATCATCAGGCAAAGCCTTCCTGCCTGTTACTGAAGCAGTCATATTTGACGAGGCCCATTCTATTGAAAGTATTGCATCCAGTCAGCTGGGATTTTCCATAGATGAGGGAAGCCTGATTCTTCTGCTGCAGAGATTTTATTCCGGCGGGAAGAGAGGGGTAATCAACAGCTACTTCAACGAATCACAGAGGAAGGAGGGGATTAAGCTCATCGACTCTGCAGCCAGGGAATCTCAGATTTTCTTCGAGAAGATGAGAAATCTCTTCGGCGACAGGGAAACAGTTAAGAGAATTAAAACTCCCATGCCCGCCGGGGACGTCCTCCATGATATCCTGAAAAAATTTCTCACTCTCCTTGATTCGGTGGAACAGGATATGGAAGAGGAGGATCAGAGGATGGAGTATGAACCTGCCAGGAACAGACTGGCCGGATATGCCGATGCCCTAAAATCATTTATAAAGCTGTCGAAGGATTCATTTGTCTACTGGATGGAAAGAAGCAGCAGAGAACTTCTAGGCAACATTTCTCTCATAGGAAGACCTGTTAATATTAACGAAATAATGAGAAATGAAGTCTTCTCCTTCTATGAGTCATCAATATTTGTATCGGCCACTCTGTCTGTTAAAAAGGATTTCAACTTCTTCATTTCCAGAACGGGATTTACAGGAGGTTCGGGCATCGTCCTTGAGTCTCCCTTTGACTATAAAAAACAGATGATTCTTTACGTCGGAGAAAAACTGCCCGATCCCGCACAGCCCTCATACCCCCAAAAGGCTGCAGAAGAAATTGCAGAAATTGCAGAACTTCTCAACGGCAATTGTCTCATACTCTTCACATCATACTACATGCTCAGAGAGGTGAGAAGCATCCTCCAGGACGAGGTCGATTTTACAATCTATTCACAGGATGAGATGAGCGCATCAAAGGCGCTGAGCAGCTACATTGAAGACCACAACTCCATACTCATGGGAACCCATTCTTTCTGGCAGGGAATAGATCTGCCGGGGGATCTTCTGCGCGGAGTGATAATAACCAGACTCCCCTTTGCAGTTCCCGACACTCCAATCATGGAGGCCAAATTTGAGAAGCTGAAGAAGGATGGAAAGAATCCCTTCATAAATCTGCAGATACCTGAGGCCGTAATTAAGATGAAACAGGGAGCGGGAAGACTGATAAGAAACAGCAAAGACAGAGGAATAGTGGCAATACTTGATTCCAGGATTGCCTCAAAAAACTACGGTTCATCCTTTCTCGATTCAATGCCCGGATGCGGCAGAGTAAAGAATCTCTCAGATCTGACAGTGAAGTACAAGGAGCTCTTCGACCTGAAAGACAATTAGAATAAGAAGGCCCTGATCTTATAATCAGGACCTTCATTTACTAGAGGGCTCTGTATGCAATATCCTTCCTGTAGAATGCACCGTCAAAGGAAATTTTATCAATCTCTCCGTATACATTTTCACAGGCTTCCCTGAGTGTCGATCCTGTTGATGTAACATTGAGGACTCTTCCTCCGTTTGTAACAACGTTTCCGCCAGAAATTTCCGTGCCTGCGTGAAAAGCCATAACCCTGTCCGACACCTTATCGAGGCCGGAAATGACTTTCCCCTTCTCATATGAACCGGGATAGCCGCCTGAGGATACTACCACAGTTACTGCATGGTTATCCTTAAATTTAATATCAACTTTATCCAGGCCGCCGTTGACAGATGCTGAAAGTAAATCTCCAAGTTTGCCGTCAAGGAGCGGGAGTATTACCTGAGTCTCGGGATCGCCGAATCTTGCATTGAATTCAAGAACCTTTATATCGTCTCCATCAATCATCAGTCCTGCATAGAGGATGCCCTTGAAGGGAGTCCCCTCGCTCTTCATTCCCTCAACTACCGGTTTTAGAACGTGATCTGTGATGAACTTCATCCTCTCATCTGTAGCAACGGGCGCAGGCGCATAGGCGCCCATTCCGCCTGTATTGGGCCCTTTATCCCCGTCGAAGATTCTCTTGTGATCCTGAGCAGCAACCAGAGGAATAACCGTATCACCGTCGGAAATTCCAAGCACCGAAGCTTCCTCTCCGTGAATAAACTCCTCGACAAAGACCTTCGTATCTTCATCCACATTTTCATTTATGAATGCAATTGCCTCTTCCCGGTTCTCGGGGATCCCAACACCCTTTCCCGCAGCAAGGCCGTCGAGTTTTATAACCATGGGAAATGTTTCATACTCTTCTATAAATGGAATAACCTGATCTCTCCCGGTGAAATCCCAGTGACCCGCCGTGGGCACTCCGAACTTCTCCATGACGCCCTTGGCAAATAATTTGCTTCCCTCAAGCATAGCTGCCTTTGCAGAGGGACCGAATGCGGCGACACCCCTGTCAGACAGGTAATCAACGAGCCCTCCCACCAGAGGAACCTCGGGGCCCACAACTACCATATCGATATTCTTCTCAACACATACCGTATGAATACCGGCAAAGTCATCGACCTTAACATCAATGCGGTACTCCGGATCGATGCCGCCGTTTCCCGGAGCAACAAATACCTCCCGGGCACTTCCGTCATTCAGCAGTCTCCAGCTGATAGCATGCTCCCTTCCGCCTGAACCGATAACAAGATATTTCATAAATTTCTCCAGCTATGATGATATATAATTTTTTAATTTCTCATAATTAATGGCCCCGGCAGACTCAAGATATCCGCAGATTATACCCGCAATATCCTTCACTCCTCCCGGCTGTTCTGACTCGATATTCAAAGGCAGCACCGGATCGTGAAGAGATAGTCTCATAAGGAACCAGCCGTTTCCGCTTTCCCTACTGCAGGAGACTCTCACTCCCTCATGATTCACCGGTGCAACGGACCATCCGTCCACATCCTTAACAAAATTGGTCAGTCCGTCAATGATTTCACTACCCTGCCTCTTGAAATCATCATCAAGAAGAGATATTCTGAATTCCTCGGCCTCTTCAGGCTGACTGAGCTCTGATATAATATCGGTAAGATTTCTATTCTCTTCAAACTTCATACGCGCCGTCTTTATCAGAATTTCTGCGACCAG
>CAYNFB010000199.1:0-7042 GCA_964396355.1 uncultured Leptospirales bacterium | reverse complement strand
AGCACCCCTGTAAGCCCCACGAGGAACTGTCCCGAGTCCTCTATGTGACGAAGCATAAAATTCTTTTTATCAGAATCCTTTGCGATGGTTCCCTTTACAGCCATGTGGCCGTTGTGATCTATATATGCTGCAACGCCGAGTTTAGCATCATTGATTCTCTTTATTACAGAGTTCACAGTATCGGATTCATTATAGTCTATCTCCGAGACTGAGTCGTAGGCATCATTTCTTGCGAATGTGAGAGTTCCCCGTATTCCTATTGCTGCGGAGGAGTCAACCTTGTTGTTTCCCGCAACCTTAAAGATAGCAGAGACCTCATTTACTCCGTCATTGTTCATGTCGAAGTTTCCCTCAGTATTATTGCTTATATTGAGATGCTGAAAGAAAGTGATGTTCGTCTCACCCCTCCTGCCGAAACCGTCTCTGTGAACCTCATTGGTCATGTCTGATATATTTACTGCAAATGCGTTTATATCATTGATATTCTGGCGGAGTACATCGTCTCTAACATCGAGAAGCCCTGCAAGCTGGCCGCTCTTGATGGACACCTTTGTTTCACTGTCCTTCCACAGAACCTCATTCATTCCGTTATTCTCAGGGTCCTTCAATACCTTGAGTTCTCTCATAACATTTCCCTGGACGAAATTCTCTGAATCTATATATACGATGAATTCATCCCGGTCATTTCTTCCAACAGAGACATTCACGATGTCCGAAAGTTTTTCAATGAGCGCATCCCGTTTATCCAGCAGATCATTTGGTCTGTCGCCGAGAGCCTCTGACTTCTGTATCCTCTCGTTCAGTGCACGGACGCTCTCACCGTAGACATTAAGCTGCTTCACTCTGTGAGCGACCTGCCGGTTTGCATCCTCCCTAAGGTCGTATAGCTGTCTGTATACATTCTGCGTTTCATTTGCAAGATGTACAGCCTTCTCCTTCACAACCTCTCTTGTTGATCTCTCTTCGGGATATTTTGACAGTTCCTGCCATGATGCCCATAGAGCATCCATCCTGCTTCGAAGGGACTGATCGGAAGGCTCGTTATAAACAGCCTCTACCTGATATATAAAATCATTTTTGGATTTCCAGTAGCCCATTGTATTCTTTTCTGCCACTATTCTGTCATCAATGAAAGAATCTCTCACTCTTTCCACAGAGGATATTGCACTTCCCTGGCCGATATTACCCGGAGTGTTAGATCTGTTCAGAGACGGAACATAGAGCGGATCGGCAGAGGTTATAATCACCCTCTGTCTGGAATACTCCTTATTCTCTGCATTTGATATATTGTGGCCCGTCACGTGAAGAGCCTGCTGATGAGACATGAGCCCCCTCTTTCCTATTTCAAGCCCCATAAATATAGAAGTCATAATTCTCTCCTTTATGCTCTTTTGTTAAAAAGAACAGGATTGACAGTTCTTTCACGCTCTCTGCCGTCCCTGTCGTAACCCGATTTCAGAGATGAGCTGCTCTTAAGTCCTGAAATCAGTATATTGAAAAATTCCATATTATCTTCAAGGAGTCTCTGATTGGTCTCCTGTTTCATCTGAACTTTAAACAGAGTATTCTTTAAATCCAGTCCCTTAATCAGAAGATGATGAGCAGAATCCTCATCCATTGAACTGATTATATCATTGAGAGATAGAGTTCGCCCCAGGTCATCGAGATTATTCTCTTTCTTATACTCGACAATTGCCCGGCTTCGATCCTCTTCTAGTACTTCGATTTGACGAATCAGGCTCTCCTGCTTTTCTGAAAGTTCCTGAATGACTTCGCCTTTACGAGCAATAATTGCCTCGCTCTTGCGCTCTTCCAGCATATATATCTCTTCATAAACAGACTGTTCTCTGCTTAAAATATCTTCCATTTTTAACACCGACTTATACATGTACTTCTCCTCATCATTAAGGATAGATAGACTCTTTATTTATCGGGCAGACAGATAAAATCAATGAGCAGAATTTAAGGAGGATGTGATTTAAAAAATCAAAGGAGGGGTTCAGTGAGTCTATAAATCAGAGCATCGGCATAGAAGAGTCCCTGACGGGTAAGGAGTATTCGGTCGCCCTCTATAATAATCATGCCCTGAGAAATCATATCCTCCATTCTGGAGGCTGAGACGGAGGGGAGATCCCTGCCTGTGACGGCACGGAGACCACTCAGAGTAAAACCTCTGGTAAGCCTCAGCGCTGTCATGAGATATTCAACAATAAGAGCATTATCTCCCCTGTCATCATATTCATAGCTGAAGGAGGAGGATTCCAGATAGTTCTGAACAGAAGAGCGGGATGAGAACCTTCTGCTGTCCAGAAAGGAGTGTGCTCCTGCTCCGAGCCCTGCATAGGGGGCAAAGGACCAGTACTTCATATTATGCCGGGACTGACATCCGGGCCTGCAGAAATTAGAAATTTCATAGTGCTCATAGCCCTTTGAGACGAGAAAATCCATGGCACTCTCCCAAAGATTACGCTGATTATCCTCAAAAGTTTCATCGGGAGAGAAACGCCGGGCAAGAGGAGTACCCTCCTCAACGGAGAGTAGATAGAGAGAAATATGTTCGGGAAGGAATGGGAGAACCTGTTTCAAATCTGAGAGAAGATTTTCCTCTCTCTGCCCGGGCAGGCCGCCAATAATATCAATACACCTTGTAAACTCACCCGTAGAGAAAAAAAGATCAAGATCGGCAGGAGTACAGAGTCTGCCGCTTCTTCCCAGTATATTGTGCATCTTTTCATTAAGAGTCTGAACACCCAGAACGATCCTGTTAATTCCAAGACTGTTCAGGTCGAGTAACTTCTGCCTGTTCAGGTCATGGGGATTCATTTCAACTGTAATTTCAGTATCGCCAGAAAGGCTGAATGCAGAATTAAGGCCCTTAATAATTTTTTCAAAATCTGATGCATCCAGAAGAGAGGGAGTTCCCCCTCCAAAGTAGACCGTATCAGCATTTAATCTGCCGCTGATTTCTGATCTGAATGAAATCTCTTCGATCAGTCTGTCCACGTATCGGCAGATCACATCATCATGCCTCTCCGCTGTGATTGAGTAAAAATTGCAGTAATCACATTTTCTTCTGCAGAAAGGTATGTGCAGATAGATACCTGCTTTCAAATCATTATCCTCACTGTCTGAATCCGGTATCGCAGTTAATCTTTTTCGCAGGTTCAAGTTCCCCGTTCAGGCACATCGCCGCCTGCCTGAGAGATTCTTCTGTGTGCGAGAAAGTAAAGAGCACTGGGATTTCAGTCTCCCATCCTGCCAGAAGAAAGGGATTGCCCGTATAAACAATGAGCAGTTCCGCACCGCTCTCCCGGAGCTTTTTGGAAAGGCTCTCCATATATTTTCTGTTTATGCTGTAGGCCTGATATATAACCCTGACAGGCCCTTTCTTTGATTTATTTTTTACTGCAGAGAAGAGGTCTCCTGAACCGGAAAGGAGAGAGTCTTTATCCGAAAGCTTCAGGCTCTCCCTGAATGCTGTATTACTGCTTATATATAGAAGAGAATGGGTATTATTTCTCTTATAGAGCTCCCCTTTGCCGGAATAATAGAGCGCATTTCTGGATATACGTTTATTAAGCTCGTCCCCTCTGCTGATAATCTTCCTCTGATCTTCAGAAAGAGTAAAGGGCACTCGTGATACTTTACCGGTTTCTGCCTCGTAATTCATTATGCCGTAACGAAGCTTCATCTCTATAATTCTGCGCACTGCCCGCTCGAGTCTCTCCCGGGAAATTACGCCGTCATTAACCGCTTTCAAAAGAGTGCGGTAGATCAGAGGTATATTCTTTCCGTATGAGCTGACAAGAATTATATCGGTTCCCGCCAGAAAGGACCTGAGAGCTGCTGTTCCCAGATCCATTTTAAGAGATATGGCATTCATCTCCATATCATCGGTCATCACTATGCCGGGAAACTTCATTTCCTCTCTCAGGAGATGAGTGAGGAAAAAAGGCGAGATTGTTGCAGACTCGCCGCCTGGAATAAGTGCCGCAAAATATATATGAGCACTCATAATGCAATCTACATCAGATGATATAGCCCTGGAAAAAGGAACGAGTTCAACCTTCTTCAGCCTTTCAATTCCGTGTTTTATCACAGGCAGGGTATAGTGAGAATCGGTCCCGGTGTCCCCGTGGCCGGGGAAGTGTTTGGCTACGGAAATACACTGCCCCTCCCGAAGGCCGAGGATATAGCTCTCTCCCATTTCTGCAACAACCTGCGGATCTGAACCGAATGATCTTGTATTGATCACCGGATTTTCAGGATTATTATTAACATCAAGTGCCGGAGCTAAATTCATATTAACTCCAATATTTTTTAATTCGAGTCCTGTTATACGGGCCATATCGAAAACATCATCAGCATCTGCTGCAATACCCGAGGCAAGGTTACCCGGAAAAGCAGTCACTCCGTCACGAATACGAACAACCCTGCCTCCTTCCTGGTCAGTAGAAACAAAGAGAGGAATTCCTGAATTTTTAATTGAATAGCTTTGAAGATCCTCTGTTAATTTATTAAGCTGTTTACTGTTTTTAATATTATATCCAAAATAAAGTATTCCGCCCGGCATATATCGTTCAATCAGATCCTTGTTCTGCCGGTTTATTTTCTGCCCCGGAACTGCCAGAAGAAGGAGCTGACCCACCTTTTGGCCGGGAGAAAGCTTTGCAGTAAGAGCATCTGCATCTTTAAATCTGCTTTTTGAGCATGAAACCAGTGTCATAAGAATAAAAATAATTGCAATTTTTTTCATTTTTCAAACCAATTTTTTTTTACTACAGTTATTTCCGATCAATAATTTTTCAAGCTATTATTTCAGGATCACCTGACTGTGCATTCACATTATTTGAAGAAATTAGTCCATTCTAAAAAATAATGCCAAAATATATTTAATCATTGATTTTTTTTCAGGCATGATTTTATATAATTTAAGATAATTCTTAAAAAAGATAGAGATGATAAAAGATAACGAAATCGCATTCCTTGACAGTTACTGTGCTAATACCTCGATTGTGCCCGAGGTAATTGACAGACTCATCACAGACCTTAATAAGATGGATTTTCCTCAGGAAGAAATTGATGAAATTATCCTGTCAATGGATGAATCCATTACTAATGCAATTCAGGTAACCCTTGACTCCGGCACAGTTGATCCCGACTGCTGCCTCAAGCGGAACATTACAATCAGATATACAATTAATTCCGAAGAGTTTGATGCAACAATTATTGATCACGGGACCGGACTGGACTTTATCAGAATTTTGAGCAATATACCAGACAAGACCTCCAATGACTACTACAAACAGATAGTCAGTTATGCCACTGAATCTGAAAAATCCAAGCTCACCATAAAAGTAAACGGTGAAGAAATTCCTCTCCGTGGAATCGGTGCAGGACTCAAGATAATTTTGAATTTCATGGATTCTGTTACTATTGAATACATCGACAAAGAAAAGATTATCTCATCCTGCGTATCAGATTCTACAGACGGCACAATTTTCAACATAAAGAGAAAAAGGCGGTATTAAATGTACAAAGCTGAGAAGGCTTACAAAAACCCTGATTTCATGAATTCAAGGGCAGCAAGACCACTGCGGATTTTAAGTGAATATATCGAACCTGCATCAAAAATGGAAGAACACAATATCAATCATACTGTCGTTTTTTTCGGTTCTGCAAGGATAAAACCTGATGAGACGGACGGACTGTCTCATTACTATGAAACTGCACGCCAATTCGCCTTTGAACTTGCAAAATACAGCAGCGAGCTGAAAGATGAAACAGGCGATAAATTTATCATCTGCACCGGCGGCGGCCCAGGTATAATGGAAGCGGCAAACAGAGGAGCAAGTGAAGCAGGGGAAAAGACCATGGGCCTGAACATATCACTTCCCTTCGAACAGTACTCAAATCCCTATATCACCAGGGAACTAAACCTGGAATTTCACTATTTCTTCACAAGAAAACTCTGGCTCCTCTATCAGGCAAAGGCGATCATAGCTTTCCCGGGTGGATTCGGTACTCTTGATGAGCTGTTCGAGACTCTCACACTTATTCAGACAAAAAAAATGGAAAAAAGCGGAATTCCAATAATGCTATTTGACAGCAATTACTGGAACGAGCTTATTAATTTCAAAAAACTCGTGGATATGGGAATGATATCAGAAAATGATCTGGATCTCTTTCATTTCTTCGATTCAGTTGAGGAAGGCATGGAATTTGTAAAGCCGAGGTTAAAAAATCTGATGGCTACGGTAGATCATTTTCTTCCATAGAATACCTGAGTTCATAGACCCTGCGGTATTACTTTGTTGAGTCTATGAACTCTTCGTAGTTCATTCGGCTGGTATTATCCATAATATTGATCTCGCAGCCAATCTTCATTATCCGATTTTCCATAAACGTTATATTTCTTACAATTGCACCAATAACAGCTTTTTTCATTGTAGGAAGCATTATTGTAAAACTTATTTTGCCGCCCTCCTGAAAATAACGGATATATTTTTTTTCCTTAAATACAAACCCCAAACCGCTGTTTGACATGTCCGAAATAAGAAATTTCGAATCAATTGGCATAAAAAGATTGTTTTTCTTAAGAAGCTGGTCAATTACGATGGCCATGCGTTTAACAACTTCAAAAAGACCATCAGTAATTACTGAAGAGCTGTTAACCTGGAGATACCCGTAGGGAATGATATTATTAAACATTACAGGAATCGTCACCTCTGAAATATAACGATTCCTGCTTGATACAGCAAAATCTGACTTATATATATTGTTAATATAATAATTAAACTCCTCTTCCCGTTCAGGTTCAGGGTCAACATTGAGGTTGGATACAAATATTGATTTTGCTGTAGCAACTACGTGTTTTAACCTGGTATCTTTTTTTGTCTCATGTATAAATACTATTTTTACATTTTCAAATTTCTTCTTTAATTCAAATTCAGCAATTTCCTTTATCTTATCTGTCTTCTTGTCCGCAGTAGAAAGAGCTCTTACCAGAATCAGATCTGTCACGATGTTATCTATATATAGA
>CAYNFB010000198.1:0-7092 GCA_964396355.1 uncultured Leptospirales bacterium | reverse complement strand
CAGTATTTGCAACGATGAATTCAACTCCGTCCATCCCTGTTGCTATCATTCTGTTAACTGCATTAGTTCCAGCACCGCCGACACCAACGACTTTGATTACAGTCGTTATTGGCCTCTCTTCCTCAAGCTTGAACATGTACCCTCCCACCAAACTGTTATAGTTTTTCTTAGATATTATGTCACATTACAAATTAAATTAATTAAAATAGAATGAATATAAATAATTGCTAATAAAGTATTTATATTTAAAAAATTAATTTAATTTGTCAAATCAGTTTTAAGTATTAAACTTATAAATCAGAAAAAATTATAAATAATCTTCAAAGAGCTTTTTGACCCTGTCGATAATGCCCGGTTTGCTCTTTGTAAACCGTCCCTGCCCCCGGAATTTACTCATCTTAATTCCGTATTTCAGGAGTCCCACACCGTTCGCATACTGCGGTGTTGCAACAACATCTTTCAGTCCCACGATGTCAGTGGGCACGCCTATACGTACAGGCATATTAAAGACCCTTTCAGCAGCTTCAATGCATCCGTCTATCATGCTGCCTCCGCCGGTGAGGACGAGACCTGCGGCAAGCATCTCTTTTTTTCCGCTCTTAACAAGTTCATGATCCACCATCTCCATGATTTCATTGACTCTGGGCTGGATTATCTGAGTCAGTTCCTGCCTGAAGAGTCTCCTGGGAGCCCGTCCCCCGACAGATGGTACATCTATCATTTCTGAGGCGTCGACCAGTCCGATATCTGCACAGCCGAACTTCTTCTTTATCATTTCTGCAGACTCAAGAGAGGTTCTAAGTCCGATAGATATATCATTGGTGATATGAATACTGCCCACGGGAAGAACCGTTGAATATGCAACTCCCCCTTCCATGAAGACAACAACATCAGTCGTGCCTCCCCCTATGTCGACAATAGCTACACCGAGTTCTCTCTCATCTCTGCCTATTACCGCATCAGCTGATGCGAGGGGGTTGAAGACTATATCTCTATGCTGAAAGCCCGCCTTGCCGATGGACTTAATCATGTTCTGAATACTTGTTGATGCCGCAGTTATTATGTGAACCTCCGCCTCGAGCCTCACACCGCTCATACCCACAGGATCTTTTATTCCTATCTGATCATCTACGGTAAATTCCTTTGAAAGAACGTGCATGATTTCCCTGTCAACGGGAATCACTATAGCCTGGGCCGCCTCGATAACTCTCTTTACCTCAACAGAGGTAATAGTCCGTGTTCTGTTGGCAATTGCGACTACACCTTTCGAATTCTCGCCCTTGAGATGCTGTCCGCTTATTCCTACAAAGACGCTCGTCACGTCATATCCGGCCATAAGTTCACAATCCTCAATAGCCTTGATAATAGAAGCCGATGTATTTTCGATATTAACAATTATTCCATTTTTTAATCCTCTGGAGGGCGCAACTCCCACGCCGGCAATCTCAACCTGATTATTCTCATTGAGAAAACCAATAACCGCGCAGGTCTTGGTTGTTCCAATATCCAGTCCTACAATAATATCTTCCATACATTACCTCGTAAAAATTACTTAATCAATACTGCATCATTCCTGATATCAAGACTTTCCGGATGAAGCCCTGCTGCATCGAGAAATGCCGCTGTCTTTTCCAGCTTACGGAAATCATCGGGATGATTATTTATTATAAAATATGTATTTCTATTTCTCATAGCAACTTTCATTTCCCCTCCGGGGTTCAATGTTATCTCTGAGAGCTCATTTAAAAAAACAGGGCTCTTTTCTTTCAATCTGATCAGTGATGCTGTCAGATCTTTGAGAAATTTACGTTTGCTTCGAAAAAAATAATCTGCCACTACTATTATCGGCATATCTGTTTTAAAAAATATGCCGGAATTTATAATATCAAGATTCTCTCCGGCCAGACAGGGTTTGCTCTTGTCACTGCCCGTAATTAAAAGACTGAAAACAGGATACTTCTCGTCAACTTCCACTATCAGCGTAGTGCCTTCACGGAATATCCGGTGACTCTCTACAAGAAAATTATCTGTAAGAGATGCAGAAAGCGAATCCGCATCAATAATTATTCCGTCTTTGCCTATCTTCGTCCGGACGCCCTTCATAAGCTGATGCTTTTCTATGTTCCTCAGTCCCCTGAACTCTATTTTTTTAACTACCAGCAGAGTTTCAGATGTTACCGTTCCGGTTATCCCTGTAAAGAATACAAGGATCAGAACTATGAGGAACCTCTTAATCATCTGTTTTTCACAGCCTCAAGAATCATAGGACCTGCCTTATAAATATCACCGGCTCCCAATGTGAGAATAATATCACCCTCCCGGGCAACATCGAGCAACATGGCCGGTATATCCTCAAATCTCTCTATGAGTTGAGCATTGCCTGCCTCGTGTTTTAACACGGAATCGCAAATCAGCTGAGATGTCACCCCTTCAATAGGATCCTCGCCTGCAGGATAGATTGCAGATATAAAAATCTCATCAGCCAGAGCAAAAGACTGGCCGAACTCATCCCGGAGAAGCTGCGTTCTGGAATACCGGTGCGGCTGAAAGACCGCGATTATTCTACGGTTCAGATTTTTCACAGCTGCAATAGTTGCTTTTATTTCTGTTGGATGGTGACCGTAATCATCGAGGACAAGTATTCCATTCTCCTCTCCGATCTTCTCCAGCCGTCTTCCCACTCCTCTGAAGTTGGCAAGCCCGCTTTTTATGGTTTCATAATCCAGTCCCAGCTCAAGAGACACTGCAATTACCGCAAGAGCGTTACTTACATTATGCCTTCCAAGCTGAAGGATTTTAAAATCACCAATAACCTCTCCTCTGAAGCTGCATGAGAAGCAGGTCATTCCGTCGCTCATTTTAACATCATATCCCATGAAATCCGCATCTTCATTAAACCCGTAAGTATAATAGGGTCTCTCTACTTTAGGCAGGAGTTCGCGTATAACATTATCATCGAGGCATAGTACAGAATATCCGTAAAAAGGAATATTATTAATATATGTGAGAAATGCATCTTTAAGTCCTTCAAAATACTTATAGTGATCAAGATGATCAGCATCTATATTTGTCACAATTGCTATACTGGGCAGAAGCTTCAGAAATGACCCGTCAGACTCATCGGCTTCAAAGACGATATAATTACCTTCTCCCGTCTTTGCATTTGAATCAAAATTAAGCACCTTGCCGCCTATTATTGCAGTGGGATTCATAGCGCCGTCACTAAGGACTGAGGCGAGCATGGATGAGGTGGTTGTCTTGCCGTGAGTGCCGGCAACACCTATGCCGTGTTTAAGTCTTACAAGTTCTGCAAGCATCTCTGCCCTGTGAATAATAGGAATATTTCGCTTCCGCGCCTCTATTATTTCCGGATTTGTAGGATCAATGGCGCTTGATGTTACTACAACATTATAGTCTTTTATGTTGGACGGGAAGTGACCCGTAAAAATTTCTGCGCCGAGTGCCTTTAATCTGTCTGTCCGCTCCGATTCTCTTAAATCTGAACCGGAAACTTCGTATCCGAGATTTATTAAAATTTCGGCAATACCGCTCATTCCGATTCCGCCGATTCCTATAAAATGCATTTTTTTAGAATTTCTGAACAATTTACTAACCTCTGGTACTCAAAAATTGATCGATCTTACTGACAATAGTATCCGCTGCATCAGTCATCGCCGCACTGAGCGCGCCGCGAGACATGCTGCTGAGTTTCCTTGGGCTTCCCAGAAGATCGAAGAGAATATCTCCTACTTTTTCGGGAACTGCATCACTATCGACTATTTTAATTGCCGCACCTACCGATACGAAGGAGTCGGCATTCTTATTCTGATGATCCATGGCTGCAAAGGGATAGGGAATAAGAATAGACGGGACACCTGCAGCTGCAAGCTCCATCATCACACCCGCGCCCGATCGTGAAATTGCAATATCACAGGCTCTGTAGGCACGACCAACGCGCCTGATATAAGGGGACAGATATATTGAACCTGCCTCAAGCTCATTCTGCGTCTTCTTATTATAAGTTTCAAATGAGTATTCCCCGGTACTCCAGATTATTCCTACATTTTTGAATTCACCGGGATACTTCTTCTTCAGGCCGAACATAAGCTCATTGAGCTGAAGTGCTCCCTGACTCCCGCCGATCAAAAGAATAACCTTCTCGCAGTGTTCCATATGAAATGCTTTCTTAGCTTCATCTTTGCTGATCTGTGCAAGTACATTATTCCTCATCGGATTACCGCTGTGTACGTACTTCTCTCTTGTCTGAAGATATGATATAGATTCAGGAAATGTTCCGAAAATTTTCTCACAGTACTTTTCAAAGGACAGGGTAACTTTACCGGGAACAGTATTCTGCTCGCAGAGGAAAATAGGAACCTTTACTATCCTTGCCGCAACGAGTGCCGGAGCTGAAACATATCCGCCCATGCCGACTACTGCCGACACATCTCTCTTCTTCATTATTCTCATGGCCTTGATCACAGAACCAGAGAACCTCACTACGAAAAATATAAGTTTCAGAGGATTTTTAGTAATTGCCGGAGCACTGTATGTTAAAAGATTTTCCTCATCAACATCCTTGACTGAATCAAATTTCAGGTCGCTCTTTCCTGTAAGAAACAGAGGAATAGTATTTCCATTCTCTCTGAATTTTTCATATATGGCGATGCCCGGGCTTATATGTCCTCCGGTACCTCCGCCGACGATAAGTATGCATTTACTCATTATTCCAAACCTCTTCAATCTTTACTTCTCGCACCGCAGCCTCTCTGTATCTTGAGATATTAAGAAGTATTCCTGCAGCAATCATATTTGACAGGAGGGATGAACCTCCATAGCTGATAAAGGGAAGCGGTATCCCTGTTGTAGGCAGTGAACCGCTTACAACTCCCATATTAATAAAAGCCTGAACAGTAATAAGCAGACAAAGCCCGAGAGCCAGGAGTCTCCCGAAATCATCGGGAGCGTTTACAGCAATAAGAACTCCCCTCCAGAATACAAAACAGTAGACCAGCATAATAAAAATCGTGCCCACAAGTCCTGCCTCCTCTGCAATAACTGCATAAATAAAATCTGTATGAGGCTCAGGAAGCCTGGACAGTTTTTGTGTCCCGAATCCGAGCCCTGTTCCAAGCAGCCCTCCTTTTTTAAATGCGGTAAAGGACTGAATTATATGATAGCCTATTCCATACCTGTCATCCCAGGGATTAAGATAGGCAATTACCCGTTCTTTTCTGTATGAAACCTGATATATCAGAAGATAGAACATGGGCGTACTTATCACAAAAAGTGCAAGAATATACAGCAATGGAAAACCGGAAACAAAAAGAACAAATACTGAAACAAAAAGAAGATCCATTCCTGTTCCAAAATCCGGCTGCAGCATTATGAGAATAAAAATAACTGCAATGATAAGCATCGGAATGAGAAGCTGTATTACGTGATTACCCTTTGTTTCCGATGAGAAAATCTTAACAAGATATATTACAGCAAAAATCTTTACAAACTCTGAAGGCTGAATTCCCACCGGCCCGAGATTAAGCCACCTGGATGATCCCTTTGCTGTAAATCCGACACCGGGGATCAGCACTACAATCAGAAGGATGAGTGAGATCAAAAGCATTATCTTCGTATGTTTAATATACAGTCTGTAATCTATACCCTGAAAAATCAGGAGGGCAGTAAAACCGATGATGAACCACAGCATCTGCCTCTTGAGAAAGTAAAAGGAATCACCGAAAGTATTATAGGCATACACTGCTGAGGCACTGTAGCTCATGGCAACACCGATTCCCGCAAGGACAAAGATCGCCACGAAGAGAATCAGATCGGGCTCCCCTCTTCTTCTGGTATCTATTACATCTCTCAGGTCCAGGAAATTTCTCCCTTAAAAAGTTTTTCATAAGCCTTTCTGAAGACTTCACCTCTTTCATTAAAGCTTGAGTACATGTCAAATGAAGCACATGCAGGAGAAAGAAGTATCATGTCGCCCTTCTCGGAAAGCTTCATTGCCTGAAAGACAGCATCATCCATGCTGCCTGCTCTGACGCAGTTAAAATCACTGAAAATTTCACCAAACTCTTCACTTGAATCCCCAATTAAAACAAGAGCCCTGACCTTACCCTGAAAAACTCCCCTCAGTCGGCTGTAGTCATCCCCCTTGGTCTTGCCGCCGAGAATAACAACACCCTTGTCCCGGATGCTCTGCACAGCCATTTCAACGGCACCGATGGTAGTTGCCTTTGAATCATTTACGAATGACCTTTCTTCAAAGTCTCCAACGTATTCCATTCTGTGCTCAAGACCTTTGAATGAATAACAGGCCTGAGCAATTTTGTTAAAATCAGGCTCCACTCCAAGCTTGTCGAGAAGAGCTGTAACCATGAGCAGTGATGCCATGACATTCTGAATATTATGAATACCCAGAATAGGGAGTTTGCTCCCCTCAATAACTGCCAGTAATTCACTGTTTCTCTTTATATAAACTATGCCGTTCCTGTAAAAAGACTGAGCATTCTCATCATCAACTGAAAAATAAAGACTGTTGACCGGAAATTCAGATTCACTGTCCCGGAGCATTTTACTGTCCCTGTTGTATATGAAGTATTCACTGTCACCGTTGTTCATGAAGATCTTCTTCTTTGCTCCGAAGTAGTCTTTCATGCCGTCATATCTGTCCAGATGATCGGGAGTAACATTGAGTATTGCAGATACATCAGGCTTAAAGGTATCGACCGTTTCAAGCTGAAATGAGGAAAGCTCGACTACTGTAACGGTATCATCACCGGTTTTCTCTGCCAGGGAGATAAGAGGAATGCCTATATTGCCGCCCACCAGAGAATTAAATCCCATCTCACTGAAGATATGTCCTGTCAGGCATGTTGTTGTTGATTTTCCGTCTGTTCCGGTGATGGCGATAACAGAACCTTTCATATTCCGGAAGGCCAGTTCCACCTCGGAAATAACAGACACACCTCTTTTTAAGGCCTCCTGAACAAGTGGAATTTTTTGAGGAACACCGGGACTGAGCACAAGAATATCACATCCATGATCAAGAACTGCAGGAGACTGATCACCTGCAATCACCGTGAT
>CAYNFB010000197.1:0-7147 GCA_964396355.1 uncultured Leptospirales bacterium | reverse complement strand
GTTTTGCGACTTATTTTATCAGACTGGGGCTGGGAGGTGCGGATATGGGATGCAGCTACTTTCTGCCCAGGCTCATCGGTGCGGGCAGGGCGTCGGAATTTATGCTCACCGGGAGGTTTATGAGTTCTCAGGAAGCTATGAATCTGGGACTCTGTTCAAAATGTGTTGCCAGAGAGGAGCTTCTTGACACGGCATTTTCAATAGCAAAGGATATCGCTGCGAAAGACCCTCTGGCTGTGAAGCTGACCAAAGAGGCCATTAACGTTAATATTGACTGCCCTGATCTTCAGAGCGCGATTCAGCTTGAAAACCGTAACCAGGTTTTCATGACCATGCATAATATCCAGAAATCACAGTAAGTGACCGTTATATCATTCAGCACGGGCCGGGTTAACCGGCCCTGCTCTGGACTTTTTTTTAAACTTTTTAAAATTAATTTATTGCTTTTTCGTGTTTGGATTGTATAAAAAAAACATTAGCCGGAATATAATGTTATATTTAGTGATATATGTTGCAGAAGTGAGTTTTTTTCACCTGTTAATATTATATTTATATGAAGTAAAGCTCAGGTCATGGTCTTTAATAACGCTTGACAAGCATTTATTAACAGATTATTGTATTTTGAATAGTTGTTTATTTAAGGAGGATCAGACTCTATGGACATCAGTTCCAGGTCAAGCGGAGAGGTTGTAATACTGGATATTTCCGGTGAGATAGACCTTTATAATGCACCGGAGATTAAGGATATAATCACCAGGCTTATTGAACAAAAGAGATATAGTGTTATCATCAACCTCAAAGATGTTACATATATTGATTCATCAGGAATAGGAGCTCTTATTTCCAGTCTTTCAAACCTGAAAAAATATCAGGGAGGACTTAAAATTATCAATGTCTTCGCGTCAGTAAAGAAAGTCTTCGAACTGACCAAGCTGACTTCCTTCTTCGAAATTTATGATTCAGAGAGTGAGGCTATCAGCGCTTTTCAGGTCTAGGCACTATTATATTATTATAAATCGCGAGGTCTTTTATGAACTATAAATATTTATTAACATTAATGATTGTATCAGCTTTTTTTATAACTGCATGTGAGAACGAAGTTCCGCTTAAGGAATTAACCGGAGCCAGGCAGTCTATTGAAAAGGCCCGTTCTGTTAAGGCTGATCACTATAGTCCTGATGAATTTAAGGCTGCAGAAACTGAGCTTACAAAGGCCCACTCACAGCTTATTAAGGACGAAGAGCCTGAAGATTCTGCAAAGAGCGCCGTTGAATCCTCTAAGAAGGCAATGGAAGCCTATGACAAGGCAGTTGTTCTTTATGCCCAGGATACTCTGAAAAATGCCGATGATGCCATAAATGAGGCAGAGGCGGTATATGCCGAAAAACTTTCTCCTGAAAATTTTAACGAGTCCAGAGAGCTTTATCTTGCCGCTAACGAAAAGAATGAAGGCAAAATGTATCCTGAAACTATCAAACTCGCTGAAGAGGCTTACCTTAAAGCAGTCAAAGCCAGGGAAGAGTCTCTCGACAACAAGTATCAGCTTCAGGTGAAGATTGACAATGTCAATTCTACTCTCGCAAAAATTGAAAAGTATAACTATGAAAAATATGCACAGGAAAAGTATAATCTTGCATCTGAAAATGTAAAGAAAGCTGAAGCTGCCTACAACACTGAAGCCCTGAAATCCGGATTTGAATCAGCTGAAATTGCCGGTATCAGTGCAGATGAAGCCTATAAGGATGTAATGGAAGGCTATACTGATGCTAAGATAAGTGAAGCTGAAAAAGTAGTTGCCGATGCGGAGAAATCCAAAGGCGCTAAAGCCGGAGAAGTGGATCTTGCTGCTTCAAAAGAGGCTCTTGAAAACTCCAAAAGACTTAAGTCCGAGGGAAATTACGATGAGTCTGTAACCTATGCAAATGAAGCAATTAGGCATGGAAACAGTGTTATCGAAGAAGGCAGCAAAACAGTTGTTGCTAATGTTAAAGCAGACGGTGAATCCGGGAAATACGGAAAAAATGAAGATGCCGGATATTACTACTACAGAGTAAAGACATGGGAAAAATATCAGGACTGTCTCTGGAGGATTTCAAAGAAGTATTACAAGAATCCGAGACTGTGGAAGAAAATATACCGAGCTAATAAGAGTAAAATAAACAACCCGAATATCATCAGGCCGGGATGGGTTATTAGGATTCCAAAACTTAATAAGTAGAGTTTTCAATCTTTAATAAGAAGTAATTAAAAAATTACGGACGGTTGTTTTATATATGAGTCCAGCATATAAGAATACCAGAAATTATGGTGAGGTAGAAGAGGCGGGAGATGAAACAACTGTCTCCTCTCCGGCTTCTGATGATATGGCAGATGATTTTCAGGACGAGAATGAGTCAAAAAGTGCAGAAAAGGAACGCAGTTCCGGGAAGGATTTTACCGATTCCTCTATTTCCTGGTATCTGGATCAGATAAACAGGATTAATCTTCTTTCCAGAGAAGAGGAGGATACCTACGCGAGAGCGGCCCGTGAAGGTGATGAAAAGTCCAAGAATGAGCTTATCAAGGCTAATCTCCGGTTTGTTGTGTCGATTGCAAAGAAGTATCAGACCAGCGGTATTTCTCTTCTTGATTTAATCAATGAGGGAAATCTTGGACTCATAAAAGCTGCTGAAAAGTTTGATCCCGACAGAGGATATCACTTTATTTCCTACGCTGTCTGGTGGATAAGGCAGTCCATAATGCTTGCAATTTCGCAGAAATCCTCTCTTATAAGGCTTCCTCTCAACAGGACTGCCGATCTTCAGAAAATAGAAAGAGTTCATAAAAAGCTTGAGAATAAATTCGGCCGGGAACCTTCTGCCAGTGAAATTGCTGAAGAACTGGAGATGGATAACGAGGAAATTAATCACTTAAGAAATATTACCCAGGATTTCGTATCTCTTGATACAACTCTTGGAGATTCCGATGATACTACAATTCTCGACATGATTGTAGACCCCAAGGCCGATTCACCCGATGAACATCTTTTCGACGAATCGCTTGCCGGATCATTGAACGAGGCGCTTGCCACTCTTACTGATTCAGAAAAAGAAATACTCAGTATGAGATACGGACTCAACGGATATGAGTCCATGTCTCTGCAGCAGATAGGCGACAGATTTAATCTGTCAAAGGAGAGAATCCGTCAGATTGAGAAAAAGGCAATCAGACGTCTCAGGCATCCTTCAAGAAGCCACAAGTTAAAGAGTTACATGCAGGAATAGTAAATGAAATTTTTATTACCAGGTCTTATCGCAGGGGCTTTAACGGGCCTCCTTTTTTTGCAGGGAAAGAACGCATCCGAACTTATCGCCTCTGATTATACAGATCTTGCCTCCCTGACTTATGTTGAGAAAACAAAAAAGCCCAAAGGATCTTTTCAGATGCCGCTTTTAAAGAATGAAGCGGTATATCTTGCCGACAGGTCAGGGCAAATTTCAGAAAAGATTGAAATCACCAGCGGTCTTGCCGAGTTCAGCGGCAGCGGGAAGTATTATATAAAGTACGGCAAGGTCGGTTCTGAGATTGAGTTATGGAGTTCTTCAGGGGAACGTTACTGGAAAATGAAGTCCCGAGAGAAACCTCTGCTGTCTCATGACGGTGAAGTGATATTTCTTATTACCGGCGATCAGAGCAGTATCCGGATTGTTGATAAAAACGGCAATGAGACCGGAGCGAAAAGAATAAGCGGCCGTTTATGCACCGTTGCTGAATTTTCTTTTCCCGGGAACTACGGGGCATGCGGTTTTGCCGACGGAAGTTATTACTATACCGGCGATTCCGGACAGATCATCAATGCCGGTCGTGCACCTTCAGGGAATATTGTAAAGAGTATTGTGGTCAGCTCCGGCGGAAATTACGGCACTGTTCACTACGGTACTACAGATAAAGATACACTGCGCATCGTTAATATTGAAAGCGGAGACTTTGAAGAAGTTTCTCTCCTTTCTGTACATAATGTAAAAACATCAATGCACGTCTCGAATAAGGGGGAAGTGCTCTTCTTTGATATGGATTATCTTCTTTTTGCAGACAACGACGGTGATATTATATCTAAAATCAAGGTTCCGGAAAAGAGGCCGGGACATTCGTCCATCTCAATGGGAAAGGGCTTTTATTCAGTCACTTATACCAGAACAACGGGAGATTCTTTCTTTATAATTCTTAATGACAGGGGAGATATTTTCTACAGCAAGGAGTTTCCCGGAGAGTCCTTCCTTCACTGTATGGCTGAGGAAAGCTCTATTCTTCTAAGAGGCTCAAACAGTCTATTTTCGTATAATTTCTTTCCTCCAGGAGAGTGATTGTCTCTTCCATGAGTGAGGCCATGGATGCTTTGCCTCTCCGGACTGCACCCTGCATCAGCACACCGGCTTTCTGAACAGCAGTGTTCAGCGCTGCCCTGTGATCCTCTTCTTTTAATCTGCTGCCGTGCAGTGAAAGCAGCCTGATTATTGAATAGAGTCTGAATCTGTCCATCCCCCAGAAGGCTGAAGAAAGCTGGCCGCTGTGACCGGCATAACGTGTCATCAGTTTTTCTTTTATTAGCCCTATTTCTTCGAATGCCGTAATTTTAAGCCACAGGTCGTAGTCCTCACATGCGGGAAGTGATGTGTCGAAGTACCCGTACTGGTCAAAGAGACTCCGGGACATGACCACGGAAGAGGGGCTGATTGCGCACATTTCCAGAGATTTTCTGAAGAGGTTCCCCTCCTGCTTGATATGCTTTTTCGAGGGATTTACTCTCACGCCGTTTCTTATCCACAGATCCTCTGTCTGGTGAATCCTGATTCTGCTGTTATTTTCGATGTAGTTTTTGTGAAACGTGAGTTTCGTGCTGTGCCACGTGTCATCGGAGTCGAGGAATGCTGTCCATTCCGAACGGGATTCGATGATCCCTCTGTTCCGCGCCGAGCTGACGCCTGAATTCGGCTGTTTGATGTATTTAATTTTATTCCCGTAGTCCTGAGGTATAGAACGGGTCCCGTCTGTGGACCCGTCATCTACCACGATGAGTTCGAAGTCTTTGAAGTCCTGGGCCAGAACTGAATCAATTGCCCTTCGCGTCATCGTCTCCCTGTTATAGGTGGGGATTATAATGCTGAAGAGAGGCATCTATATCAGATAGAGCTCGCTGTCAGATACAATCTGGAAGCCCGCTCCCTGAAGCACCTTCTCTGTGAGAGCCACATCCTCCACCTGAAAGACGAAGACAGCCAGATTCTTTTCCCTGATTGTGAAGCCGTATGCATCTTCCACATTGATGTTTTCTTTGGACAGAGATGATGCCGCCTTGTGAAGTCCTCCGGGAGAGTCATCTACTCTGATTGCTACTATGTCTTTCAGAGTAGAGGCTATTCCCTCCTTCTGCAGACATTCATTTCCTTCAAGAGGCTTATCAAGGAGAAGTTTTATTATTCCATAGTCACCGGAGTCTGATATTGTTATGGCTCTGATATTGATGTCGTTGTTACTCAGTACATCTGTTAAGCGGCTTATCTTTCCGGGTTTATTTTCTGCAAATACTGATACCTGATGTGGCATAATTCCTCCTATAGTTCCCTGTTGTCTATTACTCTCTTTGCCTTTCCCTGACTGGGCGGAAGAGAACCTGGTTCCATAAATTCAATTCTCGGACTAAGTATAATGAGCGCTCTGAGTTTTTCAACAATTTCTTTGTTGAGTCTGTTCAGCGCCTTCAGGTCTCCCTGGAACATCTTGGAGTAGAGTTCTACCTTTATATGCATCCTGTCGAGGCCCTTTTCCCTGTCCAGAACTATCACGTAGTTGTTTCCAACCTCGGGAACATTCATCAGTACAGATTCTATCTGTGACGGAAATACATTTACTCCCCCTACAATCATCATGTCGTCTGTACGTCCCTTTATTCTTTCAATCCTTCTGTGTGTGCGGCCGCATTCGCATTGCTCAGGGATGATTCTCGTCAGATCACGTGTTCTGTATCTGATGACAGGCATTGCCTCCCTGTTTATATGAGTGATTACCATCTCTCCCTCTTCGCCGTCTGGAAGAGACTCCTCTGTCACCGGATCTATTATTTCGACAATATATGAGTCCTCTACAATATGCATTCCGCATTTGCACCTGCAGTCCGAGGCTACGCCGGGACCGTTCATCTCCGACAGGCCGTAGAAGTTGTATGCATCGAGCCCCCAAAGCGCCTCGAGCTTCTCCTTCGTTGCTTCTGAATAGGGCTCTGCACCGAAGTATGCTTTCTTTATATTCAGGTCATGAGGATTGATTCCCTGATTTTCTATAACCTCAACCAGATGAAGCGCGTAGCTTGGAGTTATATGTATGATCGATGTATTGAAATCCTGAATGAGCTGTATCTGCTTGAGACTGTTTCCTGTGGATGACGGAATAACCATGCATCCCAGTCTCTCTGCGCCGTAGTGAAGCCCGAGACCTCCGGTAAAGAGTCCGTAGCCCATCATGTTCTGGAAAGTATCATCCTTAGTCGCGCCTGTGCTGTACATGGCTCTTGCCACCTGGTTTGCCCAGCTGTTTATATCGTTCTGTGTATAAAAAATTACTGTGGATTTTCCCGTTGTGCCTGATGATGCATGCATCCTGACCACTTCAGATTGAGGAACAGATACCATGCCGTCGGGATAGCTCAGTCTCAGGTCGTGCTTGGTTGTAAAGGGGAGATCTTTCAGATGGTCAAGTGTTGTTATATTTGACAGATCAACTCCCTTATCTCTGAATACTTTTCCGTAGAAAGGCGTAGAGGCGGCGTCATCAAGGGCTTTCTTCAGTTTTGTAAACTGGAGTTTCTGAAGTTCCCCTCTTTCCATTGTTTCAATATCTTTCTGAAAATACATTTTTAATCCCCTTATGGCTGTGATAACTTAAATCGTCAGGAACCTGAGTATTTATGTCAATAAGATATGCTCAATACTGAATTTTTTTATTACAGGGCTTTCCTTTAAGTTTCGCAAAACTTTCTTTACATATGTATTGCCCGGAAAAATAATGTATGTAAAAAGAAATTTCCGGAGGATGAAATGAATATTCTTATTTTCGGTCCCAATTGAAGTTGACGTGGAGGCTTACTAAATGGCCGAAATTATGCTTGGTAATC
>CAYNFB010000196.1:5772-7167 GCA_964396355.1 uncultured Leptospirales bacterium | reverse complement strand
CCAGAGTATAGCCGTCCGCCTCTCTTTCCTCTGCCTGATTCTCTTCGTTCTCCTTTATCTTTTCAAGAATATTAAATATCTGATCTGCAGCCATAACCAGTACATCATCTCTGCGAGGGTGTTTACTGCTTTTCAGATTTTTCATAATAGATTCGATTCTGTCATCATCAGGATCAAGTTTTTTTATTGCCTCTTCATAGGCGGCGATAGAGTTGTCATCATCAAATTTACCGCGAGTTCTTGTTATACCGGCAAAAGCCTTGCTGCTCTCCTCGTCAAATTTAAGGCCTGACCTGAAGGCTGCAGAAACAGGAATGGACAGACGTTTATCAAGGGTCTTCTTCCCATAGGGCCATCTGTTGTAGGCCTCCTGGGTGCGTTCCTTAAAATAATCATTAACTATTTTCTGAAAGTCATCGTCTTTGCCGCCCATCTCTTTTAAAGCAAGATCATGCGTTGCAACATCATCGGGGAACTCACGAATAATAGCCATAGGATCAGCACCGTCATCAATCCTCTTTTTAAAATCCTTTGAGGATAGTTTTTTTATCTTATCTTCACCCCTTTCCTTTGCCAGGGCAGCTCTCTTTTCAGGTTCAAGCATTTCGGGAAGACAATTCTTTCTGGTTTCGACTTTAAGCTTTTCTATCTTATCCTGTTTCAGTTTTCCGATCTCTGCGTTTTCCGGTTCATCAACCAGTTTTTCAATTATTTCTGTCAGCTTTCTGGTCACAGCACTACGGCTTTCTTTTGCTGATATTATTGTTTCATTTAATGATTTTTCATTTTCAAGAAAAAAGTGAGCGAGGAGCCAGTAATTAGCCAGAACAGGTTCATCCTTTAATAATGGTTTTTCATTCAGCCAGTCATCAAATGACGGAGCATGCGCCATCTCCTTTGCAAATGCATAGGTCGGTTTTCCTGATGAATGCCCCATGATCCAGTGTGCACGATTAAATAATTCTCTGGGATTGTGATAAAGAGGCCGATTCTCTCTGACCTGCTTTGCTTCATCATTGAAGGCATTAATAATTTCTTTTACTTCATCGCTGTGTTTCTCAATCTCTTCACCGGTCTCATCATCCCAGGATATGCCCCACAGATCAGATACAAAATCAGCTATGGAAAAGGCTGTGTAATCCCCCAGTATGCCGGTCTCATGATCAAAACCCAGTACCTGAGTAGTATTGAATTCATTGGGCAGAGTATCGAGAAAGCAGCTGTCGCCGCTGGGGTCTGATCCGAGAATTTCAAGGCCGGTTAACATGGTAATAACGAAGGTCCAGTCCTGGAGAAGTGAATGAAGGTCTAATTTTTTTGATAATTCAGCAGCATATGTAATGCCTTCATCAAGCATCCACCCATCGGAGATTGAATCGAAGTATTCTTTATAGG
>CAYNFB010000196.1:2472-5762 GCA_964396355.1 uncultured Leptospirales bacterium | reverse complement strand
ATAGTAAGCATTATAAAAAGTTGTCTAACCCGGAAACAGGCTTTATGAATGCCCGCTTGTCAAACGGCAACTGGTATATTGAGCCTCTCCGCCCGCCGGATGTAAATACACATACGCATCCGCCCAACGGTTTTACAGAAGGAAGTGAATGGACTTACTTATTCGGAGCCTTACATGATCCTGAAGGGATGATTGAACTTTTCGGTGGCAGGGAAAATTTTATTTCCCTTCTGGATGAGAATTTTGAGAGCGGACACTACCGACACGACAATGAGCCCGGCCATCATTATATCTACCTCTATAATTATTCTCAAGGAAGCCCTGCCGGTGATCAGGAGAGTCGAGCATGTAAAAACTCATAATCTTTGCAAGGCTGCCGCTTTTAATATTTTCAACTGACGTTATAGGATTTTTCATTACAGAACCTTCCGTGCATAGTAGATTAATATTCGTGAAAAATGACAATAAATGACATTTTAACGAGCGCCTGTCCACAATAATATTTCACAGCTTTTCTTTTCAACAGTGAATTCAAATTTCAAATATATGAACAACTCCCTGCTGCGGACCTACAGATAAACTCATAGTCCTGCTTTTTTTAAAAACGACTGTGCATACTAAAACGCATAGGTCAGCAGTCATCCTAAAAAAGACAGAGATGCTTCTCTGTTAAATTAAACAAACTCGTTGACAGCAGCAACTGCCTCGCTATATTAAATTGATTCCAGCAGCGCAGTTAAAAGTAGGCATAATTGGATACAGCGAAACATAAATCTGCCAATTCTGAGAATGATATTTGAATCTGCTGATAGAATGAGGAGACCCCAGTGAAGTTTAAATATAGCTATAGTCTGTTTTTAATAATTGTCATATCGGTTCTATCCTGCAGCAAATCTATCCGCTTTGATTCCGGTCTCTGGAAAAATCCGCAATCATATTCCTGCAAAGAGGGAGACAGAACTGACAGACAGAAGATGATTAAAAATGTATTAGAAACTATACGGGGTAAAAGCAAGAATGAGGTAATACTCCTCCTCGGTCCGAGTCTCAAAACATCCTATTTTAAAGGAACAGGCAGGGATCTGATCTATTTACTCGGACCGGAGCAGTCTTTTTTCTCCATCGATAGTGAATGGCTGCTGGTTTTCTTTGATGAAAATAATATGTATAAAAAGCATTCCATTATGACAGACTAGAGTCTGTTAACCCGGGAAAAAGCAGCTATGCCAACGAGGCCAACGGGAGATATATTTTTAAAATTTGACAATCAGATTATTCTGAATATTTGTCAGAAGTTCGAGAATAATTAAACCTAAACATATGACAACAACAGCTATCACAATAGGTTCTGCTAAGCTTTTACTCTTTGATTTTTCCATTTATTTATTACCAATCTTCTTATATGAGTAAAATGATCCGTTAAAGGACGCATGGGACATAGATAATTACACCACGGTCTTTTAATAAACACAGATGAAACCAGAACGATTCCCAATATTGCAAACTGAAAGTTACTTCCCGTCAGTTTAAACAGAGTACCAAATACTTCGTAGCTGGAAACACCCGGATTTCTGAATAATAATGATGCAATAACGGCAAACAGAGTTATAAATCTTAAAGTCCACTTAAACACATTTTTAAATTTCCCTGCAGATCTGTTTTTGGCACCTCCAACAAGACCCATGCATTCCTGTGCGGTTCCAAAGGGACAAAACCATAGACAGTAGGGGTTTTGATTATCTATGGTAAGAACGAGGAAAATCCCTCCCAAAAGTAAATACCAGTACAGATGAGAATACAGCGGAGGAAAATATCCCAGGAGCAACTGATTAATCATGGAAAGCGTAAAAGGCTGATTATAATAAAAGCCGATTACAAACAAGCCGACGAGCATTGTTCCCCATCTGGCAATTTTGGTGTACCTGAATGTTTTTTTATGAGCGAAATATCCAGCGGCAAAAAGCAGCAATAAAATAATTTCTGCAGCGCCAAATTGTATTGCGGGTAATTTTTCTTTTGGGACATCAAAGCCAAGTACTCTGGCTGCAACAAATCTGTTTCCCTTTTTTGATGCTTCTAATATTGCACGCGATGAATACGTTGCACTTGAAACAGCATCTATTTCGGTCCCAAGAGAATATTGCTCATTGTAAGATTTGCCTATTAAGTCATCAATAAAATTTGCTTTTAAAACTTTTTCTAAATATGACGGTGTTTCTTTTGAGCTAACTACCGCCAAATCGAATATTTTGCCATCTTGATCGACAGCAACAGCCATTTGCAGCGGACCGCCATACCCCATTGATGATTCAACGGTTACATACCCTAAATGTTCTTCTTTCGAGTTAAAAATTTTGAATGTTGCTTTTTTAATTTCTTCAACCCTGGCAATCTCAGGCATTTTTGCCTTAATCGAAGAGACTATATCAGCACTCTCCAGTTGTCCCCCGATAAACCAGGCAATTATTATTGCAACCAGGGCAATAATAGCCAACCATGTTTCTGTTTTCTTTTTATTAACCATTGTTCTTTGTCCCTGGTAGAATAATAAAATGTAATAGATAGATCATTTATATGTATAAACGATCTATCTAAATAATAAGACTCCTAAACATTCGTCTTATCCCTGCACTTTATGAATAGCAAATTCATGGCATTGTTTCATACACAATCCACAGGCTATACATAAATCAGCATTTATATAAGCTTTGCTGCTGCCCTTTATCTTCACTTTTAATCGGCCCTTAAATGACAAATTCTTAATCTCTTCTTCAGAAAGAATTTTCATATGAATTGCACAATGAGGACAGGCATCGACACAGTTTCCGCAACCATCACATGATGACTCGTCGACAACAACAACTCCACCTTCCAGCTTTAATTCCTGCTCCAATTTCTTAGAAATAATTCTTTTCTTGAAATTACTCATTTCAATTTTCGCTAATTTCCTCTTTTTGAGTATTGCGCCTGTTTAAGGATCTGAATAGTACTACAGCCATTAATAGTATCGGTATCCCCATAAAGATAAGTGATAACCATGCAGCCTTGGGTGCATACTCGTAAAATGACGCGATAAAGGTCTGACTCATAAATAAAAAAGTGACAAAGCACAGAATAAGCAAAGTCCACTCGTACCAGACTAATTTTAACTTGGCATTTTTATAATTTTCAAAACTACCATGCGCCTCAATATGCTCTGGGTAAAGACCTGTAAAAACTAAAACATCATAATTTATAAAACGATGACGAAATTGTTCAATGCCCTGTGAAGTGGCTTCAATAATAGCATA
>CAYNFB010000196.1:0-2462 GCA_964396355.1 uncultured Leptospirales bacterium | reverse complement strand
TATTTTATGAACGTGAATCATCAAGACCGTACAGAGGAATATCCATCGGATCAAGATCCCATGGGCTCTTTTTCAGATCCGGTTCTTCGCCATAGCCGAATACATCGTCCATTTTCCGGATTGCAGCATTTAATTTGGACGTAGATCCGATTGATACTTTAATAAGGTCATGCAATACTGCCTCATCAAATTTTGTAAATGGACAAACGGTTTGACAACGACTGCAGTCAGGCTCGCCTCCCAACATATAGGAATAACACTTTTTGGCATCCATATACCATCCTTTAATACCTTTTGCCTGCCAGGGAGCATCACCGCCCCAGAATGGTTTATCTTTCATACTAATGGCGCCGGAGGGACACATTTCTCCGCATTTTTTACACGTCTCGCAAAATTTGGTAATACCGGCATCTATCGGTTTTGTTACTGCCAGGGGCAGGTCTGTAATAGTTACCAATACAGTTCTTATGTCCATTCCGTATTTTGGACTGATAAGTATACCTGCTCTGCCGTATTCTCCCATTCCGGACATCAGTCCAAATCCTACCAGCCGCCCGATAGATTCAGTATCTCCGCCATAACTTTGATATCCTAAACCTCTGAGAAACACACTCATTCTGTTCCCGTAAATATTTGCTCTCGAATAACTCATTGTGTTGCTTGAAGCCCAGCTCATCCTCTCGGTGTACTGCTGCATCCATAATGATTGCGGAATAACGGAACATATGGCCCATAAGTCTTTATCGGGTAAAACAAATTTATTCTTTGCCGGGTCAGAATATCCTTTTTCAACGTTTTCGAATTTGATCTTGCCCCAGAGTAATTTTTTGGTTTTTTCGTCGAGTTTTACAAATCCCATATCAGAAGCACCCATAATTCTTCCGGCTGTTCTTAACATTCTGGAATTTTCTTCGGGTGTTCCCTTATATTTAGGGACACCGTAATCTTCAGGAGTGTAGAACATAGTCGGATGTTCCCACTTAGGATTTGCCTTAACGTCAGCACCTGCCCACGGTGAAGCTAAATCAGCACCGGAACGGCCTCCCCATCCCCAACAGTTGGCATCGGCCAAAGCTCTGTCTTTCAGAGAAAGTCCCGTAACATTGTTCTGAACATTTTTCTTAGTTGATTCAATGTTCCTATGATATATATCCATATAATCTTTTGGGTTTTCCCAGGAAGCAGGATTAAATAATGTATTCTCAGGACCATGGAATATCTCCATATTATCCCAGTCAATTTGTACAGTAGGTTCGTCAACCTCCTTAACCCAGAACGGTAAATCCCGTTCAGCTAAAGGGGAAGCCATCATTTCATCAAGATCCTTAAAACCTTTGGCTCCCAATCCAACAGCTCCCAATCCGACAGCACCGACTCCCATACCTAACATCTTGATAAAATCTCTTCGGCCCATCGTTGAGTGGTATTTCTTTTCTGACTTTGCCATTTCGACCTCCGTTTTTATTACACATCTAATTCATTGTTTTTGAAAACTTTTTCTATGCAAAACCTATAATTTGATCCTGCTTAGTGAGAGACTAAATAGTTTCATAATCCCATATGACAGATAAATCCAAAATTAAACATTATTATTGTTGTTGCTGCGGATGCCTCATTACCTCAGATAGCCTCTCTTAAAAGCATGAGTTTTAACTTCAACATTCAATTCCGACCAACAATTAATCATTCATTCATGAATGAATAATAATGAATAAAAAAAATTTACTGTGCCCTTTTCAGTTCTTTCATAAAATTAGTAAAATGAGGCTTAAACCGGCTGAATAATTCATTATCTTTATTTTTCAGCATGACCTCACTGAATAGTTTTAATCCAACCGCAAAAGCTGCTGTATCAGCTTCATTAAGATTCAGTTTGCCCTTCATCATTTCTGTAATTTTGAAAATATCTTCATGATTTCGTGTTTCAAATATTAAAGGGGGTTGATTCGACACTACTTCCTCCTGAATCCTCCAGATAATCAATAGTAAGCTTATACAGATGACCTTTCATATTATCTCCGTTTTATACCGCATAACAGATTACCTGTTATATTTTGTTTGCTATTTTCTTTCCAGCTGCAGCATCTTATTTTCAATTTCACCGACAACCTGTTGATCCAGATGCTTGTTCATACCGATAGCAAACAAAAGGATAAGGAATGTAAACAGTACACCTGCTGAAACCGCTATTCTATTTATTTTAAAATAACTTTTAATAGGAGCCAGATTGAAATAAATATGAAAAACTGCTGATACACACATAATGATACCAAAGACTTTATGAACAGGATGCATCTGAAGCTGAAACTTAAAACTGCTCAGTATTATCATCAGCAATCCTGAAATTCCTACAGCGATAACTGATATCAGCAGTGCAATAGAAATAAGTTTTCTTAACATGTTGCCTCCCGATTTTACATACGGCATCCTCTTAAAGCCGCATTTTTTAGTGAATATTCTAT
>CAYNFB010000195.1:0-7285 GCA_964396355.1 uncultured Leptospirales bacterium | reverse complement strand
GGCCTCGACAGCATAGTTTATCCCGGTCAGATTCTCCACTCCGCTGTAATACCAGTTGCCGGTAAACCTGTTAAGGTATTCAAAGAGCCACCAGAAGACAGCACTGAACGGGAAGAGTGAAAAAAAATATACCGGGCTATCAATTATCAGGCATCTTCCTCCTCTGGAAAAAATAAGAGCATTAACCGCTGCAATATATGCAAACCAGATCGGAGTGAATGTATATCGCTGAAAAAAATCTGCCCATGGAAATCTATTCCATGCAATAATCCAGAACAACAGCCCCAAAACCAGAGCCGCATATCCCCAGACTGGAAATGATCTTCGCTCCAGGCTGTAATTGATATCACGATCTCTGCTTTTTATGATGTGAATTAATGGATGTGCCAGAAGGAGAATTAATCCCCCACATAGAATAATAAATGCAGGAAGATAGAATGGAGCATGAACCGCCTGTTCTGCTGCAGGCGGAAACTTCAGATACCCTGCAACATTCTCTGAAACAATATACACTCCCGCAAGAGGCAACAGTACAATGAGCATTAATGAAATAAATGCGGTCAATAATTTCTCCTTTGCATTCAGTCAATTTCGCCGTTACAGGTGAGAATTTTCATCCTCCGTAGAGGTATCCCTGTTGAAACTCACCATTTTTTATACTATATTAACTTAAAGGTATTGATGATGGAAAACAAGCTAAATAAAATGATCTACTCCTCATTCATTGGTGATGCCCTCTCCATGGCAGTTCACTGGAACTATTCAAGTGAAAATTTAGTCAGTAAATTTGGACAAATTGATGCCTATTATGACCCGGCGGAGAATAAATATCACGGCAATAGAAAGAGGGGAGAACAGACCCATTACGGAGACCAGATGCTGGTGCTTCTGGAATCGATCAGCATTTCTGGTGGATTCTATAGTCTTGACTTCATGAAGAGATGGCATAATCTCTTCACCGGTTATATCGGATATATAGACGGAGCAACAAAGGCAACTATTACCAATCTCGAAAATGGTGTAATGTATCTCAACGCTGGAAGTCATTCCGACGATCTTGCCGGAGCAGCAAGGATTGCTCCTCTGGTTTACTTCTACCACGACAATCTGAAACTCCTCATACAATATGCCAGAGAGCAGACAATGGTAACCCATAATAATCCGGCAACAGTGGACGCAGCCGAATTCTTCGCAAGGGTGGTATATCTGATACTTCACGGAACAACTCCGGCAGAGGCTGTTGAAAAAATTGCATCTGACCATTTTAAAAATACAATTATAGGGGAGTGGGTTGCTCAGGGAACAGAGGCTTCAGATAGAGAATCAATCAACGTGTTGAACGAATTCGGCCTGAACTGTCATTCATCTCAGGCTTTTCCCGGGGTAATACAGTTAATTACACGCCACAAATCGCTCAAAGACGGACTGAGTGAATGCATTACAGCAGGAGGGGACAATGCAGCAAGAGCAATAGTCACAGGCATGCTGCTGGGAGCGTGGGATGAAAGCGGCGATCTGCCTGATCGATGGATCAAAGAACTTGCTTCATTTGAAAAAATATCCGGACTCATTAAGACGGAAAAGGGATAACCGGATACTATTAACAATAGATTGAAAAAGACCGTCTCTTTAATTTACAGCGAGAAAAAGTTTTTATCAGAAATCATTTTTTAATTGAATTTTATCTTATAACTCAGTCATAATCAATAAAAGAATAATATTTACTGAAATATACAGGGGAAGAAACAGCAGGCAGGTTATGAAAAATCAAAGAGAATTTCCAAGAATCGGCGAGCAAATAGATATATACTATTCAGACTTAAACTCGGATTCAAAAGACGATATCTCTGCGATGGCTGAAAATATCAGCCTTGGAGGAGTATATATGCTCATATCCGAGCCTTCCGAAGCAGATGCGAAATTTAAAATACTTTTCCACATTGACCAGCAGGGCAGATCAATTAATCTCATAACGAATGGTAGAGTGATACGCTCGGGGAGGATTAAACCCGAGGATATATCATCTGGCGGAAAAATGTATCCCTACTATGCAGCTGTGATGTTTGATGAACCATTCACCGAACTATCCCTTCTTCTTGAAAAATAACACTATAGTAAATATTCTGTCAGGATAATCGTTATCAAAATAGATGAAAATATTTACGGAACCACCGCACGTATAGGTCTGATATACATTGCATCTTCCTGGGTAATGGAACCCGAGTTCAATTATATGTCAGTTCCGGGAGTCTCAACATGTACGACCAGGATAAGTCTGGGAGACTCTGTCACAATTGATAATCTCAGATCTCTTGAAGCCGGGTCCATCGACGCTGCAGCGCTCATCTCCGAGGCGCCCATGGATGTAATTGTTCTGGGCTGTACCAGCGGAAGTTTCATCGGAGGCAAAAGCTATGACTGCAGTCTAATAAAAAAAATGGAGGAGGCTGCCGGAGGAGTACCATGCACAACAACCGGAAGCTCAGTCATAGAAGCGCTCAAAAAATCCAAAATAAAAAGACCTGCCGTCTTTACTCCATACACCGATGATATAAACAAGTTGTGTAATAAATATCTCCACGAAAATGGAATAGAGCCCGTTGAAACGGAGGGGATAAATCTTACTAATGATCATGAGATAAGCAGTATAACTCCCGATGAAATAAGAGATAGAGTTCTCAATATGAAAAATTTAAAAGACTGTGACGGCATATTTATTTCATGTACCGGTCTTAAAACTTTACCTGTCATAGAGGAAATTGAGCAAAGCTGCGGGAAACCGGTCATCTCAGCGATACAGGCATCTTTCTGGAATTGCCTGAGAATATGCAGAGTCGATAACTATACATATGGTCCGGGTTCGCTGTTTAGAAAAGAATACTCTACGGGGAAGACATAAAACATAGATTATAATATGTTTCCCCCGCATCGGGGGAAACAAGAAATATTAGTCATTGCTGATCCAGGGTTTTCCCATAGAAAGAACTTGTTTACCGGCCACATCATTAATAATGATTCCGCCCATCATATAAAGTGCACCGCCCGCACAGAGTATAAGATCTATGGCAGTAATTGTTAGTACACTTTTCATGCCTGCAAGAAAAACAAAATCCAGTCCGATGAACCCCAAAAGAAGAGTAAGAAATGTAAAAGCCATAGCACCATGAATTCTCATGGCTGCAAGAAACATTATTGCTGTGTATACGGTATATCCGAAGAGAAATACGCCGATGTCACTTGTAGTAATTGTAAGATGTGAACCGATAGATGAGACTCCACCTGCCTTCATGTCCACGAGCAGCCAAATTGTCGCCAATCCCAGCCAGAATGCGCCGTATGATACGAATGCGCTGAATCCGAAGTTGTTGCCGCACTTGAATTCAAAATAACCCGCAATCATCTGAGCCAGACCGCCGAACATAATTGCCGCACAAAAAACCGGTCCAACTCCGCAGAAACCAAGATTATGAATCTGCAGTAAAAGAGTCGTAATTCCAAATCCTGCAAGACCTACTACAGCAGGATTAGCTACCTTATTCTCTTCCATAAAATCTCTCCTTTAAACTCCTTTAATATAATACTTAAATATAAAAAAAAAGGGGCAACTTGTCGCCTCTTTTTCGCGTTTGTGTAACACATAACATGCATTTGTCAACATTATTTTAAATTTATACATATTACAAATTCTCTTCACGGCGAAGTCTGTCCAGAGCCTTCCTTATCGACTCGAAATCAAAACCGCGCTGACGGAGAAAATTGCCTACTCTCTCGAAACTGTTGCTCTTATCTTTAACAGACATGAATTTTTTTAAAGCAAGACCGTAAAGAATATCGGGATCGGGTTTGTCCGCGCCTGTCTCACGAATAGTCCTGTCTATTATTCTTTTGCTCACACCTTTGAGATAGAGATCCCTTATGATGAGATCCCTGCCCCACCGCCCCTGCCTGATGCGGTCATTTATCAGAGAGACAGCAAAATCATAATCATTTATATACCCCTTTTCCACCAGGAGATTCACCGTCTCCTCCACAAGTAAGTCGGAGTACTTCTTTTTCCGCAGATAGGTTTTCATCTCTCCTGCAGAGCGGCTTCTCCGTGCAAGAAAACCGAAGGCCCGCTGTGTGCATTCAAATTTCACCGATTCATCGTAGAGTTCAAGATATACATCTGTCTCAAGCTCCATTCCGCTGGAGATCTTATACTGCGAATAAACATCATAGGAGACCCGGAGACTCTCACCACTGTCGAGCTCGATCTGAACAAAATTTTCTTTAAATAGAAGTTTATCTATGGCTGCCATATTAACATTATGTATATCAGTATTAAGATATTCAGTCAATAACTCTCATGGGCGGGAAAACAAAAAAGGATGCCGATGGCATCCTTTTTTGAATAAAATAACTGTATATAATCTTAACGTTTTGAAAACTGAAATTTCTTTCTTGCTTTCTTCTGACCCGGCTTCTTTCTTTCAACTTTTCTTGCATCCCGTGTCAGGAATCCCGCTTCTCTCAGCGGCTTCTTGTAGTTTTCATCAACTTCGACGAGACATCTTGCTATTCCCATCTTCACAGCTCCAGCCTGTCCTGTCCAGCCGCCGCCTGAAACATTTGCCATTATATCGTAATTCTCAATCTGACCCACATGCTCAAGAGGCTGTCTTACAACAAGTCCGAGAGTCTCTCTTCTAAAGTAATCAGCTATGGGCTGTTTATTGATAATAATATTGCCTGATCCTGGTTTCATCCAGACCCTGGCTACAGAGGTCTTTCTTCTACCTGTTGCATAAATCTGTTCTGCCATCTAATATCTCCTTTAATCCCTGTTTCTATAGATTGATTATTTCTGGTGATTGTGCCTTATGAGGATGCTCAGCTCCTGCATAGACTTTAAGATTCTTAATAACCGCATTTCCCAGCCTGTTCTTGGGAAGCATTCCCTTAACTGCATGCTCAATAACAAACTCCGGATTGTCGACCATAACCTTCTTGATGTTTACGAATTTCTTTCCGCCCGGATACTGGGAGTGGCTGAAGTAATCTTTATCTTCTCCCTTCATTCCCGAAAGAATAACTTTGTCGGCATTTATTACAACTACATTATCACCCATATCAAGATGGGGAGTAAACGTAGGTTTATTCTTTCCTCTCAAAATAGTTGCTATTTCTGTTGCAAGTCTGCCAAGCACTTTACCTTCAGCATCTACAAGAAACCATTTCTTTTCAATTTCAGACGCTTTCATCGAATATGTCTTCTGAATATTCTTCATCACAAAATCCTCTCATGAACTATATAATAATACATTTTTTCTTAATTCAGGTGCATTAAGGGTATAAAAAAATCCATACCTATAATACTGTCAATGAATTAATATTAATTAATCCCAATTTACTGATTAATTAAGCTCAATTCAACCCGGAGTCTCCGGAGAAACCCTGTTTACATAAAAAAGCTTTCCAGCCCTCTGTGCCGTAATATCATAATCCCGATTTTAATGATTGGGAGGATTAAATTATTCGACTCAATACCCTGGAAACACATCATATTCAGCCCTTATCACGCAGGCTGAATGGGTACATTAAGTTTCCTGCTTAATATGGCAAATGTTTTTTTAAATTTTTCGATTTCGTCAACCTCCGACCTTCAATCCTCTGTAAATTAAATAAGATCTCTCCTTTTTTTTCGTCACTAATGCAGATTATTAAGAGAAACTAAGGCCGTACATTATATTCAAACTAATTTTATACCGCATCTCTATTATCGATAAATTTTCTAAAAAAAATACTCATTCTCCATATTTTTAACTAAAATATATATATAAGGAATAAAGGAGATCTCAGATGAATTATTTTCTCTCTATCAAATTCATAAAATTGCTGGTGCCCTCGGCA
This sequence comes from uncultured Leptospirales bacterium, assembly GCA_964396355.1. Classification (GTDB taxonomy): domain Bacteria; phylum Spirochaetota; class UBA4802; order UBA4802; family UBA5550; genus CAYNFB01. Next base: position 1,393 of record CAYNFB010000195.1, on the reverse strand, counting down.
CTGATATTCGTCGTGCTGGACTATCTGTGGCTTGCATTGATTGCAAAAAATTTTTATTTTGAACGGCTTTCCTATCTGGCAAAAGTAGAAAAAGGAAGTATTGTCTTCAACCTTCCTGTCGGGCTGGCGGTTCAGTTAATTATAGGCGCAGGACTGGCATTCTTCATATGCCTTGCCCTTCTCACGGATAATTCGCTGAAAGTATCTATTCTCACAGGAATTATCTCAGGATTCATAATTTATGCCGCATATGATATGACTTCCCATTCATTTATTAAAGACTGGCCTCTTTCCGTGACAATTATCGATATGCTATGGGGCATGACACAGGGATTATTGGCAGGAATTTACGTTTATTTTTTAAGAAATATAATGTAGCTGAGATGGAGATGAATTCATGACTGTTAAGAAGGCTCTTTTTGCAGGAGGATGTTTCTGGTGTATGGAATCCCCATTCACCAAAGTTGACGGTGTGATTGAAGTCATACCCGGATACACCGGAGGAAAGACTGAAAATCCCACCTACGAGGAGGTCTGCTCGGGAAATTCAGGCCACCTGGAAGCAGTAGAAATCACCTATGACAGCGAAAAAACAGGCTTCAGAGAACTTGCCGGAATTTTCTGGAAACAGATAGACCCGACAGATTCGGGAGGACAGTTCGCAGACAGAGGCAGTCAGTATACCACGGCAATATTCGTCTATGACGATGAACAAAGAAATGCTGCAGCCGAATCTTTAGATGATTTAAAAAAATCAGGAAAATTCACAAAATCCATTGCAACAAAAATTCTCAGCGCAGGCCCCTTTTACAGGGCGGAGGAGTACCATCAGAAATTCTACGTGAAGAATCCCGAAAGATACAGCCAGTACAGATCCGGTTCAGGAAGGGAGGAGTTTCTGAAAAAAATCTGGCAGAACTCTGATTGAGAAAAATTTCGATAAAAAAATTATCCATGCGTTTAAAAACAGAAAAGAAGTTTACAACCCTCCAGGCTGATCAATAATTAATTCCCCGGCAGCAGAAACTGCCGAACTGAAATTTAATGAAACAGGAGCTTCGAGGATAAAATGATTATACCCGTAATAATGGCAGGCGGAGCAGGTACAAGGCTCTGGCCGATGAGCAGAGAAGAAAAACCCAAACAATTCCACAACCTTTCCGGTCACGGAACTTTGCTTGAGGAGACTATAGGCAGACTGAAGACCTTTTCACCTGAGGAGGTAGTGATTGTATCATCGGGAAAATACGAGGATCTTTCCCTGGGTGAGATTAAGAGATCAGGCCTGAGCGGCACTGTACTTTCGGAGCCCATGGCTAAAAACACCGCAGCAGCAGTCCTCTACGGTGCAATATTTCTTCAGAAAAAATATGAAGATTCTGTGATGATAATT
>CAYNFB010000194.1:0-7398 GCA_964396355.1 uncultured Leptospirales bacterium | reverse complement strand
GTGAGTTCAATATTAAAAAGAGTATTCTCATTAAGATCAACCGTTTTTGTAACGGTTTCTTTCCATTGAATTTTATGACGAAGTTCTTATCTGATGCGCTGTCTGCTATGAATACCAGGCTTAATCGTTGGTTCGCCTTTGCTGATTTTATTCTATAGACTGCCCTGATCAGCGCTTCTCTGTTCTGAGCAAGAGGCCTGAGGTCGATGAGCAGATCCTCTTCGGCAACCTCCGCGCTGGTGATTTTTATAAGTTCACCGGGCTGTTCTCCTTCCCTTGAATAGACAGGTATACCAGCATTGGCTGATGCGTCTATGCTGGAAAATATCAGAGTCAGGAAAAGAAAAAAACATGGCAGGTTTAATTTTTTCATTTTAAAAATATAGGGATAAAGCCCGGTGCGGTAAAGAAAATTTTTGCTTGCTGCAAAAGAAAAGGCTGCTTTTACGGGCAGCCTTCTTTATCGCTTTATATAGATAGAGTCTATCTTCCTACATCATTTATGAGCTTGCCGAGAGTCTGATCATGAGAGACTACAGTCTTCTGATTTGCCTCATAGCTTCTCTGAACTTCAATCATGCTTACCATTTCACGTACTATATTAACATTGGATTTTTCGAGAAATCCCTGCTTTACCTTTATATTGTCGGGAGGAAGTGGAGGGCCTGAATATTCTGTTTCCCTGTACATGGAGTCACCCTCTTTTTTCACGTGTCTGGGGTATTCGAAGTCTGCAATTTTCAGCTTATCAAGGACTACCGCATTCTGCCATTCATTGCTGTCCAGGTTTACCACATCCCTCGGTGCCTTTGTGAGGTCATCGTTTATCACAATTTCACCGCGCTCGTTACCTATGCAGTTGTTCTTCTGAACACGGATGATTCCATTCTCACCCATTACAGGATTTCCGTTGTTGGTCATCAGTATTCCGTCCTGATTAATTGTGAAGGAGCCGTCTCTTGTGTATCTTTCTCCTCTTTCTGTTAGGACAGTGAAGAATCCTTTCCCCTCCAGGGCAAGGTCAAAATTGTTTTCTGTCCTCTGGAGTGAACCCTGAGTGAATTTAGTGAATACTTCATTCACTTCAACACCGGTGCCGAGCTTGCCGACGTAGGGCATTGTGTCATAGGAGCCTGCAGGAGTAATCCCCTGGCCGCTTTCATTAATCCTGCGCATAATCATGTCGGGGAAGGCCTTGAATATGGTTTCATCCTTCTTGTATGCGGTCTTATCCACATTTGCAAGATTATTGGAAATGGTGTCGAGTCTTGCCTGCTGGGCCATCATTCCACTGGCGCCGGTGTAAATTCCTCTAAGCATCAGAAAGTTCCTCCTTCTACCCTTTTAATATCGGCACCAAGGGCAGATAACTTTTCTGATAATTTTTCATATCCTCTGTCTGAGTGATAAATTCTTCTTATTTCTGTTTCTCCACTGGCAGCAAGAGCTGCTACTGCGAGTGCCGCTCCGGCTCTCAGGTCAGACATCATAATGGGGGCTGAGGAGAGAGCATTTACGCCCTTTACTATGGCAACATTGCCTTCAATGGAGATATCTGCTCCCATCCGTCTGAGTTCTGCTGCATGAGTATACCGGTTCTCAAAAATTGTTTCTATTATTACACTTATTCCCGGGATGGTCGTTGCCAGCGACATCAGAGGCGCCTGAAGATCTGTGGGAAAACCGGGATAGGGGAGGGTTTTTACCATGAATCCCTTTAGATTTTTCGAAGGAGCTATGGATACGCTTTTCTTCGTGCTTTCTACTATAAATCCGGACTCCTGAAGAACATCAATGAGCGACTGAATATGCTCGGGAATACAGTCTGTTATTGTTACTTTTCCCCTTGTTGCCGCTCCTGCAAGAAGGTAGGTGCCGGCCTCAATTCTGTCAGGCATTATTGAGTAGGTTGCAGGCTGAAGCTTTTTTACGCCTTCTATTGTAATTCTTTCGGTGCCCAGGCCTGTAATTTTTGCTCCCATTTTATTGAGAAAATTTCCAAGATCTACAACATCCGGTTCAAGAGCGCAGTTTTCAAGAATAGTTTTGCCCTGAGTGAGAACTGATCCCATCATCAGGTTCGCAGTTGCCCCCACTGATATCTGTCTCATTGTGAAGGTAGCAGGTGTGAGTTTCTTTGCTCTGGCTCTAATATTTCCGTGGTCTATTTCTATCTCGGCGCCCATTGCTTCGAATCCTGAAAGATGTATGTCCACTGGCCTCTCCCCTATGGCGCAGCCTCCGGGAAGAGATACATCGGCCTCTCCCAGACGGGCAAGGAGCGGACCCATTACGTAAACAGAAGCTCTCATTGTCTTGACCAGCTCATAGGGCATTTCGCCGTTCTTTATGTTTTTAACGCGTATCTTCAGGGTGTTTTTGCTGCTGTTGAAGTCTGTCTCTGCACCAAGATATTCGATTACCTTTATTACAGTCCTGATATCCCTGAGGTCTGGTACATTTTTCAGGACAGTCTCTCCATCAGCAAGGAGACTCGCGACAATAATGGGAAGAGCGGCATTTTTAGCTCCGGAAATTTTTACCTCGCCATTGAGTTTCTTCGATCCCTTTATCTTATAGTAGTCCAATTTACTGCTCCTCTATTTTTTATCTGTAATATCTGTAATATTTATAATGTCTGATTTAATATCATCTTTAATGTCATCGACGTCTTTCTTTACTTTGTAGACTTCTTTTCCCAGTGTTTTGAGAGATGCAGCTGCCTTGCCTCCTCCAAATAGAATTACACCTATGCCGATAATTATAAGTAATTCCCAGCCTCCCGGTATTTGAAAAGGTAACATAATACTCTCCTTGTTGTGAATTTAATTTAATTGGTAGAAAGAGGATATACAGTGTCAAGATCTAAATTTTCTTCATTTAGCTGTAAAAATTGATTGTTCTGATTTGAAAAAGATAAAAGTGAATAATTATAAATAGTCAGCTGTTTTTTAAAGAGGGATGTCGAGGATCTGTCCGGCCCTGATTAGGTAGGGTTTGTGGAGTTTGTTTAAGCGTATGATGATAGATGTTTTTTTTTTGTGGGACACGGCTATTCTTGATACCGTGTCCCCCTTTCTTACTCTGTATGCTTTTATCCTTCGAATTTTTTCTTTGTATAAAGTCTTGCTTTTGGATTTGAACATATTCTTCGCCTTTACCGGCAGGCGCAGAGTATAGTCCTTCACTGTGGGCGGAGTCAGAGTTCTCTTTAACTCCGGATTAAATTTCATTATGGTGTCTTTTTCTACATCGCAGATACGGGATACCTGGTTTATATTGACTGAATATTTAAGGACAATATTCTCCGTCTTTTCTTTAGATGGAATCCTTATTTCGTCCTCAATGCCGAAGAGCTTCTGGTTCTTGTAGATCATCATCAGCGCGATGTATCTCGGCACATATTCGCTGGTCTCCCTGGTGAGAGCCTTCATCTCAATGAGCTGCCAGATGCTTTTTGCTCCGGTTTTGTTCATTGCCCGCCGGACCTGACCTCCTCCGCCATTGTAGGCTGCAAGGGCAAGATCCCATGATTTAAAATTGTTATTTAGATTGCGCAGATGTCTTATCGCTGCAAGAGTCGACTTCTCTATGTCCCGTCTTTCCTCGACCCATTTGTCGCCCTTAAGGTCGAAGTGCTTTGATGTGCTTTTTAGAAACTGCCAGAGCCCTACTGCGTTGCTTCTCGATACCGCTGTGGGATCAAAACCACTTTCAAGCAGCGGAAGCAGGGCTATCTCAGGCGGAATATCCTTATTCTCTGCGAAAATGTCGTTTATAATGTCAATATAAAGATATGATCTCTCTATTGATTTTTTTACATACTCTCTTCCTGTTGTCAGGTATATGTAAATGTATTTTCTGACTTCTTTTTTTCTGCATATAGAAAGATCTCTGGCCGATTCAAATATTTCTTTGTCAGAAAGTTTAGGCAGATATAGAATATCTTCTTCCGGATCAAAATCATGGACCTTCTGCAGACCTTCTTCGGTATAGGTATTTTCGGAAAAGAGATCGAACAGACCCCAGGAAAAGACCCACTTATTGTAGCCGAAGAAAATAATTAAAATTAGTAATGATGTTACCGTATACTTTGCGAATTTCACTCCCGTCCCTCTTTTGAAAAAATCACGTATGACCTTTTTTTGGGGACAAATTTAAATATATAGAATTTTTGGCAACCTTTTTATAGTAATCACATTAAATATATGCGGCAGAGAGTTCAAATCTGTTCAGTTCTGTCTTCATTTGTTGAAGAAAACAATAGATTAATAAAAAAATCAATGATTATTCCCTGTTTCAAAAAAAAGAATTTCATTTTCAAATAAATCTGTATTATCTGGCCTTAAACAGTTTTCTTGCAGGAAGATGCTCTCTTTATGTATCATGGATTTTATTTATCCGGAGTGTTTTAATAAATGTTTCATATACAATAGTGAATATTTAGAAGGAGAATATAGCCTCTATGATTTGTAATAATCTTGATATGTCTCTTGAGGGACACTGTATAGAAACAGAGGTGAAAAATGAGTTCAGGCGGCTTATGGATTCTTTCTTTACTGGAGATGATTCTCCGGAAATTCAGGGGAAGATTGAATTCCTCAGGGATTTTATTGAAGTGGCTGATTTTCCAATGCTCAGGGCCTCTGATCCCCGAATGAATGGAGATCCGCCTTCTATAGTCTCCTTATCCAGATCAGGAGGGGATTTCTCCGTTGCTGTAAGAGATAAATAAAGAAAAAATAAAAAAAGGGTTGTGTAAAGAGTTATTATTTTCTCTAATAATTGAACTGTAAGGATTATGTATGGAAAGTTTTAATATTATATTTGTAACAGACAATGAAGACGGAAGAAATCTTGCAGATCATATCTGCAAAATAGGAATTTTTGTGTCTTTATATGACAATTTTGATAATATAACGGATTGTCTGAATCAGAGTAAAAAGCTTCTGATTGTCGTAGATATAAGAAAAACAGACCCTAATGATCTGCTCAACAGTATTTCCGCTATCAGCGGAATTGATTCTGTCGTTAAATATGTACTCCTCGACAAAAAATTTATAGATGGCAAACTTCTGAAAACCGATGACATAATGAATCTTGAATTGATATCCAGGCCTATTGACGGCAGGGAATTCAGTCTGCTCCTTGAAAAAACTCTCCTTGTTGAAAAATACAGACAGATGATGGCCGAAATTTCTTCGGAGTCAAAATCTCGAGTGGAAATTTTTGAACTTCTAATGGCGATCAGCAGAAAAAATTCTCTCGGGGAGGGAGCCAATAGGGAAATGCTGGTGCAGATTCTTGATTTTGAAAAGAATCTGATGAATGAACAGCTGATGATCAATGAGTCAATCCGTAAGATTGCTCTTCTCAGAAACATGGAATTTCTTGAAATGAAAGACAGAATAAATGCAGAGGAAATGCTTGATCAGTTAAGAAGGCAGGAGCTTATTAATGCCAACAGTGTTATCGGAGCACAGGAATCTCTCATAGACTACTCATCAAAAGAACTCTATGAAGCTCAGAAAATAATCAGTGCTACTGAAAATGTTGCAGAACTCAGCAGAGCTGAGGCTTTGAAGCTTCATCAGGAAATGGATGAACTGAAGAAGAACAATGAGGAACTCTGTGCGCTTATTGAAAGGTTAGGCGGAAAGAGCGAGCTTGCAAAAAAGAAGGGCTGAAGAAAGTAATTAAAATAAGGTAGCGAAAGAGTTTATATGGAATGGGAAAAAATTTTAGCTGAATCGGTCAAGGATGGCCAAATTAAGGAACTTCATCTTAGAAAACTGCCGGTATTGAAAACCGTTGATAACTGGAAAAAAGTTGAACTTATCGGATGGATCGATCACCAGATGAAGTATTCTCACTATAAAGGCGGTCTGGTTAAACTCAACGGGAAACTTTACTTTGTACAGGATAGGACAATTAAGGCGCTTCAGGAGTTTATGGAGTGGAATTTTCCTCTGAAGATAAAAGTGCAGAACGACTGATCAATAATCCCTGTCTTCAAAGATATTCAAAACTACATCAAACTTTTTTGAGAACTTAATGATATCATCAATGTCATCTTTCTCAATTATTGCATAATTTTCAGAGATTCTTTTGACAAGAAGATCTGATATGGAACTGTATGATATTTCATCCTGGAATGTGTTGTGGCTGGAATAGAGAAGTATCTGTCTGGAAATATCCAGTCTTACGGTCTGGTTAGTCCAGTCGTTGAGGAGAAATTCAAGATTCTGAGGAATTTCATTCTTTGCGTATTTTCTCAGAGTGGTGATAAATTTTTCTATATTCATCCCCCTCTTGTTCGCATTGATTATTGAATTTTTGGTAATGGCAGCTTCAATAATCACATCCTCTTTTATTATCTCAGTGAATGACAGGATTGTATACATCGCCGAAGGGTCTATGTCCGCATTCTGGATAACCAGTGTAAAGTCCGGATTTATGATCAGAGCCTTTTTTACTTCTTTATCCTTTACCAGTTTCCTGCCTTTTATTACCGTATGGAGAGCCTGACCTTCCTCTGAAAGGTGTATTTCTCTCCCTCTGGTCCTGATAAGCCCGAAAACTGTCATGAATTCCATGAGTGCTGTGAATTCTTCATCTCTGTTTGAGTCATGGGTCGGTGAACTTTTGTCCATCTGATTTATATGCGATATATTGCATGTTACTGTATAGGCGGTTTTTAAATAATCGGGCCGGATTGTTTTCATTTTGTTAAGCAGGGAGAGCATTGTCTTCAGTCCTGCATATTCCGGAATTTGGATTGTGCTCTCAAATATATCATCCCCTTTCCGGCCGGCGGCAATATAATCGAGAAATTTTTTTAACATAAGAACGGGATCTTCGATTATTCCGATGATTTTTTTGAGGTTTATAATCCCAATGTCTTTGTCAAGCTTAAGGCATTCCATAATGTTGAGGACTCTCATGGAGAAGAATGCCAAATCTTCTTGAGTGTAGAGTTCTCCATCCATCTTATCCACGTTAATCATCTGATCTGAAATCTTTTTCATATCGATTTTGCGGAATTTACCCTGTTTTGTCAGGAAAAGACCATAGGATGATACAACGTCGTATGTGTGAAGCAAATTTATCAGAGCATTAAACCCGTTGTATATTTTTGAGTTCTTTTTAAATATACCTGACTGCAGAAGAGACGGTGCATGGGGTATTAAAGTTTCATTAAGAGCTACGCAGGTTGTCAGTTTTTCTGAAATGAGGAAGAAAATCTTTATATAACCCTTTGAGTATAATTCGGCTGTTTTTTTATCTCCATCGGAGGGCTGTGAATTCTCCTGGAGATCGCGGATGTTGATTATGCAGCCTGACTCAGTTATTTTTTTCAGTATTGCAGTATGTTTATCATCTTTTATCTTCTCGAAA
>CAYNFB010000193.1:0-7425 GCA_964396355.1 uncultured Leptospirales bacterium | reverse complement strand
TATTGCTGTTGTTCACCTGTAATTCTGTTAATTCGCTATCTGCAATAAATCTGTAAGGGGTTCCATAAATAAAATCTCCCGTATCAAGAACAAGAAGGCTACCCTTTTCCTTATGAAGTTTGCCGGCAATGGCTCTTACCCCTGATGATATTTGATCATCAATTCTACCCCCTGTATCAGATGAATAAAGAACAGTAAGCTGCGCCGATTCGGCATTACCTGAATTGAGACTGAGAAAAATAAATGCTGTGAATAAAAAAATGTATTTCTTCATGAAATCTCCAGTGAAAACCAAATTATATTTTTTTACAACCTTGAATATCATCTGCAATATTTCATCAATATATTTTTATAAGCCCCGCATAAATAACACATAATCACGCTGTTTTATATACACCAATTCTTATTTAGTTCATAAATTGAATATTTTTAATTGACAATTTTCTTTTTTATCACAAAACAATGTCAGAGGAAAGTAAAATGCCAATATTTCAAGTCAATGAACACAAGCCGGTTATAGGCAAAAATACCTGGATAGCACCAACAGCTGAAGTGATAGGAAATGTCCTGATTGGAGATAACTGTTATATAGGATACGGAGTTATTCTCAGAGGAGATTACGGTCAAATCATCATCGGAGATGGTACAGCCATTGAAGAGGGTGTCATGATTCACGCACGGCCCATGGACAAGACAGTGATAGGCAAGTCGGTAACAATAGGACACATGGCCATGCTCCACAACACTACGATCAAAGATTTTGCATTAATAGGGATGCATTCTACGATTACCGATTTTACTGAGATAGGTGAATGGGCAATTATTGGAGAGCATTCTCTTGTAAAAAGAAATCAAAAAGTTCCTGCCGAAAAAATTTATGCCGGGGTACCTGCGGTAGAGAAAGGCGACGTTCAGGAAAAAAACCGCTATGAATGGACACTGACAAAAAAAGTATATGTAGAACTGGCCAAGCTGAACCTAAAACAGCTTACAGATATAACCAGTGAATACGAATTTAAATACGTTGAAGAAATAGATAACTGATTGATAAACTGTTATACAAATCCATCGTGCATGTCAATTACTCTGGAGTTCTACACTGACCCGGAAAAGAACATGCACGTAATTTACAACACCAGAGACACTCTTCTATCCAGATTCTGGAATACCGGTGAAGAAGGAGAGCGTCTCTTTAAAATTATTCACGATGAATTCAAAATTCAGTATCCATCAATGTTCAAAAAAGCAGCTGTGCAGTCAAGGGGATGGCAGGAAACATTTATTAAAATTTTAAATAATCACCTCCGGGAAAAAGACAACCGGCTGGATATTATAATTAAAACCAGCGGAGACATTATTTTTAATCTTGAATGCTGATCTATTTGAAGACTTCTCCTGCCTCCTTGTACCATAGTACAAAATCCAGATGATCCATAGGGATACCAATGCTTTTTGAATAAGACTGGAGTCTGTTTTCGAGCTCCCTGTACACCAGGGGAGGAAGACTGCCGGGTACCTCATCAATGACTCCAAGCAGTTTCATATTTTTTAGAATATGCCTGTCCAGAATAGCTAGATCCTCCCCTATGCCGATATTTCTCATATAGTGTCCCGCTTCCTTGAATCCCATACCCTTTATATTTTTTACAAGCCATGCCCTTCGTTCATACTGGTCTGCACTTTCACAAAGACGAGCCCTGATATCGTCGCTGCCTGAAATAAATCGGTCTCTTGCCTCAACCAGATATTTGGACTTATTATTCCTGAATCGGACGATGTTTATTTCTGCGCTTATATCCTCCCACCGGCCCTGAAATAAGAGATTTTTTTCTATCAAAATATTCACAGCCTTCCAGCACTGTCTTGCACTGGATTGAGGAGTGAAAAGGCAGAAAGCAAGCTCAATAAATAATTCTTCATTGGAGGCCTTAGCCCATACTTTTTTAAAATCATTTATTCTGGATATAATAGTATTTTTAATTTCTTCATAGAGTCTCAGTATTTCTTCTTCGTACTCTTTTTGGTTAAAAACTACTGCCTGGGGCATAAAATCTTCCTCGATTAAAAAATATATGGATACTGATTATCTTCAAAATTAGAAAACAGTCAGGACTGAAGGACAAATTATTTTTTTCCAAGAGGAATATACAGATAATCTCTGAAAAGCCTCTTTTTATTTCCGTCAAAGTATGGATGCTCCTCATTTGCAGCTTCATGGCATCCAACACACATCCTTTCCTGTATAAGAACAGCATCCTTTCCCGGCTTCTTCAGGTAATAGAGCCACCCGTCAAGTGCCCGGGAATGACTTCTGTCCTTGACCATAATAGTCAATTCAGGAACTGCTCTGCGGATATCCCGTCTGGTTTTGTAGACCTCTTTAATTATTACCGCACCGTCGGGTACTGTCATGGCATTTAATCCTCTGGAGTTTACTTCCATTTTAGAGGACAGAGCAAGATCATTTGCATATATAATCCTGTAAGTTGCTCCATGCCCGGGGACAGGATAATCAAGAACAGTCCGCAGGGGTTTCTTCCATTTTTTGTAATCAGGGACAGAATATGAATCAGCCTTCCCGCCGCATGCTGCCTGAAGGAGACAAGAGGAGAGAAATAATACTAACAGAAATTTTTTCACAATATCTCCTTCAATGTATAAATTTTTACTTTCTCTGACTTCCCCTTTACCTTTATCGGTTCATGCTCATTTACAATCACACGTCCTTCAACGTAACCATAGCTGTATTCAGAAAGAACTACAGTGTTTTTCCCGGCAATAGAACAGAGTCTGGAACCGATATTTACAGCATCCCCAATCACAGTCCGGTCAATCCTCTCCTCTGATCCCATATTGCCTGAGATCATTTCACCAGTATTAATACCTATGCCTACATATACAGGCACGTCTTCAGATATATTAATTTCTTTAATTTCATTTCGTATTTTTTCTGACGCCCTCAATGCCCTGTATACCATGTCCTCCCCTTCAAAGACTGCCATAAGTTCATCTCCGACAAATTTATCAATATCCCCGCCGTATTTTACTACAAGGCGGGCCTGGAGATTCATTATTTTGTTCAGCATTTCAAGTACAACTTCAGGATCCCTTGTTTCGGAGAAACCTGTAAAACCCCGGATATCAGAGAAAAGAACTGTAAGAGTCTTCTTTTCTCCGCCCAGAGAAATCTCCTCATCATTCTGCACGTGAGTCAGAGTTGACCTTGAGACAAACTTCGTCAGCCGAAATCTTTCTTTAAGACCCGAGATCATGCTGTTTATTTCAGCTCCCAGCTCTCCAATTTCATCTCTGCTGTCGATAAGAATTCTACTGTCAAAATCCCCCCGGCCCACACTCTTAACGGCCATACCGATTGTAAGGATCCGGCTGATAATTACCCGTTTCAAAAAAATTATCAGAACAAGAGTAAGAATCATAACTACAATGGCATATAGAATTACTGAAAAAATGATATTATTTCTTGCCATTCTGTAAACATTATCAACCGGAGTAGAAATCATAATCACACCGCGTACAACGTGATTAACCCCATGGCACTTTGAGCACTTGGGCTGATTAATCAGGGGCTTATATATTATTATCTTTTTGCTATCCCCTGAGGTGTGCTGAACAAACAGATCGCTTATTTCACCTACAGATTTAATAAAATCTGCATTGTCTATTTTTTTTACCGGAGGAAAAAGGGTTTTAGGCTTAAAAACATCTTCTTTTAAATTTCTGTTTACCTCTTGAATCGTCTTGTTATCAGAAAATGCCGATATTCCGTCTGCCCGGAGCAGACCGATCATTGCAGCAAAATTTCCTCTTTCAAAGTCCCTGAAGAGCTCAACTGCAATAGGGGCCTCGCCGGCAAGCATATTATTCTTAATGGCCGTATAGAGGATTTCAGCCTCCTGCCGTATCTCAATCTCTTTTGATTCGATGATTGTATCATTCTGTGATTTGAGATAGTATGATACTACAATTCCTATTCCCACAAGCAGAACAATGAGAATCAGAGACGGAACCCTGAAAGAGATACTCCTTGTAACCGGAAATCTGTCCTTAAAACTCAGCATAGGCTTCTTTCATTATTACAGACTTGATCTTCCTCCCCTTAAGACTATTGAGAGTGTCTGCCAGTTTCTGAGGCAGAGTCCTGTACAACAATGCACAGGATACTTTTACTTTTCCTTTATAACTTCCAATATCTATAGTTTCACGATGCTCCTTCATCGGCAGAAGCCTTCTATCGGTAAGAATTTCACGAGCCTTTGCAATATTAAATACTGCATTACCCTTCCCGTCACCAAAGACAACTCCGTACTTTATCGATTTTTCAGACAAATATCCCTTCTTGTCGGGAATTCCTGTCTGGAAAACAATCTTACCAGCGGAATCTTTTACAACAACTTTCAGCCAGACCTGCCTTAAGTCTGCCACACCTGTAGGTATGCTGTGGCCGGCACCGTTATTGAGAATGGTTACGATAAATTTATTGCCGCTTCCCCTGCTGATCTTCATATCAACAGCATTCTTAAGACGATTAGAAGCCATATCAACACGGGATTTATCATCATTCATTCCCGGAACAACTGTGTTGCCGCCGACAAAATAATGAGTAAAAATGTGTTTTCTACTCTTAGAGCCGGAAACAGCCGAACCGGGATTTTCAGGTCTCTCTCCCGAACCTGTTCCTGCAACTCCGGTTCTCTGATACATATGGCAGTCCTGACACTGCACGCCTTTTTTACTATAAGGTGATTCAAGCCACTCCTCATATGTCGTATCCAGCTTTGTATCGAAAGCCAGATGCCTTACATTGTGACAGGTTCCGCAAATTTCAGATTTAGTATGAAGTTTTGAGTAAACAGAACCGTGATAGTCTGATTCGGAATCTTTGAAAGGTCCTCTTTTATTTCCCGGGTCATCCTCGCCGTTACCCGGATCATATGTAAATTTAGCGTTATACGACTTATAGGCACTCTTTATACTGTGACAATAATCACATTGTATGCCGTTGGAGGAAATTTCATCTATTGCCGATCTATCATCAGAAGTTTTCTTCGGATAACCGCTGATATAACCTATGGGAGTATGACATTTCTGGCAGATTTCCGCCTCGAGAATTTCATCTTTATCTGTAAGTCCCTTCAGCCCACGATCAGCAAGCTCTGTAAAAACTGAATCAGCCAGTGAAAGATGATGCATTGATCCTGACCACTGCTGATAAATCTCATCATGACAGCCGCCGCATGTGTCAGCAGATATAAAAGATGAAAGCTTGTGATGCTGCTCTTTACATCCGTAAATTACAGATGAAATCATAAAAACAATCAAAAATGAAAGGATGTATTTCTTTTTCATGCAATCCCCGCTTTCTACTGTCTCTTAATTTAAAATATCAAAATTTTCACAAAAATTATATTTAAAATTAACGTGACAGTATTTTTTTAGTATATTAAAAAAGTATATATATATAGAATGTAAAAATACAAGCAAGATTTTAAAAATAAGGAGCAGCCGTTGAAAGCAGTAAAATTAAAAGAAAATATATACTGGGTGGGTTCGATAGACTGGGATCTCCGGAATTTTCACGGTTATCTCACACAGAAAGGTTCAACATATAACGCTTTTCTCATAATTGATGAAAAGGTCACATTAATCGACACTGTAAAGGCTCACCACTATCCGGAGATGCTTGAACGGATTTCCAGTGTCATTGACCCTGAAAAAATTGATATCATAGTATCAAATCACGTCGAGATGGATCACTCTGGTGCACTTCCTGAACTCATAAAGCTTATTCCCCATGCAGAAATTTTAACATCCCGCAATGGAGAAACTGGTCTGAAGGACCATTACGGAGCGGGATGGAATTTTCGTGTAATGCAGAGCGGTGAAACATTCAATACAGGGAAATACAATCTTCAGTTTTTTCCCACACCGATGGTACACTGGCCGGACAACATGTTCACCTATCTTCAGGAGGAGGAAATACTCTTCTCAAATGACGCATTCGGACAGCACCTTGCCACATCCGAAAGATTTGACGATGAATACTATGATGATATAATCATTGAAGAAGCACGAAAATACTATGCTAATATTGTTCTCCCCTACTCGGCACAGGTAAAGAAAGCTCTTTCTGAGGCATTAAAACTTAAGATTGGAATGATTGCGCCCAGTCACGGAATTATCTGGCGGGAAAATATAGGACGGATTATCTCCGAATACGAAAAATGGTCCGGCAGCTATACAGAAAAGAAGGCACTTATCGTATATGACACGATGTGGAAATCAACAGAAAAGATTGCAAAGAAAATTGCATCAGCCTTTGATAATAAAGGATATAAGGTAAGAATTTTAAATCTTCAGAGCAACCATATCTCTGATATAATGACAGAGCTTCTCGAGGCAGAGTACATCTGTGTGGGTTCCCCCACACTAAACAACAATATGCTGCCCACAGTAGCCGCATTTCTCACCTATATGAGAGGGCTTGCTCCGTCAGGAAGAAAGGCCATGGCATTTGGTTCATACGGCTGGGGGGGGCAGAGTGTAAAACAGGTCCACGAAATACTTGAATCATGCAGGTATCAGATGCTCGAACCGGCCTCATTCAAATATATACCTGATGAGGATGCACTGAATGAGCTTTCACAGAGACTATTGAATGAAATAGCATAAAATGCTACATTTAAATCAGATTACAATTACTTAAAAATAAACATTAAACAAAAATACGGAGGAAAAAAACAATGAAAAAGTATGTTTGTACTGTATGCGGCTATATCTACGATCCTGAAGCAGGAAGCCCTGAAGACGGGATTGCAGCAGGAACTTCTTTTGCAGATCTCCCCGATGACTACGTATGCCCTGTATGCGGTGTAGGTAAAGACCAGTTTGAACCGGAATAGACTTTCCGGTTTCAAAAAACTTTGCTGAACAATCCTGGAGGATATGAATGGATGCAGTATTACTATCACGAATACAATTTGCCCTGACGGCGGGATTTCACTTCATTTTCCCGCCCATCACTTTGGGCCTGACCCTCATAATATTAATTACGGAAACAATTTTTCTAAGAAAAGGCGACCAGCAGTATAAGAATCTGACTAAATTTCTGGTCAAAATACTGGCTCTGGTCTTCGCCATAGGAGTTGCAACCGGTATAGTACTTGAGTTTTCATTTGGAACAAACTGGTCATCCTATTCAAGGATGGTTGGAGATATATTCGGAGCCCCGCTGGCAGCTGAAGGCATTCTCGCCTTCTTCCTTGAGTCAGTCTTCATTGGCGTTCTTCTTTTCGGTAGAGAAAAAGTCTCTCCCCGAATGTACTGGGCATCAGCTTTTCTGGTTTTCTTCGGATCTCATCTTTCCGGTCTGTGGATAATAATCGCAAACTCATGGATGCAGACTCC
>CAYNFB010000192.1:0-7431 GCA_964396355.1 uncultured Leptospirales bacterium | reverse complement strand
AGTCTGTCATATATTCTCTTAATCTCTTCAAAATCCAGTTCTTCAGGGGCAGGCTCGATTCTCGCATGAGGATCAAGAGGCCTCTTCAGATAAAGCCCCAGCCAGTATTCAGGCGACCGGTGCCGCATTATTATTTCGACAATCTTTTCATCACCTTCATAGAGTTTCCTCCGCCAGAAATCTCTCACGAGATTTCCGGGAAGCGCCCGGGAATCTGCAGCGAGATCCATATTAAACAGGGAACCGCTCTCAAATGCATTATCAACGAGAACCTGCTGACAGAAAGAATGGATCGTATAGACAGATGCCTCATCAAAGCTCTTCAGGGCAGTGACTATCCGCAGCCTCACACTCCCGTCACCCGAAAGCGGAGACATAAGCGCTGTAACGAACTGGTCTTCACACTCTCTGCCCTCAAGTACGTCCAGAGCCGTGCGGAGCTTATTTCTGATTCTTCTTCTCAGTTCCTCTGTTGCGGCCTTTGTGAAAGTTACAACGAGAATCTCATCAATTCTGAACCTGTTCTCCACTATCAGTCTCAGATATATTCCGGCTATTGTAAAAGTCTTGCCCGTGCCGGCGCTGGCCTCAATCAGATTTGTTCCTTCAAGCGCTGTGGTTTCAAGATTAAATTCACCTGTAATCACTCCAGGCCTCCCTTTATATTTTCAAAAACAGGGCCGTATATTTTCATGGCCAGTGATTCAAATTCTCTGTCAAGCCTGTACTCGCCGAAAAGTCTCTGTACGTATGGGTCAAGGCAATCCCCATCCATCTGCTGAGTACCCTGAAAACTCATCATCGCCCTTCCCATGGCCTTGCGTCCCGGTTCCTCAGATGAGGAGTAGAATTCATCTGCGTAGGAAAATGAACTTTTTTCAAAAACCGGAACAGGTCTGATCAGACCTTCATTGTAAACTGCTGCCAGATTTTCAAGAATCTCTCTGCTGTCATCTGCTCTCTGCCACTCGATTTCACGGTCGACCGTGTACAGCACAGTTGAACCGTGAAAATTGTCACAGTCCGATTCACACAGAAGGATGTGGGATACCCAGGCAGTGAGGAAATCCCTGGCCCTGGCCTTCCCGAACCTGTAGTAAATATTACGGCCGCCGTAGATCGAGCTGATCCGGCCTGCAATATTTAAATTCCCCACATGAAGATCAACAGAAGCTTCACTCCTGGCAGGTGAAATAAGGGGTTCCAGTGTTTTAAAAAAGGCCCCGGCCTCTTCTAATGCCCTTTTATAGTAGACAGAACCGGGAACACCGTGAGGAAGGAGACCTGAAAACTTCACAGTATCATAGAACCCGCTCATATCTCTTTCTTCAACCATTGCCTGAAGAATCATATTCTTCACAGAATAATTCTCCAGAGGTCCGGGAATAAAAACTTCATCATCATTAAATCCGCTGTCCCGGATATCCATGTATATCCCAAGGCGCCCGCTCAGAAGAAATCGAGAAGGATTCACCAGAAAATTCACGAGACTGGCTGGAGTGAGAAATTTTAAGCTGTCGTCCGGATCAGGCAGCCCTGAAGATATAAACGGTTTAGAATTAGAGCCGGAGTTAACTTCGATTGAAGAACAGGCATTTTCAAAATTTACCGCCGAATAGCTGAACAATTTATCACCATTAAAATATTCTGTGCTGAAGGGCTGAAGTTTATGCCTTCTGAAGATATAATCCTTCACAGAAGAATTCCCACCCTCTACAGAAAAACCATGATCAATATAGTCCAGCATTTCATGAACCAGTATTGAAGGATTCAGCTCACTGTTGTCATTTATATTTTGTCCCGTATAACTGATATAAAGCTTATCTCTGACAGAGATAAGAGTCTCCAGGAACAGATATCTGTCTTCATCTCTTGCAGAGCGGTCGCCTCTCCGGGGAGTACGGACCATAATATTAAATCCCAGGGGCCTTGCTTTTCTGGGGAAGAGATAATCATTCATACCCACCATACAGATTACACGGTAGGGAATGCTTCTCATGGGCAGCATCTCGCAGAAGGTTACACGGCCGCTTATAAAATTCTGGACAGAAGTTCTCTCGGATATTTTTTTATCAAGATACTCGCGGATAACAGCAGCACCGATAAGCTCATCAAATCCGGGATCCTCCGCCTGCTCCTTAAGCGCTGCGGCAGCACCGGCAAGTGTCAGAAGTTCATCAGAAGGATCCTGCTGCTGTCCGAAGAGAAGTTCGATTACTTCGGTTAAAAGGTCTCCCCACTGACCTGTTTTTTTTAAACCGTCAAGCATTGTCTGAATCTTCCGCAGTGTCTCGACAAGAGTAATAAACCTTCCAAGCAGCAGCGCATCACTACCCTCTATCTGGTCATAGGGAAGAACACCTTCACTGATACGCCCCTCATCGGGCATGATAGTGCCGATAATCATCTGTTTTAGACCCTGCTGCCAGGTATTGTCGGCGCATCCGGGAAGTCCGATGCTCTCTCTGTATGAGGAATCATATCCCCAGAAAATTGAAGTATCCCGGACCCACATCCGGATTTTATCAAGATCATCATCGTCAAATTCAAAGCGGTCCATTATCTCCCTGCACCCGGCAAGAGAAATAATTTCATTTGCAGTAAACCTTCCGTCATTGAGATCAAGAACTCTGAAAAAAGCCTCAACCAGCGGGCTGGTATCACGCATGGTTCTGTCAGCAATTGAATAGGGAATCTCCATAGCAGTATTTCTGCTTCTGTCAAAGACAGCCTGAATATAACTGGAATAACCCTCTATGTCGGGGGTCATAACAAGAACATCTTTCGGTTCAAGAGAATTATCGCAGCTGAAGAGATCGAGCAGATGATCGTGAAGAGCCTCAACCTCTCTCATGGGGCCGTGACATGAACTTATTACAATTGAGTTATCACGGGAAATTTCATCTTCACTGAAGCAGTGTACCGATTCAGGAGACTCGCTGCCCCTGTCGGTCATTGTATAAATATCATGCTGTATCATTTCAAGGAGAGTCGATGCGCCGGGTTCTTCAAAAACTTCATCATAGAAAATATCGCTGGAGAGCAGATAGTGGAAAAAATCCCGGCCGACCCTTCCCATGGAGGCAAGGAGGCTGTTTCCTTTTTCCAGGTGAAGTTCCTCCTCAGGCTCACCGGCAGTTATAGGGCCACTTGAAATTATTCTGCTGATTTCTTTTTCTCTGAGTATGTCGCCCCAGTACTGAAATGAAGGATTGAGAATATAGAAGTAAACATCAATATATTCAGCAATACCCCGGAGTATGTTAAAATGATAAAGCGGCATGTAGGATATTCCGAATACAGAAATTCTAGATGGAAGATCACCCCGGGAAGTAAAGCCATCATCATTTACAGACTGATAGAATTTTTCCAGAAGTGCCGGAGGGTGACTGTATGCGGATCCGGCAGTCAGTGCCCTCCACAATTCAGGCTGCCAGCCCTTCTCTTTCTCCTGGCCCGCGTCCCACTCAAGTATCATGTCGGGACGGAAGGTCATATACTGATCAAAGACATCTACGATGCGGGAGGCTATCTGGAAGAGTCTGAGTCCGCTCGTGTCGCTCCGGGCGTAGGAGCTGAGTTCCTCAAAGAGAGGATCTTCCATCCTGCAGATAATTTCCTTCATTGTACTCCAGGTCATCAGCTCCTTGTCAAAAAATCTGCCGCTTCCCGTGCTTCCAAGAAAGGAATCAAGAATTTCACCTATCATTTTATTGGGGAAGACGTATCTGGAATTTGCCCATATGCCATTAATGTCTGACATCATAATGGACAGCCACTTCATCATGCCGAGACTCTGGAGAACCACGACCTCCTCCTCCATGGGCGGAAGAGGAGATGAAGCTATTGTTTCAGAAAATTTATGCGCCAGAAAATCCAGTCTGTTGCCTGAGAAAAGTTTCAACCCGGCCATAAATCCCCCCTGACCTGCTATAAAATATCATTTCTCAGATATGGGGATGAAAAATAAGAATATCAACTCTTTTTCAAAAAATTTAAGAATGTAAAACATCGGTGCAACAGTAATACAAAATTATTCAGGAGACCAAAGGACATTAATTATTGGCCAGATCCTCTCCCTCATCAGCCTTGTCTCTGAGATTTCTGGCCACGTCCAGTATTCCTGAGGATGCACCAGAGATATTAGCCACGCTGTCTGTCATCTTAAACACTTCCTCATTGAGCATCTCTATAGATTTCATTGCAGCAGTCAGTGCATCCTCCTGCTCTTCTGTTCCTGCTCCGGTCTCCCGGGAAAGGACGTTTAATTTTTCCATTCCTACATCCATATTCAGCAGAAAAGTTTCCTCCTGAAGCATACTCTCTCTGAGGCCGTTCACCTCCACAGCACTTAAAGCTATTTCATCAATAATAGTTCTCATTCTCCCGGTGGAGTTCCCTATTACAGATACGCCCTGTGAAGTTTTGTCGCTGTTCTGCTGCAGCACGTCCTTAATATCCTTTATGGTATCGCCGGTCTGAGTGGCCAGCTTGCCGATTTCATCAGCAACAACTGCAAATCCTCTGCCCTGATCACCGGCACGGGCCGCCTCTATACTTGCATTAAGAGAAAGAAGATTAATCCTGTCTGCAATATCCACTATTATATTCACAGTATCGTTGATTCTTTCGCTCTGAGATTTTATTTCACCGATTGTTGCCTCAACCTGTTCGAGCTGGCTGTTTTCATTTTGAGCCTTCAATACAATTGCACTGATTGCGGCATGAACTGCCTCAAGTTTTTCCTTTGTTACAGTCTTCAAATCTATAAACTTTCTAACATCATCCATCATCCCGCTGTTTGTATCAGCCTGCTTCCCGGCTGTTTCTGCAATTTTCTCCGCAGTGGAGGATAATTCCTCGAAGGTTGCTGCAATTTCTTCAAAGGCCGATGCCTGCTCTGTAAGGTGTAGATTAAACCGTCCAATCTCATCATTCTGACTGTTTGCCTGTTCGACAAGATTACCCGAACTCACCCTGATATCTCCCACAAGGCTGTTAAGACTGTCCTTCTGCCCCTCTATGCGCTCACGCTGACTGTTCATCATTCCGTGAAAATCAGTTATAACAGGAATATTCAGATACGAGATATAGGCCACAAAGACAATCATAAGAATAAGGTATATCTGTCTTGATAATACCACAGAATGGAGAATCTCACCGTCGGCTATGCCCTGGAAGGGCATGGATACACCCTTCTCTGCAGCAAGATATAGAAAAATGATCCAGTTAATGAAGACGTAGACAGCAGTGATGATGAAGACATTTCTGTTATAAAGAAGTCTCACAAGGACCAGTGAAAATGTAATTATTCCAATTATATGTACACTCTGAACTGCATAGAGCCAGTCCATCTTGAAGGCATAATTATATCTTGCCGCCACGATCAGCGTATTTGTTAAAAAAGCGATCAGCCAGGGAAGATATACAGAACGCTGTCGTCTGAGTTGTTTCATATAGAGCATGTATATCATAAGGAGACATATGCCGTAGGGAAGAAGCGACACCAGGATAAGCAGCCCGTCAATATTAGCCAGAAACTGGAAAATTCCGGCAACTACATTCATGATACAAATCATCACGAAGTAGGTTTTCAAACCCTTTAATTCAAGGATTTCCATTGGAGTATATCCATTATAATTCATGATTCGGCACCTTCTATATTTAGAGTGAGCGGTTACGGGTCAATCTATAAAAGAGTAACATAAAGTCGATAAAAAAACTAACATCAATTAACTGAAATACCCGAAGCCATCATCTCATGAACAAGGTTTATCATGGAAAAATATTTAAATGGTTTCTGGAGATATCTGATCGGTTTATCTCCATTCAATTCGGGGAGAAGCAGATTTTCATCATAGCCGCTGAAGAAAATCACCGGAAAATTCATTTCAGGACCGGCAATATCCAGATAGGCTTCCCATCCGTTCTTTTTAGGCATCATTACATCAAAAACGAGCAGATCTATGCTGCTCTTCTCTTTATTATAGAGCTCCACTGCTTCCTCGCCGTTTTTTGCTTCGATGACCTCGAATCCGGAATCATTAAGAATTTTTTTAGTATATTTGCGTATCAGGTCATCATCCTCTGTAAGGAGAACGACTCCCATCCCCTGTATTCTTTTATTCAGCACAACTGCATTAATATTTTTTGAGGATTCCTCCTCTGCCGCATAGTGAACAGGGAAGAACACGCGAAACGTGGTGCCTCTTCCTTCGATGCTGTAGACGTCAATGTAGCCGCCGTGCTGCTTCACGATTGAATAGACAGTCGCAAGTCCCAGTCCTGTGCCGTGACTCTTATCCTTTGTAGTAAAAAACGGCTCAAAGATTGTATCAAGATTTTCAGTCGCGACCCCTGCTCCGTTATCTAAAACCGATATAATTATATATCTGCCCGGCGGGATTTCATTATCATAGGAATTCCATCCGTTTTCCAGATTGAGATTTTCTGTTCTTATTATTATTTCTCCCGAGACTTCGATGGCATCTCTTGAATTAAGACAGAGATTCATTATTACCTGTTCTATCTGACCAGAGTCCGCATAAATATTTTCAAGATCCTTCCCCGGCCTGAAATCAAGAACGATGTCCTCACCGATTACCCTCTCAAGCATTTTTATTATACCGGAAATAAGATCATTACAGGAAACAAGTGTGGGATTAATTTTTTCCTTCCGGGCAAAGAGCAGGAGCTGCCGAACAAGACCCCTGGCACGTTCCCCTGAATCAACAATATTGCTGATGTATTCAAAAATTTCGTTTTCAGAATCTACACTCATTAGAGCAAGACTGCTGTATCCGAGAATGACCTGAAGTATATTATTAAAATCGTGCGCCACTCCTCCGGCAAGTCTGCCTATGGCTTCCATTTTCTGCGACTGATAGAGCCTGTTTTCAAAATCCTTCCGCTCGGAAATATCCTGATAGAGTCCCTTGAGAATAACCGGAGCTTCTCCTTCTGTAAATCCGCTTATCATGGAAGATATATAGAACCACTTATAAACCTCTCCATCCATCCAGAGTCTGATCTCAATCTCCTCTGTCTCTTTCTCGCCCTTGATGTAGTTTTCAAACTTTGACGTAAAATAATCAACGTCTTCGGGATGAATCCTTGATTTAAACTCGCCGATTGACACCTCTTTATAATTTCCATCGGAGGATCTTTCACTATCCATATCTATCTGTAGAAGGACCCCCCGGCTTAGATCCATCTCCCACTGGCCCATTCCAAACCTGTCTGCTATCATCTTCAGGCCCTCATACTGTTTGACAAGGTTATCCTGAAGATTTTTAATATTGGATACGTCCTGAGCCAGTCCGTTGAGCTTCAGCGGCTTACCGCCTGAATCATATTCAATCTCACCTACGAAGTGAATGTCCCGGATTGCATCTCCTGCAGAGATTTTATACTGAAGATCAAAGCCCTGAG
>CAYNFB010000191.1:6716-7454 GCA_964396355.1 uncultured Leptospirales bacterium | reverse complement strand
CCTTTCTGGCTCACGCTGTGGCTGAATACTTCCGGGATCAGGGACTGGCTGTGAACATGCTCATGGACTCTGTCACCCGATTTGCCATGGCCCAGAGAGAAGTGGGGCTGGCCGCAGGGGAACCGGCTGCTACAAGAGGTTATCCGCCTTCCGTATTTACACTCATGCCCAGACTGCTTGAGCGTGCAGGCACCAGTTCCAATGGAGGCAGTATTACAGGTTTCTACAGCGTCCTTGTTGAAGGAGACGATATGAATGAGCCTATTGCCGACGCCGCCAGGGGAATACTCGACGGCCACATCGTGCTTGAAAGAAAAATCGCAAACAGGGGCCATTATCCTGCTATAAATGTTCTTGCCTCAGTCTCAAGATGTATGAAGGACGTTGTTGATGAGAAACATCTGCAGGCGGCAAGGTCCTTCCGTGAACTCCTTTCCGCTTATACTGAGGCGGAGGATCTTATAAATCTCGGGGGCTATGTGAGAGGTGCAAATCCTCTTGTGGACAGAGCTATACAGATGATTGATGAAATTAATGATTTCCTGAAACAGGGAATCTTCGAGCATAATGATCTTCCGGCTATACGGGAGAAGCTTATATCCATGGTTCTTCCAAATGAGGGCGAGGCAAAGGCCCCTCTTGCGGGAAGACAGGCTCCGGCATTTGCAGGATCCGGGAGATAATAGAGGATGAAGAAGTTTAACTTTAAGCTTCAGAGGCTTCTTGATATGCGGGAGG
>CAYNFB010000191.1:0-6706 GCA_964396355.1 uncultured Leptospirales bacterium | reverse complement strand
AAAGGAGAAGGAAATTCAGAATGAGCTTATGAAAGTCCTCAGTATTCAGAACAAAGAGCGTATTCATCAGGATGAACTGAGGAATAAGATACTTCTCTGTGAAAAGCAGTATGCAGACAGGCTCAGGCAGGGAAAGTTCGCAGCTCAGGAGACAATGACTTTACTGCGGTATACTGATGTCTCCACAAGGGCCATCTCTGAGGCTCAGAAGCGCATAGAAAGCATGGAGCCTCAGATTTCAGAAATCCGGCAAAGACTTCTCAAGGCATCCACTGAACGCAAGGTGGTGGACAAGCTGAAGGAGAGGAAGCTGGAGGAATATAACTATGAGGTCGAGAGAGAAATCTCCCGGGAGAATGATGATATGAATCAGAAGCTGCATCAGAGAAACAGGATGCGCGAGGGGACGGCATGATTGAAAATATGTATGACATAATGGCCAGAATCAATGAACTGAAAAACCGTTTCGGTCTGAATCAAAAAGCCTCATCAGTTCCGGAAAAAACCGTCAGCAATAGTTTTAATAAAATGACAGAAGAGGCCCTGAAGGTTAAAGATGTAATAAATACAGATCTTTCAGGAAGCAAGGAATCTGCAAATAATATCAACAGTCTCGTTGACCGTTATTCGGCACAGAACAATATCTCATCAGCTCTTGTAAAAGCTGTAATAAAAACAGAGTCCGGATATGATCCCTCTGTGGTTTCCTCAAAGGGGGCAATGGGGCTTATGCAGCTGATGCCGAACACTGCAAAGGACTACGGTGTAGGAAACCCTTTTGATGCTGAGCAGAACATAAAAGGCGGTGTAACAATGCTTAAGGATCTCCTTGATCATTACAAGGGCGACTATAAGCAGGCTCTTGCTGCTTATAATGCGGGCAAAGCCACTGTGGATAAACACGGGGGTGTCCCTCCCTATAAAGAGACCGGTGAATACGTAAAAAAGGTAATTGACTACTACGTCAGGGACAGTGAATAATTTAATATATTTCCCAGGAGTGTGTTATGAGGGGTGTTTCGGATAAATCAAAGGTGCTCTATCTCTTTATATTGATAATATTTCTGTCCGGTATAGGTTTTTTCTGGCTGGACTATATAGGTCTTGTGAATATCACAAAGACAGTTACTGAAATGAGCGGTGAAGCAGACAGTGTTGTGAATGCCTCCGATGATGAGCCTTCGCTCATTGCCCGTGAGGAGTTTGAAAAGGAGAAGGAAAAACTCAGTGAGAGAATTGAGCAGCTGGACAAGCGGGATGCCCTGCTGACCGAGAGCGAGAAGACTTTCGCTGACGAAAAGGCAAAACTCGATGAAGTACGCAAGGGGCTTGATCTTGAAAAGAAAAAGCTTGAGGATGAGAAAGCAAAGTATTCCGGTTATAAAAAAAATGTCCGGGTTCTGGCCGATAAAATCTCCAACATGCCTCCAGGAGAATCTGTAAAAATTATGGAAAAATGGGAGGAGCCTCTGATTATAGACGTATTGAGACAGATGGATTCAGATGCAGAAGAGGCGGGCAGGGCGAGTATAACCTCTTTTCTTATGACACTCTTTCCTAAAGAGAAGGCCAGCAGGATAATGTATCTTATGACTCAGCTTTAGTTTCTGCTGAGAATTCCTCTATGAGATTAAGCAATTCTTTCTTTCCCTCGCCTGAGGATGCGGATGTGATAAATATTGAATCTCTCTCTATACCGAGTGCATTTATAATATCTTTCACATTTTTTGGTCTCTGATTTTTCGACAGCTTATCGCATTTTGTGAGGCAGATCGCTACCGGGACTTCTTTCTGGGACAAAAATTCGATTATATCCTTTTCAAAATCGCCGGGAACTCTTCTTATATCCACCAGCAGAAATACAATTTTGAGATTTTCTCTTGCATTGACGTAATCTTTGATCATGGGAAGAAATTTTTTCCTCATGTCGGCCGGAAGTTTTGCATATCCGAAACCGGGAAGGTCGACAAATGATCTGTTGTCATTGACTATGAAAAAGTTGACCATCTTCGTAACACCGGGTCTTGCACCGGTTTTAACCAGATCCTTCTTGCTCAGTATCATGTTGAGCAGCGAGGACTTGCCTACATTTGATCTTCCCATGAAAGCAAACTCCGGATAGGTGAAATCCGGGAACTGTGATGGTTTTACACAGCTTTTGAGGAAGTATACTTTTTTTATTTTCATTTGATTCGTTTCTCCATTAACAGGGCATCATCGTCGCCGTAGTAGTTTTTTCTCGTTCCGGTTTCCGTAAAACCGCGGCCCCTGTAAAATTCACGTGCCTCAATGCTTCTGCTTCTGACTTCCAGAAATATGACATCGGCTGAAGGGCAGTCTGTAATCACAGAATTCAGCAGGTCTGTTCCTATCCCCTGTCTTTTGAACCTGCTTTCCACTGCAATGCTGTTTATCTGCAGTTCACCGGCAACAAACCAGGATATTATATAACCTGCGATTATCCCGCTGCATTCAGCAACCAGAAACACTGCAAAGCTGTTTTTCAGTTCCTGACTAAACTGGTTAAAAGACCAGGAATTTATGGATTCCCTCTCAATCTGAAGTACTTCGTCCAGATCCGTAAACTCTGCTCTTCTAATTACTATTTTTTTCATTATAATACCCGAGAAAGTAACATTGAAATATTATAGAGCGGGATTAAGTCAATTGTTTAAATGAAAAAAAGGTATGTTCTTAATCAATCAGATTTTTTATCAAATCAAGGAGTTCTTCGTGAGTGAAAGGTTTTTTTAATGTTGCATCAGCACCGAGATATTTTGCGGTGTTCAGGTAGCTTTCTGAATCTATTCTTCCTCCGCCTGATATTGCAATGAGGACGATGTTTGGAAAGCTTTTCTTTGTTTCAATTATTACTTCTATTCCGTCTTTATCCGGCATTATTATATCTGTAATAAGCAGGTCAGGCATGAATTCCGAAACATTTTTTTCAAGTTCAGAACCATTATTTATAACCATCACTTCATAACCACTTATCTCAAGGAGTTCCTTGAGCGTCTCTCTTATGGCATAGTCATCTTCGATAATAATAATTTTTTTCATAAATATCCCATTTCACTGTTTAAATGAATTTAATCAATTTGATTTTACTTTGTCAAGTCAAATTAAAAAACAGGTGAATTGTGTTTTTTTATTTATTAAGAGTGGAAATATATCTGCCGATAATTAATACGACATAATAATGGAGAACCTGTTATGAGACGAAATTATAAAATATTTTTTACCGCTCTTATCCTTTTTTCGCTGTGTATTCCTGGTTTTTCTCAAAAAGCTGATGATACTATGAATATGCGGAAAATTTCAGATGATATGAAATTCGCCACTGGTGAGGAGTTCTACCGCCTCAGGGAATACCATAAGGCTCTCAATATTCTTAATGAATATCTTGAGGTCTACTATGACGGAATTCACAGAAGTGAGGCATATAGAAAGATTGCTGATATACATATTAAAGATTTTAACTATCAAAAAGCCGTTTCTGTATACCAGGAACTTTATCTTGAATTCAGTAATAGTGATGAGGGAGTGGATGCATACTTCCAGACGGCAATTTGTTATAAAAAAATGGGTTTTGACGAAAAGGCAGTACAGATTTTTGACTATATAATTAAAGAACATCCCGGTACAACTGCAGCCTATCATTCAGAAATTCAGCGGGATCTTATAAAAATATATTCCGAATGAAAACAATTTGACAAATTCCAAACCGGAATCGACTATGCCCACCTAATTCGGTTGTTGTTCCTTCCGAATAATTGGATAAAGCTACCAGTTCTGTGCAAATTTTGAAAATACAGCACAAGAGCTATGTAATTATCCAATAATTTTATTATATTAATATCATCTTTATTTAGAAGAATATTTATATAGATTAGATACATCTGAATTTGATAACAATTAAAAGAGAGGTATATATGCCATTTCAGAAGATGAGAAACATAGGTATTGCGGCTCACATTGATGCCGGAAAGACAACCATGACTGAAAGAATTTTATTTTTTACAGGTATAACAAGAAAACTTGGCGAGGTTCACGACGGTCAGGCTACGATGGACTTCATGAAGCAGGAGCAGGAGAGGGGAATTACAATCGCCTCTGCGGCAATTTCCTGTGCATGGAAAGACTATCAGGTGAACATTATCGACACACCTGGACACGTCGACTTTACTCTTGAAGTAGAGAGGTCTCTGCGGGTTCTTGACGGTATGGTTGCACTCTTCTGCGCTGTTTCCGGTGTAGAGCCTCAGAGTGAAACTGTATGGAATCAGGGTGACAAGTATAAGGTTCCCCGTATTGCATTTGTAAACAAAATGGACAGAGTCGGAGCCGACTTCAACGAGGTTGTAGCTCAGATGGATAGGTATCTTGATGCAAATCCCGTTCCATTTCAGGTGCCTATGGGTAGTGAAGAGAACTACATAGGTTCAATAGATATTATCCAGAGAAAGGCTTATACCTTCGAAGAGTTTGAAAGAACAGAGATCGATATACCTGATGAATATAAAGAACAGGTTGAAGTGGCAAGGCAGTACATGATTGAGAAACTAGCTGATTTTAACGAAGAAATCATGGAGCTCTACCTTGACGGCAAGGATGTTTCTATTGAACTGCTCAAGAGTGCAGCCAGAGATGCTACACTTAAGCTTCTTGTTACCCCTGTTTTCTGCGGGTCTGCTTATAAGAACAAGGGTGTTCAGCTTCTTCTTGATGCTGTTCTGGATTATCTTCCCTCTCCAATTGATGTTGGAGCAGTTGTGGGACATGATATTGATGATCCTGAAAAAACACATACCAGGAATCCATCATCAAAAGATCCTTTTGCGGCTCTTGCATTTAAACTTATTCACGACCCCTACGTGGGACAGCAGACTTTTATCCGAATTTATTCAGGAGAACTGACGACCGGTATGCAGGTCTACAATTCAACTAAAGATAAGCATGAGCGGATTGGACGTATTCTCAGAATAAAGGCAAATGACCGGGAAGATGTTGAGGTTGCAAAACCCGGCGACATCGTTGCTCTAATCGGTATGAAATATACCAAGACCGGAGATACTCTCTGCGCAATGGATAGTCCTATACATCTTGAATCTATTGATATTCCGCCAACAGTTATTGAGCTTAAGGTAAGTCCTGAGACTCAGAAGGAAAATGAAAAACTCGGTGCTGCACTTAGAAAGCTTACCATGGAAGATCCTTCGTTTAATGTAAGATATGACGATGAGACCAGCGAGACTATTATATCCGGTATGGGAGAACTTCACCTGGAGATAATAATCGACAGACTGAAAGAAGAGTTCGGCGTTCAGGCTATCGTTGGAGAGCCTTCTGTTGCATTCCGCGAGACTCTTTCTATTGAAAATGAGATAAACTACAAGCACTCAAAACAGACTGGTGGTAAAGGACAGTTCGCACAGGTTGTTATTCGTGTTGAGCCTAATACCGGAAAGGGTTTTGAATTTGTTGACAGAATTAAGGGTGGAGCTATTCCACAGGAGTTTATTCCTTCTGTTCAGAAGGGTATTGAAAAAACAATGGAAGAGGGTATTCTTGCAGGATTTCCTCTCGTAGATATAAAGGTTGTTCTGGTTGATGGAAGTTTCCACGCTGTTGACTCCTCTGATATGGCTTTCCGAACCTGTGCATCAATTGCATTTAAACAGGCATTTTTAAAGTCTAATCCGATTCTTCTTGAGCCTCAGATGAAGATAGAGGTTAATACACCGGATGATTATATCGGAGATGTTGTCGGTGACATCAATAAGAGACGTGGAAAAATCGAGTCTATGAGAAGATACAGAAAGGGAGCTCAAAAGCTCAACGGATTTGTTCCTCTCATGGAAATGTTCGGATATGCTACTCAGCTTAGAAATATTTCAAGCGGAAGGGCAAACTACTCAATGGAATTCAGCAGCTACGTTCCTCTTGCTAAAGATGTACAGGAGAAGGTTCTGAAGGATTTTGAGGAAAAGAAGAAACTAAAGTAATATTTTATTCTATATAAGAATATTCCCCTAATGACCCATTTCAGAAACTGGAATGGGTCATTTTTTTATGCATTCTTCATGATTACTGACAGTTCTTCAGTCCATGTCCTCTGAGCCTCATGTTCAGATTTATAATAAAGAAGTAATTTATGTATTTTTCTGCAGCTTTCTGCGGTAATGTGATGCTCTATTTTGCAAGCCTCAGTTTCAGCTTCATGTTCATCAATATTCAGAACGTGATGAAAGAATTCTTTGAGGCAGATATGCCTGCTTAATACCAGTCTGGCAATATCGTCTCCGGCGGGAGTAAGTTCTATGTATCCGTATTTTTCATATTCGATTAATCCCATCTCTTTTAACTTATTGAGGGCGGATGTAACACTGGGCATCTTAATTTTCAATTCGGCAGCAATATCTTTGACTCGTACTACTTTGTTTTTCTCTGAAAGGATTGCAATTGTTTCAACGTAATCTTCCATATGGGAAGAAAGAGATGTTGTGCCGTAGAGATCATCTATATTCAGGGTATATATGTTTATCATTTTTCATCCAGGATAATTTGAATGGTACTCATTTAAATTATGGTCTGCTTTGACTTATGTCAATGAAAAAAAACTGAAAACAAATTGACTTATATTTCGGCTAGGAACACGTGGCCCCTGGTCGAGCCCCTGCGCGACCTCCCGCCCGGCGAGGTCGAG
>CAYNFB010000190.1:0-7491 GCA_964396355.1 uncultured Leptospirales bacterium | reverse complement strand
CTATAATGCATTGAAGACGTTTATAATCATGTTTTGTTATGGAGTATTTTTTTTTGAACATATCTCAAACTCTGATTAGAAATTATTATTTAATCTCTAAACCCTGCAGGATATGGCTATCCTTCTGTCCGCCGATAACCTTTAAAATGTCAGCGTTTCGAGATTAGACTATATTCATTGCATAGTATTAATTATATGTCAACAAATATAGTCTTGCGTATAACCTTTAAACAGTCAAAAAAAACAAAATTATCTGTTTATGCCCTAAAAATATCCAATAAAACCCGGTGGGGTTTTTTGAAAAAGGTGATTTCTTCTGTGGAGTATCTATGGTTTCTGCAAAAATTAAATATTGATAGTCTTAAAATATGATCATACCTCATCATATAGAAGAGCTGACTCTCTAAACTCAATATCTTCAGATATCTGCCCGCAGGTGTTTAAATTATATGAGTGGCTTTTTATTCCGGCTTAATTTAGCAGGAAATTGCTATAATTTAAAATGAGCTGTTTTAGGCCGGTATTGAATGAAGTAAATGGCAAAATGACTGTTAATTAAATTTAGCGGCAGTCAATAACCATTTATTTTACTCAGAAATAGTAATTCGGGTAATCTGATGCAATGAAGTAAAAATTATGCAGAACAGGTGCCGGCCGGACCTCCGGCCGTGAGAGCTGATGCATCACTGCCGGAAAGTCTATTTGTATTTAATCATCCTCTTCTTCCCCGAAGGCCTGGGACATTACCATGTTAAGTCTCATAAGAGCCTTCTGCACGGCGGGATCGGAGAAGTACCTGGCCATTTTTTGAAAATTTTTCTGCATATTTTCATCGGCCATGAATTTACCCATTTCTTCCTGAAAATGTTTTTCTTCCTCTGTGTTTTCTTTGTTGTTGTCCTCTTCTTCAATGCCTTCTGCGTCGTCCATGCCTTTATACTTCACGGCAATGCGTTTTATCTCAGGAGAAATTTTCTCAATTTTATCTGCATATCTGTTGATGGCCCTTGCCAGATCTTTGGGGCTTTTTACACGTTTCAGATCTGTATTATATTCAGCTGTAATTTTATTGAGTTTAATTCCCAGTGCTTTTGCATCTGCTCCGGCTTTTTCTCCTGCACCGGCGGCAGATGAAACCAGCAGGACGAAGAGAACTGCAGTAATGACTTTCTTCATTGTCGACTCCTTTGGATTTTATAGAAAAATAATATAAATTCAGAGGATATGAATAAAGTCAACTGCAAATCAGGTTCTTATTCATGAAATGAAAGGCTCATGATTTTACCGGACGAGATGATGCAGATCATTAAATCTTAATAAGAAGAAATAATATCAATGCAGATGCCAGAGCTAGTGCACCGATGATGAGAGGATTTAATTTCTTTTTACCGGATGCCTTTGTCGACCACTTCCAGGGCGATTCGGGCACATTTGTGGGAGCATCCTTGTTTGCAACGGGTTTTCCGCATTTTGGGCAGAGTGAGGCAAACTCATTTACCATTTCACCGCAGTGTACACATTTAACTTTCACATTGAATCTCCTTATATTGCCGGGGTTATATCAGTGTTTATAGACATGACCTGTCTTTTCGTTAGTTGAATAAAGACGGAAAAGAACAGGCTACTTGCGTATTTTCTTCTCTGCCTTTGCCGGATTTTTATCAAGATGTACGTATCTGCGGTAGGCAGAATCAGCAAATCTTCTGACTATATCAGGAATATCTGAATTATCCCATTTCTCTTTGAATTCCGGTGAATCCATGAGTCTGCTGCTGAGTGTGTAATAGTTCTTTGCACCGGAATCGAATGTTACGTCGTCAGTCTTTATTGAAATTTTTTCTTCTTCAAATGCGCTGCTCAGAAGGCCGGTAAGGACGTATGAAAAATGATTTTCAAGATCAATCCTGTCTTCCGAGTTGCTTATTTTATTTCTCATTTCATGAATGTATCTGTTTTCAAGATGTGAAAAAGATATCCTCTTTGACATATTCAAACTCCTCAAATCAGTAATTTTGACTCCAATATAAAGAAATTTCTGATTCATTCAATTTTAAAGGCATGTTTATGAGAAAATTTTTAAAAATGTCAGATTGGTAATATCTGTGAAATTACCCTTTTCAGATTAAATCTTTTAATATTTTATTGAAATGCTGACTGAGCTATGTGATGATAGATGTTACCGGTCAGGTCTTATTGTGGAGTTAAACATGAAAATACTTGTATGCGTGAAGCAGGTTCCAGACGGTACAGTCAATCACCATATCAACAGCACGGGCAGCTGGATAGAGGAAAACGATTCCATTGCATGGAGGATGAACAGCTATGATGAGTATGCCATTGAAGAGGCGCTGAAAATTAAAGAAGAGTATCCACAATTCAGGGTGGATGTTGTATCTCTCGGCCCTGACAGAGTGAGGGACGTTCTTGTCAGGGCCATTGGCATGGGTGCAGACAAAGCTGTGCACATCAGGACTCCCCGGGGATGTTATTCAGACCCGGCAGAAGTCGCATCATCCATTGCCGATTTTGCCGGGCCGGAAGAGTATGATCTTATTTTTACAGGAGTTATGGCCGAGGATGATATGCACTGTCAGACCGGGCCTATTATCGCCTCTATTCTTCAAATGCCCTATGCTGTTGCTGTACTGCAGGAAGAACTCAATTATGATGAAAGAAAAATTAATGTAAATATGGAAATGGAAGGCGGTGTCGTCATGAGTTCACAGCTGCTGCTTCCGGCTCTTCTCACCGTTCAGTCGGGAATAAACAGGCCCCGTTACCCCTCTCTTTCAAATGTACTAAGAGCTAAGAAGGCCGTCATTCCTGTAGTAGAAAAGGATTTAGCGGTTACGGAACAGGCGCTTCACTGCCTTTCTTTTCCGGAAAAGTCAGGCCGCGGGATAGTCATAGAAGGTTCTTCCCGGGAAAAGGCGGATAAACTGATGGATATTGCAGAGGGGAGGTCTCTCTTAAGATGAATGAGCATGAACTATTTGTTATAGCTGCGGCACCGGTAAACAGTGATGATGAGCTGTCCTGCTTCCTTGATCTGCTGAAGGCAGCCCGTATAATTTCGAATATTAAAAAATGCCGGGTCCGGGCGCTCATATGGGGAAGCAATTGCCGTGACTATGCCCGTCACCTGGCTGAGACCACAGGGCTTCATGTCTCAGCATCCATTCAAGAGGAGTTATTTGCTTCCCCCCGGGAGATAGAGGCTTTAGCTGCTCATGAGGCAGAAAAGACCGAAACATATGCTGTGGTATTTGATCACAGCATACTGATGTGTGCCGTAGCATCTGCAGCAGCTATGAGCACCGGTTCAAGGTGTATAACGGGGGTTGAAAGCATAGAGATTAAAGGTGAACGTATTCTGTTTAACAGAGCAGTGTTCAACGGGAAGCTGATTGCTGCTGAGGCTGAAGATGACAGGAGAATCTTCCTGACAGTTACCACTGGAGCCTTCAAGAAAAGAGATGACCTGCGGGTTCCCGGGAACGGGGCAGTGGAGCTTCTCCCTGCAGGTGCATCTGACAGCAGAATGAAAATTACCGGTCTTGAGAATATATCAGCAGATGACTGCGGGCTGGGCGGTGCAGATGTTATAGTCTCTGTCGGGAGGGGGATAGGAGGGGAGGAAAATATAAAGTCTGCAGTAGAACTGGCTGCAATATTTAAAAATTCCGCACTGGGCGCCTCAAGAACAGTATGCGACGCTGAATGGCTTCCCTATTCTCATCAGATCGGTGTCACCGGCAGGACTGTCTCCCCCAGACTTTATCTGGCCTGCGGTATTTCCGGAGCACAGCAGCATGTCGCAGGAATGAAAGAATCATCACTGATTATCTCGATAAATAACGATCGCATGGCATCTATTTTCTCTATTTCCGATTACATTGTTGTGGAGGATATTAAAACTTTTATCCCTCTTTTAATTGAAGCATATAGAAAAAGATAGTAATTTTTATTTATAAATAAAGCAAGCGCTCGTTTTTTTATTGACTCATGAATATTTTATGATATATTCATGACAGGTTGAAGATAATGAAAATTTACATGATCCGTCACGGGCAGGCATCATTCGGTTCGCCAAATTATGACAGACTATCCGAAAAAGGAATAGAACAGGTGCGGGCGCTTGCAGGATATCTTTATTCCGCCGGTGTCGACTTCGATGCTGTTTATTCGGGAACCATGGAAAGGCAGAAGCAGAGTGCTGCTGAATTCATCCGGCATAATGTTCATGCTGTTGAATCAAAATCCGCGGTGAAGGAAATTGAAGGATTTAATGAACATAATACGGAACAGATATTCAGATCTATCCTGCCTGAGCTGAGAGAAAGGGATCCTGAATTGATTTTTGATTTAGATAATCTGATGTCAGACAGGAAGCTGTTTCAGAGTGTATACAAGAAGGTTATGACCGCATGGATAAGGGGAAGCTGCAGTAATCTTCATTGTGAGACCTATGATCAGTTTCGCACCAGAGTCAGGTCAGCTCTGCATTACGTTGCTGCAGAGTGCAAAGATGGGGGCAATGCGGCTGTATTTACGTCTGCAGGTCCGGTATCATCTGCAGTGTCTTCAATCATTGGAGTAAAAGGTGAAGAGGCGCTTCGTCTTGAAAGTGAGACAGCAAACTGCAGCATTACTATTCTCGCCGGCAGAGGTGACAGACTCAGGCTTATATCATTCAACAGTTTTACTCATATGATTAGCAGGGACAAAGAGAATCTTTTGACTTACAGATAAATAAGTATCTCGGGAGGATGGTATGGATTTTACAGTATCAGAAAAAATGCAGGCAATACTGGAGATGATTACGGAGTTCGTAGACAGGGAACTCATTCCTCTGGAGAGGGATTTCATAAAGGGCAGCTTCCGGGAAATGCTTCCGGTTCTAAAGGAAAAGCAGGATATGGTCCGGAAGATGGAGCTCTGGGCTCCAAACTATCCCCGGGAGCTCGGCGGCATGGGTCTCTCTCTTGTTGAGCACGGACTTGTCTCAGAGGCTCTGGGGCGTTCTCCTCTGGGGCATTATACATTCTGGTGCCAGGCGCCTGATGCGGGGAATGTTGAAATCCTCCACCTCCATGCTACGGATGAGCAGAAGAAAACTTATCTTGAGCCTCTCGTTCTTGGAAATATCCGCAGCTGTTTTGCCATGACCGAGGTTGATATGGCCGGTTCAAATCCGGTCATGATGGAAACAACAGCCGTGAAGGAAGGTGATGATTACGTGATCAACGGCCATAAGTGGTATACATCATCTGCCGACGGAGCCGCATTTGCAATAACTATGGCTGTGACAGAACCGGAAGGTCCTCTCCATAAAAGGGCCAGTATGATAATAGTTCCCACTGATGCTCCGGGCTTCAACCTCGTGAGAAATATTCCTGTCATGGGTCACGCGGGTGATGATTACGCCAGTCATGGTGAGATACTTTTTCAGAACTGCAGAGTCCCTCAGAAAAATCTGCTCGGCTCGGAGGGTGCCGGATTCGTCATGGCTCAGGAGAGACTCGGGCCCGGACGGATACATCACTGCATGAGATGGCTCGGTATATGCAGCCGCTGTTTTGATCTGCTTTGTGAGAGGGCGAATTATAGAGTAATTTCTCCCGATGGAAAGACTCTTGCCTCTAAACAGTCTGTTCAGAACTGGGTGGCAGAATCTGCCGCAGAGATTCAGGCTGCACGGCTCATGACACTCCATGCTGCATGGCGGATCGACAA
The DNA here is from genome assembly GCA_964396355.1 of uncultured Leptospirales bacterium. Lineage (GTDB taxonomy): Bacteria > Spirochaetota > UBA4802 > UBA4802 > UBA5550 > CAYNFB01. The sequence goes on along the minus strand of CAYNFB010000190.1, from coordinate 1,755 downwards.
CGAGGGAGCAAAGGCATCGCGGGATGATGTCTCTATGATTAAATACGTTGTTGCAAATACAATGCAGAGGGTTATAGACCGGGCGCTTCAGGTACACGGCGGGCTTGGCATGACGGATGATACTATTATCGCCTATTTCTTCAGGCACGAGCGTGCCGCAAGAATATACGACGGCGCCGATGAGGTTCATAAATCATCTCTTGCAAAAAGAATTTTAAGATCATATGAATAGGAAAAGAAAACAGTATTTATGACAAAGAGAATTGATCTATCAGACTATAAAAGTTTCAGGGAGTCACTGAATATAACTGTTGAATCGGTGTGTCTTGATTTTATTCACCGTCACCGCGACTCCATCAAAATAAAGAAGGAGAATGTGGCGCTTAAAAATATTGTCACAATCGTAAGAACTACCCTGAAGCTGAGCAATGAAAAGGGTTTTCAGAATATGACGGTTCGTGATTTAAGCAGGGAGAGCGGTCTGAGCATGGGGGCTCTCTACAGCTATTTCCAGACCAAGGCAGAACTTCTCAGGATGATACATGAACAGGGGCAGCATACGGTGCTGAACGTATTTAATGAAATAGTATCAGATGGTGGTCCTGAACAAAAACTGGAATCTGCAGTTCTCGGTCATCTCTATCTTAGTGAACTGATGCATCAGTGGTTCTACTTCTTCTATATGGAGACGAAGAATCATGATAAATCGGATCAGAAGAAATTTATGGAAAGTGAGCTGAAGACAGAAAAAATATTTCTGGATATAATCAACGAAGGTATCGCTGCGGGTGTATTTAAGACAGATAATCCCGTTCTGACAGCATCTCTCATAAAGGCAATGCTGCAGGACTGGTATCTCAAGAGATGGAAGTATCTTAAAAGAAGAGTCCGCATCGAGGATTATGGAGATTTTGTAACAGAATTTATCAAGTCCGGTATTCTTTAAATATTCATTCAGGAGGATGTTCCATGGAAATCATAGACAGTCCCGTTGAGATCAGAAAGGGAGAGGGTTTCAATTCAGAAAAACTGAAGGATTATCTCAAATCACAAATACCTGGAATCGGGGAAACTATTACTGTTAAACAGTTTCCCGGAGGATTTTCAAATCTCACTTATCTGATAGGTTCCAATGATTCTGAATTTGTACTCCGCCGGCCCCCATTCGGCAATAAGGCAAAAACTGCTCACGACATGTCGAGAGAATATAAAATACTCAGTGCTCTCAAATCAGTCTATCCCTATTGTCCTGAACCGTATTTATACTGTGATGACCCTGAAATAATGGATTCGCCTTTCTATGTAATGGAAAGAATGAAGGGAATTATACTGCGTAAGGATCTCCCGCCGGAGATGGGTGCTACTCCCGATGATGACAGAAAACTCAGTGAGAATCTGATTAAAGTATTCTGTGAACTTCATTCGGTAGACTATCATTCAATCGGACTTGGTGATTTCGGTAAACCTGAGGGCTATGTGAAACGGCAGGTTGATGGCTGGAGCAGGAGATATATAAACTCCATGACTGATGATGCCCCCGGTTTTGAAGGGGTTATGACGTGGCTTTCAGATAAAATGCCGGAGGATACTGACCGCCCTGCGGTGATACACAACGATTATAAGTTCGATAATGTGGTTCTGGATCCGTCAGAACCTCTTCACATCATAGGTGTGCTGGACTGGGAAATGGCCACAATAGGATTTACTAAAAATATTGCTCTCTATATACCTTTTTTTTGTTTCATTCATAATGAG
>CAYNFB010000189.1:3309-7522 GCA_964396355.1 uncultured Leptospirales bacterium | reverse complement strand
CGTGCCGCTGCAAAAGTATGAAATTTTGGAGACAGTATTTCCCCTGCCATTCATTCAATTAATCAGACGCACGTCCGTGCGTCTCTACCAGGAAATAAATAAAAAGAACAGGAAGTACCTTAATCTTCACTATGAGATCCCGGTATTTACAACTCGTTGTATTGAAAGAAAAAAAATCGGGATGACAGATTCCGAAAACAATAACTGAAGATCAATGGATTCCCGTATGCACGGGAATGACAATGTTGTCAGGAATGGATAGGAATGATTCAGAAAAATTGATGGTAATACCGGGGCCCCGGTGAAAGAGGCCCCGGTGCACTTATATTTTATTGGTTCGCGTCCATATTTTCATTTTCTCAGCTTCTTTTATAAGCTCATCTCTAAAATCCGGATGGGCAATGTTAATAAGCTTTTCCGCCCTTATCCATAGAGGACAGGCTGTCAGTCTTACTGCGCCGTATTCGGTTACAACGTAGTTCACCATTTGTCTCGGTATAGTTACAACAGTACTCTGTGCAAGTGTAGGAACGATCCTGGAGTGCATCTCGCCCTTGCTGTCTGTGTAGGTAGATGAGAAGCATATGAAACTCTTACCGCCCTTTGACCACTGAGCGCCGAGAACAAAGTCCATCATACCCCCGTTACCGGAAACCTGATTTATAATGCCGTCCTTCACTACACTCTCGGCATTGACCTGAGAAAGAAGGTCTATTTCAAGAGCATTGTTTATACTGATAAAATTGTCTATCTGGGAAATGATTCTGGGGTCATTCACATAATCAACAGGATATGAGGCAAGTGCCGGATTGTTATCCATGAAATCATATAGTCTCTGGGTTCCTATTCCAAATGTGTATGGAATACAGTGCCTGTCTATATTCTTTCTTGCACCGGTCATCCTTCCTGATTCTATCATGTCAATATAGGCATCGACCAGCATCTCAGTATGGCCGCCCAGATCCTTGAGATCAGATTCTGCAATCATTTTGCCGACAGTATTGGGCATACTGCCGATGCCCAGCTGTATACAGGCACCATCCTGTATAAAATCAACTATGTGCTCTGCAATCTGCTTATCTATGTCCGACTCTTCCATAACAGGTGCACAGTAAAGGGGAACCGGATTTTCCTGTTCAACAATGTAATCTACCCTGGAAACATGCACACCCTGCTCTACTCCGCCCAGACAGACCGGCTGATTCTTGTTGACCTCAACAATAACAATATCCGCCGACTCTATTTTAGCAGAGGTCTCGGAGTTTTGAGGACCGAAGTTAAAATAACCGAACTTGCCCATAGGGCAGACCTGAAGAATCGCAATATGTTTGCTTTTCAGAGCTTTTTCCGGATCCTGATGATAGATAGACCGAAACCCTCTGTCAGAATCGAGTTCACGATAATAATTAGGTGCAAGGCTGAACATTATTGGAGAATAGTGCGAGATGCTGCCTGCCTGCATCATCCTTGTCAATTTACTCCAGTGCCAGTCATGATATGTAAAGCTTTCGGGAAACTTTGATACCTCGGGCAGAGGCGGTACAGTAGTAGCTGTATAAATACTAACACATCTGAGTTCATCGGCTCTTGCAGCAAGTGCACGGTCACAGTCAACCGGTTTACCGTTAAAGAAACCATAGTCGACAAGATCACCTGACTCGACAACCCTGACCGCTTCCTCAGGTGTCACAAGTTTTCTCTGATACTCTTCATTGAATCTCATCAATAACCTCCTCATGAGATTGAAAAATTTTATTCAAAAGTACAGAGAATAATTACTGCTCGTTTTGTCAACAGGAACTTATAAACAGGCTGGCTGTTTTATTTTCAAGAGGGGAAACAATGCAGAATAATCTTCACTGACCGCAAACGACCAGTCTGAACAGTGGAGGACAGGGACCGCCGCTATATACTACTGCCTTCACTTCTGAGCCGGCCTTCAACCCCTTTGAAGCGAAGCATTTTTCATATTCACTTTCAGAATAACAAAAAGAATGATTTATAAAGCCCCTGACTCTAATGATGACACACATTTCGCCCTTCCCCGGCTTTTCAATAGACAGAATCTTCACGGTTCCGATTTTTGCGGGTTCACTGCCGTATGAGCACCTGCCGACAGGCCGGAGACATGATGTAAAAATTAATATAGAAGCAAGAACTGCCGTAATAATAATTATTTCACTTTTCATATAATCTGCTCTTAAAAAAATTTTTTAAATAAGCCTGTTAAACCGGATATGTTATTAAAAAAAGCATTTCTACTAAACTCAGAAAATTCAAAATTTGTCAACACAGAGATTTGAAACTCTCCTTCTCCGGATATACTATTAAACTACAACGTATAATAGAATTACAGAGCAGCAACCGGAGGAATTTCCATGGAGACTATTTATGACAGGATTGAAAAACTATCACTGATACACAATGACATCCCTATTGAGGTGATAAGAGAAAGAAATATCAAACCGGGCCTGAGAAATCCCGACGGAACCGGAGTTGTTGCCGGGATTACAACCAAGGGAAGTGTGATAGGATACCTTAAAAAACCGGACTCCTCCCTGCCGGACAAATATAGTGTTATCCCGGTTGAAGGAGAACTGTATTACTGCGGATATAATGTGAGTTCCATTGTAAAATCCATGGAAGAGGAAAATCGCTTCGGATATGATGAGATAGTATACCTGCTGCTGACGGGAGAACTGCCGGCGGAAAAAGACCTGAAGTCATTTTCAGAAGAGCTGCAGAATCACCGGTCACTGTCTGCATCTGAGAGAAATATTCTCATGGAGGAGGCGCGCAGCCACAATCAAATGCACGCCCTTCACAGCTTTGTTTCCCACATGAGCAGACTGGATGAAAATCCCGAATCACACGATATAAACGATGTGACACGTCAATGCATCAGACTAATTGCTAAATTTCCCACAGTTGTGGCAAACAATTATAATATTATGAGATTCAGGATGGGGGATGATTTAAAAATACTCAGGGCAAAACCGGAACTCAGCGCCGCAGAAAACTTTCTCTACATGCTCCACGGAACTCCTCCTGATGAGCTGGAAGCGCATATCTTTGATAAGGCCATGATGCTCCACGCAGAGCACGGCGGAGGAAATAACTCCACATTTACGGTTCGTGTTGTATCATCAAGCGGAGCCAACACCTACGTATCAATAGCAGCTGGAGTGGCTTCCCTGAGCGGCTATCTTCACGGAGGGGCCAACGAGCTGGTAGACAGAATGATGACAGATATGAAAGCAGATGTTAAGAAATGGGACAGCGATACCGAGATATCCGCATATATAGGGAAGCTGATAGAAGGAAATGCCGGAGACAGAAGCGGCAAGGTCTACGGATTTGGTCATGCGGTATATACCCTGTCAGATCCCAGGACGAAAATTCTCAAGAAATATGCCGGAATCCTTGCTCAGAAAAAAGGTCTCACAGAAGAATTTGAATTATACAGCAAGGTGGAGGAGCTGGCATCAAAAATACTTTCTGAAAGGAAGGAGACAACAATAAGACCCAACGTAGACTACTACTCCGGCCTCCTCTACCGGCTTCTGGGAATACCGGTAGAGATATTCACTCCTATTTTTGCCATGAGCCGTGTGGCAGGATGGTCTGCACACAGAATTGAACAGATACTCCAGAATAAAATAATAAGGCCTGCATATATAACACCCGATCTTGAAAAGCTGGATTACCGGAAAATCGAATCCAGATAGAAATGATAATAGAAACCGGAGAGCACATCTTCCATTTATATTACAGTAATTGCAGTTATGGTAATAGCCTTTGAATTCTCAGCATCATTCAAAGGCTTTCCTGCAGGATTAACCGGTCATCACTGAACTGCAAAGGGGATCATCAGCACCTGGTCAGACATGGGTCATTATAAGAAGAGCAATGGTCCCTATGACCATAGGTATGAGCGAACCGGCAAGACCAATCCGCATCCAGTAGCGCAGGGTCATGTGGTAATCCTTTTTATCCTCCAGTATTCCAAGAGCAATGATGTTTGCAGTGGAGCCGACCATTGTCATGTTGCCGCCGTAGCATCCTCCGAAGAGAAGAGCCCACCACAGCTCAGACACGCCGGTCTCTGCAGTAAGAAACTGGAGGACAGGGATGAATGTGGCTACAACGACAACATTATCCGCAGCAGCAGAGCTGAAGGCGGCCTTTTTGATGCCGATAATTCCTCAATAAT
>CAYNFB010000189.1:1311-3299 GCA_964396355.1 uncultured Leptospirales bacterium | reverse complement strand
GAGCTGAAGGCCGCAACCCATAGAATGAGAATTAAAAGTACCCATATCCCGCTGGTGCTTGAAACCAGATAGAGCTGTTTGGCGATGAGAGTGGTTATACCTGTATACTCAAGGGCTCCGGCCTTTGCAAAGAGAAACATGAAGAAGACCAGAGTCCACCAGTCTACATCCTTCATGACCAGCTCCCGGGCCATCTCCCTCTGCCATAACATGGTAATACCTGCACCCAGAAGCGAAGTGGCTACAAGCAGAGTATTTGGCTCGAGCCCGAGAAGAATCTCGAAACGGTGGTGCACCGCGAGAAATACTATAACAAATACAAATATAATAGTGCTTCCGGTGAAGCATTTCTTATTATCAATGGTCTTGAGTTTTTTTAGAAATTCATGCCGTTCAGCTCCGGAGGACTTATCAATTCGCATTTTAAAGTATTTCATATCACGCTTCATCCACCAGAGCGCGAGAATGATAATACTGATAAGTGAGATTACCCCTACAGGAAGAGAATTTTTCAGAAAATCACCGAAAGTCAGGCCTGATCTCAGGGCGATTAAAATCCCGATGGGGTTTCCAAGAACAGTCCAGGAACTGCCGATATTTGTTGCAATTACAACTATCATGGTAAGCCGCACAGCCTTGACTTCGAAGAAATCACTGAAGTCAAGTACCAGGGCTGTGGTGAAAAGAATTGAAGTCACCTCATCGACCAGAGCCGCCATTGTCGCAGAAAGAAGCACAATAATTACCAGGAGAAGATGAGGCTTGAAGCGGGAGACCTCAAGCCCCTTTGCAAGAAACCATCTGAAGAATCCGGACTTTCTCAGGAGCCCGACAATTATCATCATTCCGATGAGAAATAGAATTACATCGAGGTTCATAAACTTCACAGTGTGTTTCAGATCTATCGTTCCTGTAACAAGAAGGATTACTATACCGATGAAGGCTATGGCGACCCTGAATTTCCAGAAAACCAGAGTGCCTGATACAAGAGCAATAAATATTCCCGCGGCCAGGGCCTGATGTACGTTCTCAAGAAGATGATAGAAAAAAAATCCAAGTGCTATATGCAGAACTGCATAGATGATGATAGACAGAGATGATGTATCCCGGCTGCTTCCTTCAAATTCACTCATTTACATCACCTCCCCGTCACTCCGAAAAAAACACCGGATGATAAAGAAAGAATAGCGGCAGATGATGGACAAGACAAAAAAAATTATGATCTGTATACCCGGAAGCTCCATAAAAAGAGAACATCACACACGATAAAACCTTAAAAAAATTCTTGAATAGTATTTTAATTTTCGACATATTACATTAGTTTTTTATCAGGGAAATAACAATGAAAACTTTTTTGAAAATATTGACGGCGACACTGCTGCTCTGTACATTCTCCGGGTGCGACAGAACCAATCTCTACGACTTTGCATCGGCCGGGACTATATATGCCATTGCCGATGACGGAACAAATATCTACTTCGTAAAAGCAGGAGAGGAATACTGCAGGGAATACATGACAGACGGCCTTTCCCTTGCCACAATTCCCGATCTTCTGCACAGCACCGGCAGCAGGGACTTTACCGCGGCAAAATCGGGCACAATGGAAGCCTTTTATCTCAGCGGTGTAGAAAATGGTATATATACGTGGAACTTCTATACCTCCCCCTATAGCATAAAGGGCCTTTCCTCCAGAAACGGTGAACGGCTCGTGCTTACGGACACATGGAGCGACGCCGTATACAGATACGGAAACGGAGCTCTGGAATCGAAGGGTATTTCATTTCTAAGCACGGTTTATGCGCCCATCGTAATTTCAGCACCTGCATCCGATTCAAAAATCTATATATATACTAAATCAGGCGGTACCGGAATGGTATTTGACATGGATGATCCGGCTGCACCCAACAGCCTGGATATCGCTATTGGAGAAATTGCAAATTTTATAGGAATGATAGTATTGATGATCAGCAGAGCAATAAACTTTTCTG
>CAYNFB010000189.1:0-1301 GCA_964396355.1 uncultured Leptospirales bacterium | reverse complement strand
CAAAATATATCTGGGAACCACCAATGGTGTATATACTCTCAGCGGAGGTCAGCTCAACACGACTTCACTTGGCGGATTTGGCGCATCCTATGCTGTAATAGATGGATCGAATATATTTGCCGGCACCTCAGACGGTGCGGACATTCAGATTCAGAAACTCGGTGCAACCGACTTCGCCCCTGAGCAGACTATTCTATCCAGCACAGGAACGATCATACTGAAGAAGTACAATGATGAAATAATTGCGGTTGGAATAAACGGAGCCACTCCAGCAGAGGGAGACGGGCTCTATCTCTATTACTTTAAAAGCAAAACACTAAAAAAAATATACAGCAGATCTGTTTATGCCATTGATGTAAGATAAAATATCAATGCCTTATGGGACTTCCTATGCAGCGGGTTTAGAAAACCAGAAGCTTCGGATTCTGGCCTGCTATCATAAAATGAGTAGTCTATTACAGAAGAATGACTCAGAAATAAGCCATCTAAAAATCCCATAACAAAATAGGGCTGTTAACTAACTGCTTGACAGATGCCCTTTTTTACAAGAAAATCAGCTGGACTCATGAAATATTAAGGAGCAACCCTGTGAAACAGTTAAATCAGAATGACAATTCAATTAAAAATTTCAAATACAAGTTCATCTTTGCCACAGAGGGAATCAGCTATTTTATTCTTGTGCCCATAATCCTTCTATATATATGGGCCAACCTGGACATTACAGCTGATCAGATTTTACTCCTTCTAAAATTCACAGGAATCTCTGTCATAATATCAATGATTACTACAAACATTATGGATATGGCTGTTATTTCTCCAGTGAGCAGATATTTTGATAAAATTTTAAAGGGAGAAACTATAAGCGAAGATGAATACATCAGAGCTCAGAAAAGATTTTTTGCACTGCCCTGTATTCACAGTATAGGATCTTTTTTCAGATGGATATTTGCCCTGGCTATGGCCATAGTTCCTTTTACGATTTATTCAGATCTGTCAGATATGCAGATCACCAACATCTGGCTCACGGCTGTGATGATACCTCCCCTGAATATGCTGCTTTTTTTCCTTCTCACCGAAGGTTTTATACAGAATCTTCTTAACCGCGGTTTTCTTGCCGAAAATGTTAACCCTAAGTTCTATCTGAAATTCAGTTTTCTGAAAAGAATACTCTCATCAATATTTATTATTACAATTATCCCGGCTATCGCTATTTCCGGAACTTTCATGACCTGCATTGATTCTATCGATAAATCATACAATTTCCCCATAGGCAAGATAGCGGGGATTTTTGTTTTCTGCAT
>CAYNFB010000188.1:0-7539 GCA_964396355.1 uncultured Leptospirales bacterium | reverse complement strand
ACTTCGATCCATTCACCAGAGTCATCGATAGCATGAGCGATAAAATTGAAAAAATAATTCATTCTGAAGAAAAAAAATACTCATCACGCGGCACCGAAGACAGCAGGGAGGTAATCATTCCTGTTATATACGATGGTGAGGACGTGGGAAGGATCGCTGAACTTCACGGCCTGAAAGAGGATGAGGTAATAAAAATACACAGCTCCGGTCTCTACAGAATTGCAATGATCGGATTCAAACCCTACTTCCCCTATCTCATGGGCCTTGATGAATCTCTCATCACACCGAGACTGAAAACTCCCAGAGTGAAAGTGCCCGCCGGCTCTGTAGCCATTGGAGGAGAACAGACAGGAATCTATACCGAGGACTCTCCGGGCGGATGGAATATTATAGGCAGGACATCACCTGAGCTGCTGAAGACTCTCAGGCCGGGTGACATCATTAAATTTGAAGAGAGGAAAGAACTATGATGCTTCTTAACTGCGATATCGGGGAAAGGGGTCCGGAGAATCAGGAAGATCACAGACTCATGGAATATATAGGCATGGCAAATATTGCATGCGGAGGTCATGCGGGAGATGCAGAATCAGTAAGAGTTTTCCGCAAGGCTGCAGAACTGAAGAACATAAAGATATCAGCCCACATATCCTACCCCGACAGAGAAAATTTCGGGAGATTTTCAATGAATATCTCCAGGGATGAACTTTCTGAATCACTGAGCGAACAGCTCAGCATGCTCCCCGGAGTAGGAACCGTGAAATTTCACGGCGCCCTTTATAATGACTGCAATGTGAACAGGGAGCTTTCTGATTCAATTTCCCTGTGGCTGAAAAATTCTGATGTGAAAGAAATAGTAACTCCCTTTGATTCGGAGCTTGCGGCCTCTTGCAGAAACAGAGGAATCGATGTAATAGCAGAGGCCTTCGCAGAGAGAAGATATGACTATAATCCCGATCCCGGAAGACTGACGCTGGTCAGCAGAAAAAAGGACTATGCATCAATTACTGATGTTGAAGAGGCCATCGGACACTCACTGAGCATTTTAAAAGATAAAAAAGTATCTGCATTTATCGAAAGTGAAGGCACTCTGGAACGAAGAGACATCGATATTGAGGCCGATACTATATGCATACATTCAGATTCAAAGATATCTCTTGATCTGGCGAAAAGACTATCAAGGATACTTCAGGATATACAGCATGTTTGAAATAATAACAAATGGAATATTCTATGAGAGAGGTGCTCCCCGATACGGCATGCAGGATATGGGAGTCACCCCGGGCGGAGTAATGGACCGCTTCGCATACGAAACGGGGAATACTCTTCTGGGCAACAGAGCAGATGAGCCCTGTCTGGAGATAATATTCCCGCCCGTTGTAAAATTCAACAAACCGGCATACTTCACAATAACCGGCGCTCCCTGCCCGGAATCCTCCCTCGAATCGGGCAACAAAATCATTAAACCCGAACATGGAAAAGTGTTCTACGCATCAGCAGGGAGCATACTTAAAATCGGCCCAAGAGCAAAGGGATTTCGTACATACCTGTGCTACCATGAGACCGGTCACACGGAACCTGACAGAGAAATGACTTCAAGATCAAGAGGGCCCTGGGATTACTCCTGGCCCGACGAGAAAGGCTTCATCAGAGTGATGGAGGGACCGGAATACTCATTACTGAAAAATCCTGAAGAATTCTTCAGATCCTGCTGGAGAATAGGCCGGGACAGCAATGATATGGGACTGCGCCTGGCATCAGCAGGAAATGAGCTCGAAGCTGCTGAGATAAACATGATCTCCGACGCAGTGGCAGACGGGACCATACAGCTCACGCCGGACGGCCCAATTATACTTCTAAGACACCGCCAGACGATGGGAGGATACCCGAGGATACTAAACTGTATTTCTGCAGACATTGACATGCTTGCACAGTACGCACCCGGACAGTTAGTCAAATTCAGGAAGGTTACCTTTAAAGAGGCCCGCAGCATAGCAATACTCAAGAAAAAAGAATTAGATGGAATATTAAAAAATTCAAAATAAACAAATGCAAAAAACCATTGCGAATCGCTAATGGACTTAATAGATAAGGAGTTATTTATGGATACATATTTTATTGATGGAGAATTTGTTACAGAGGACAAGGCCGTAATCCCGGTTAATGATCTCACCGTACTCAGGGGATACGGAATTTTTGATTTCATGAGGACCTACAACAGAAGGCCCTTCTACCTCCACGAACATGTTGAAAGACTGGAGAATTCAGCGAAACTTATAAATCTTGAATTAAAGTGGAGTCACGATGAAATTTGCGATGCAGTAATGAAAACTATTGAAAAGAATCCCCAGCATGAGGAATTAAATATAAGAATCGTCTACTCAGGCGGAGTCAGTCCCGATGGAGTCATCCCCGCAGGAAATGGAAAGCTCATGGTAATGGCAACTGACAAGCATGCGCTTCCGGACTGGTGGTAACAGAAAAATCGGAGCGCTATATCCCGGGGGCAAAGAGCACAAACTATCTCGGAGCAGTCCTTGCACAGCAGAAAGCAAAGGCAGAAGGTGCCGTTGAGGCAATATACGTGGACAGAGATAAAAATATACACGAAGGCACTACTACGAATATCTTCTTCTTCAAAGGAGATAAGATGATCACAACAGATACAGAAATACTGCCCGGCGTCACAAGACGAGTTGTTCTCAAACTTACAGAGGGAGTCTTCGATACAGAACTGAGAAATGTTTCAGTAGATGAAATCGGTGATTTTGATGAAATTTTAATATGCGCGTCAAATAAAGAAATAGTGCCGGTTATACAAATTGACGATAAAAAAATAGGAAACGGCAAACCCGGGAAGAACACTGAAAAAATAATGAAACTCTTCAGAGAATATACAACTAAATACGGACAGGAAAAGAATTAATGCCTCAGACTGATTCCCCGATATTTGCAGAAATCGATGTGGATGCCTTCAGATTCAACTTTGAAGGCATCCGGAATCTTCTTAAGGCCGGAACAGGAATAATTGCCGTGGTCAAGGCCGATGCATACGGTCACGGTGCCGGGCAGATAGCCGCAGAGGCGGTGAAACTCGGAGCTTCCTTCCTCGCAGTTGCAAGACTCAACGAAGCACTGGCTCTCAGAGATGCGGGCATAGATGCTCCTGTTATACTCTTCGGAGATTATAACACAGAAAAAACCGCACTCTATATTGACCAGAGAATAAGACCTTCTGTAAACTCTATTAAAGACGCGGAAAAATTCTCCGAAAAAGCATCAGCCCTGGGCAAGTCTCTCACCGTTCATGTAAAAGTTGATACCGGCATGGGCAGGCTCGGCCTGAACGGAGATTCTTCAGCAGCCGCAGAATCAATTCTGCAGACTATGAATCTCCCTTTCATAAATGTGGAGGGAGTATACTCACACTTCGCAAATTCCGACAGCAAAGACAAGAGTCATGCAATGAAACAGCTGACTCTGTTTAAAGAGATAAAAAACAGACTTTCAGATAAAGTTTCCTCTATGCCTCTCTTTCATATTGCAAACAGCGCGGCAATAATGGAGATGCCCGAGGCGCACCTGGATCTGGTAAGACCCGGTATAATTCTATACGGCCTCTACCCCTCTAAAGAGGTAAACAGAACCTCTCTGGAACTCAAACCTGTCATGTCCCTTAAATCCCGTATATCCTACCTGAAACAGGCAGATGCAGGATTTAGCGTTAGCTACGGAAGCACTTATAAAACAACAAAGAAGACTCTCATCGCCACAGTACCGGCCGGTTATGCCGACGGCTACAGCAGGCTGCTCTCTTCAAAGGGCGAAATGCTTGTCAGAGGGAGGAGAGCACCTGTAATAGGAAGAATCTGCATGGATCTGACCATGCTGGATGTGACCGGTATTCCCGGCGTTTCTCCCGGAGACGAGGTCGTTCTCATGGGTTATCAGGAGAGCGAAGAACTTCATGCAGACGAAATTGCCCTTAAGACAGACACCATAAACTATGAAATTGTATCTGCCATTACATCAAGAGTTACCCGCAAATACGTCAACAACGGCTAAAGTTTCATCAAAAACCCGAATAAACGGTATTTTATTACAGAATTGTTAAAAAATACCCATAATAGGAGAATCTTTAATTTTATGTTTTCCTTTTTTACAGCAGAATATAAAAAAAATTTGACTATGGGGTATTTTTATATTATTGAATTTAGTTTCTTTAAGTAAGAACAATTTACTTCATTTTATAAATAATATCAACAGCAGCCCTTTCTCTGCTGTAATCAAAAATAACAACAAGGAGTAGCTTATGATGGACGTACTAAACGCTCTGGGTGGAATTGTCTGGGGCCCAATAGGTATTGTTTTGCTCGTTGGTACTGGAATACTAATGACAGTGCTGGTGAAAGCAATCCAGTTACGAAAATTCACCTACGCGTGGAAAATCATATCCGGAAAATTTGATAATCCCGATGATACAGGCGAAATTACTCACTTCCAGGCTCTCAGTGCCGCCCTCTCTGCAACAATTGGAACAGGTAATATCGCAGGAGTTGGAACAGCCATTGCCCTCGGCGGCCCCGGTGCAGTATTCTGGATGTGGATCACTGCCTTATTCGGTATGGCGCTTAAATACTGTGAAGCTCTGCTCTCACTTAATTTCAGAGAAATTCATGAAGATGGTTCGGTCAGTGCCGGTCCGATGTATTACATTGAAAAGGGTATGGGCCAGAAATGGCTTGGAGTCCTATTTGCCCTTTTTGCAGCATTTGCATCTTTCGGTATAGGAAACATGGTTCAGGCAAACTCTGTTGCAGAACCCGCTCTGAACTCCTTCGGAATTCCCAAGCTTGCAACGGGTATTGTACTTGGAGTCCTTACATTTCTTGTAATCATAGGCGGAATCAAGAGAATCGGCCAGGTTGCCAGCAGACTCGTTCCCTTCATGGCAGTATTCTACGTAATCGGAGCATTGGTAATCCTCGTTCTTAACTTCGATAAAATCGGCGGTGCCTTTGGTAAGATATTCTACTATGCATTCAATCCATCTGCAGCAGCCGGCGGATTTGCAGGAGCAACTGTTACACTGGCACTGAGATTTGGTGTTGCTAGAGGTGTTTTTTCCAATGAAGCCGGTCTCGGTTCTGCGCCAATTGCACATGGAGCTGCAAAAACAGAGGAGCCTGTAAGAGAAGGTCTTGTTGCCATGCTCGGGCCCTTCATCGATACATTGGTTATATGTACAATGACTGCACTTGTGATAGTTCTCACAGATTCCTATCAGATAGCCGGAGCTGACGGCAAGGGTCTGACCGGAGCCGTTCTTACAAGTACTGCTTTCAACAACGGACTTGGAATGGGAAATATCGGTGAACTCATAGTTGCTATAGGAATTATATTCTTTGCATTTTCTACAATTATCAGCTGGTCATACTACGGAGACAGATCAGTAGAATATATTCTTGGATCAAAAGCTGTTCTGCCTTACAGAGTTATTTACTGCCTGCTAATACCTGTAGGTGCATATATAAAACTGGACTTCGTCTGGACATTTTCAGATGTTGCAAACGGACTCATGGCATGGCCGAACCTTGTAGCTATTATATTTCTCTCTCCGGTTATACTAAAGATGACTAAGGAATATTTCAGCGATCCTGACAGGGTATATCCTGACTATACTAAAAAATAATAAAATAAAAAGAGGCGCCTTAACGCGCGGGGTATACCGGGGGAATGCTGTTTATTTCAGGTGTAGTCATTTTTCGTCTCTTTTATTCTATTTTTTTATACTCTAATTATTTATTATTAAAATAAATTGACTTATTATACTGCATTCAAATCATCATCTAAAATATCTGAAAATCCGGGAGAATATAGATGATTGAAGGATCAAACCTGAACAAAAAAGACGTAAAGTATCCCTCAGAGGTTATGTTTAAAGCAATATTCCGCAACAGGGAATACATTCTGGAGAGTATCAAAAACATCCTTGCTGATAAAAATATCCAGGGGGATGTGAAGGCAAAAGAAAGTAAAAACGGAAAATTTGTATCCTACACGGTAAACGGATTATTCTCCTCCGAGGATGAGCTTAACTCAATATGTACAAGCATCACGATGGTAGACGGATTCATGTCCATGTTCTAGCACTGCGCCTTACCGGCAACAGCTCCTGTGCTCCAGGCAAACTGAAGATTGAATCCTCCGCTGTCTCCGTCTATATCAAGCAGCTCACCGGTTATAAAAATATTTTTTTGTTTTAATGATTCCATGTTAGACGGATTTATTTCTACAACATCCACACCGCCGGCTGCGGCTACAGCATCATCAAAGCCTCTCGGCTCTCCGGGAAAAATCCGGGTGTCTTTAAGGGATGAGACAATTTTTCTTTTCTCTTTTTCAGAAAGATCATTCACCCTCCTCTCATAATCTATGCCGGCAATTTCAAGAAGAACCTCAGGCATACGCTCTTTAAGAATTCCAAGAAGAGAGAAAGAGAGTTTCCTGCTGCCGTGCTGCCACAACAGATCGAGAAGTTCCCGAAGCTCCGCCTCAGTCTTTTCAGGAAAGAAGTCTATTGAAATATCAGGCTCCTGCCCTGCCAGTACAAGTTCATTAACCCATCTTGAAATTTTAAGTGAACCTGGCCCCGATATGCCGTAACCTGTAAAAAGGACTTCATCTTCCGATTGCGCCACAACCTTATTGTTCACCATCACCTTGAGAGAACAATCCCACTTAGTTCCCTGAAGCCGGTGAAGAGCCTTCCGCGGAATATTGACAGGCAATATAGCCGGAAACGGTTCATAAACGTGATGCCCCAGACTCCGGGCCAGTTCATATCCGGCCCTTGATGCGCCGACCTGAGGATAGGCGCAGCTTCCGCAGGCAAGAATTACTGAGTCGAATTCAAGACTCTCTTTACCGGCAGTGGTAAGCTCAAAGGCTTTATTTATCGGTTTTATCTGATCGACCCGCCTGTGAAGTTTCATATCCACATTGCGCCGAACCAGTTCATATTCAAAAATCTTAGGAAGAAGAGAAGCCTGGAGAGAAGCGGGAAATAATTTTCCATCCTTCTCCTCAACGAAAGGAATTCCCAGAGAATTAAAAAAAGAAACCGTATCATCACTGCTGAATCGGGAAAAAACATTGTTTACGAAGTCAGGATTATGGCCGTGATATCTGGAAGAATCAATATGCGTATTAGAAATATTGCATCTGCCGTTGCCGGTAATAAGTATTTTACGGGCAATTTTTTTCTGTTTTTCAAAAAGGGTTACGGAACATTTTTCCGAAGCAAAATACGCAGCTGTCAGCCCCGATGCGCCTCCCCCTATTACTGCAACTCTTTTCATTCAACCTGCTCTTTCCCGGCCCTCCAGTTATCCTGTGCACCGAGATATTTAAATATACCCTTAATTTTCTTCCCGTCCGTTGAGAAGACTCCGTAGAAAGTCTGCCTGAAATAGGAAGAGCCTCCGTACATTTTGAGTTCTGCCCTAGTAGAGATAGATCTTACGAAGTAAATCTTCTTTC
>CAYNFB010000187.1:726-7573 GCA_964396355.1 uncultured Leptospirales bacterium | reverse complement strand
CAGCACCTCCTGGACCCGCACCCGCCGGTCACCGCTCACGTCGAGCAGTTCCAGGATGAAGTGGTCGCAATTTTAGAGAAATTAGTTAAAGATTGTATATCGAATATGATTAAACAATAAGGTGTAAGACATGAGTCCAACTACAGATGAGAACTTCGAAGCTATTGACATGGAATCGGTTGCTGATACAGCACTCGAAGACATCAAGCCGGGTATGATTGTAAAAGGTGAAATCGTTACAGTCGATACTGAATTTGCCTACGTAAATGTGGGAATTAAATCGGATGGAAGAATTGCTCTCGAAGAATTTGAGACTGCTCCGGAAGTGGGAGCCGTTTTTGATGTGAAGCTGATGAACAAAAAGATGGTTGATGGAGTTTATCAGTTTTCAATGAAAGCGGCTGCGGCAGAGAAGGGGTGGCAGGATTTTTTAAACTTCTATAATGAAGGAAATCGTCAGATTCGCGGCCGAATCAAATCTGCCAACAGCAAAGGGAAGATTGTATCATGTATAGGTGTGGATGCATTCCTTCCATATTCACTTACTGCTGATTTGAAAGCTCTTGGTGAAACTGAAACTGAATATGATTTCTTTATTAAGAGTTTTGATTCCAAGAAAAAATCTGTAATCGTTTCGCGTAAGGATTATCTTGATGAGGCTACCAAGAAAAGCTGGGCAAGCTTTGTTGAAAAATATAAAGAAGGTGATACCGTACAGGGAGAGGTTATCAAATTTGTTGAATTTGGAGCCTTTGTCCGTGTTGAAGGAATTGATGCTCTGCTTCACAGAAATGATATGTCATGGAAGAAAGTTTTCAAACAGAGAAAACTTCTTAAACTTGGCGAAGTCAGAGATTTTAAGATTTTGTCAATAAACAGAGAGGATTCTAAAATTTCACTCGGACTTAAACAGCTGAAAGAAGACCCCTGGCTGAATATTGATGATAAATACACCGTGGGAACCAGGCTTACCGGCAAAGTTGTTACGATTACCGCTATCGGGGCGTTTATACAGATAGAGGACGATATAGAGGGCTTCCTCAGCAATTCTGAGCTGTCCTGGACTAAAAACAATGTTGATGCCAAGAATTACTTTGAAAAAGGACAGGATGTCGAATTTGAGGTTCGTTCAGTCAATAAAGAGGATAAAAAGATATCTCTCGGCTACAAACAGCTTTTTCCCAATCCATGGGATTCTATTGACGAAAGATTTCCTGTTAAATCTGTATATAAAAAAGCAATAAGGAAAATAGTTAAATTCGGTCTCTTCGTAGAACTGGAAGAGGGAATTGACGGTCTGGTTCATATCTCCGATGTATCATGGGAAGATAATATTAAAGATTTAAATTCGATGTATAAGGTTGGTCAGGAAGTCGAGTTTAAAATTCTGGACATAAATAAACGGGATATGAAAATTTCCTGCGGAATGAAACAGCTTACACGGTCTCCATGGGAGGAAGTGAAGGAACGATATCCTTCAAGAACAAAGGTTCATGGAGTCGTTTCCGGCATAACTCAGTTCGGTATTTTTGTAAAAATTGAGGATAATGTCGAGGGTCTCGTACATATTTCTGAAGTTTCAAGGAATCGAATTGAAAATCTTGAGGACCACTTTAAGATTGGAGATGAAGTCGATGCAGTGGTACTTGATGTGGATGTTCAGAAAAAGAGGCTTTCTCTTAGTATTAAACATTTCGAGATCATGTCCGATAAAGAGGAACTCAACAAAATTCTTAAGAAAACAAGCCCTAATACCGTGACTTTGGGTGATATGATAAACATCGATCTGGGAGATAAGAATAAAAATGGCTAATAATAAAGGCAGACACGATATAGAAATTCATAGGAATGTCATCGAACAGTTTCTTATGAAGATGCGTGATTTTATTAAGCAGAATAATAAGAGAGTATTGTATGTTTTTTCTGGTTTAATTCTGGTTTTTGTTATAATAGTCTCTGTTTTCGTCTATATTGATGGTTCTTCAACAGATTCAAGGGTGAAGTTTGAAGCTGTTGTGGAGCATTACCGGTCGGATCCTATGAATAATGATGTTCAGCTAAAGACTATTAATGATCTCAATGCACTTATTGAAGAAAACAGTTTTGGATTTGCACGCAAGATGAGTTACTACGTACTTGGTAATATATACTTCGAGAGGAAGGATTATAAATCTTCTCTGAAGATGTTTAATGAATTTGCTGATGAGTCTTCAAGTGATGACCTATTTATTCCCATCGCGAAAAATAAAGCTGCTCTTTCTCTTGAAGAGAGCGGAGATACTGACGGTGCGCTCAAAATGTTCCTTGAGATTGAAGCTGATTCTGCTGACAGCGTAATTATGGACCAGGTGCTCTATGGTGCAGGCAGGCTTTATGCGGTAAAAGGCGACACGGTAAAGGCGAGGGAGTATTTCAGCAGGGTGATGATAACCTATCCTGAGTCTTCTTTTTCAAGCAGAGCAAAGGAGAGGCTTTTTCTTCTATCTCTGAAGTAGAATGTTTTTTTAAATATGCCTTGACAGATAGCAGGTTAATATTGTTTTAATCTTAGAGTTATTATATTTTTATTGTATCCCCTTTAGTTCTATTGAAATTCAGGGTTTCAAAATTTGATGATATATGGAGTACGAAAGTGGCAGTTCCAAAAAGAAAAAAATCGAGATCAAAGGTGAGAATGCGAAGGTCTCACGATGCAATCGGAGTTCCAAATCTTCGACCATGTCCCAAGTGCGGAGCCTACGTAATGCCTCACAGAGTATGTTCTGAATGTGGCTATTACAAAGATCAGCTTGTAGTAGAAAAGAAAGTTAAGATCAGTGAATAAGTAGTTTAATTGTCCTGATATAAAAAAGGGGTTCCGCTCGGTACTCCTTTTTTTATTATATCTTGACAATCTTTATTTTCTTAATATTAATTGTATGATTAAATTCGGAAAGGCATTTTTATGAATGAAATAATTGCAGGCGTGAACAGGATAATAGCAAGTCAGCTTGAGATTGAAGAGGATAAACTTTCTCCTGATGCGTCTCTTTTTGAGGATCTTGGTGCGGATTCCATCGATACCGTTGAACTGGTTATTGCATTAGAGGTCGAATTTGACATGGAGATTCCGGAAAAGGATACCGAAAAGCTCTATAAATTAAAGGATATATATCGTTATATAGAATCAAGAATTACAAAAAAATAAAAAGAAGTTCCACTAAACATGATAGAGAAAAGTAACGAAAACAAAGAAAGTCGAAAAAAGCGTTTACGCCAGCTTAATGCCCTCCAGAATAAGATTAGAGTAAAATTTAAGGATAAGAGTCTGCTCAACAGAGCTATGGTTCACAGATCCTACGTCAATGAATCAGCCAATAACAAAATTCAGGACAATGAGAGACTTGAGTATCTGGGAGATTCAGTTCTTGGACTGGTCGTTAACGAGTATCTCTACAAGAGATTTGAGGAATATCCCGAGGGGGATCTTGCTAAGATCAAATCTGCTGCTGTTTCTGAAACTACTCTGGCGAAAGTTGCCCTTGAAATGAATCTTGGAAGTTTTCTTCTCATGGGAAAAGGGGAAGAACAGAGCGGTGGAAGGGGACGTTCTTCCATACTTGCAAATTCACTGGAAGCCGTTATCGGTGCGATTTATCTCGATTCAGGCCTAAAGGAGTCCAGAAGGTTCATCCTTTCGCTTCTTAAAAAAGATATTGAGCGCATTGACAGTATGACCTATCTTCGGGATCCGAAGACTACTCTCCAGGAGTTTGTCCAGAAGAAGTACAAGGAAAGGCCTGTCTATGAAGTTGTAGAGGAGAGAGGGCCTGATCATAAGAGAGAGTTCGTCGTACGGCTGCTGATAAACAGTAAAGAGGCTGCCCGGGGAGTCGGTTCCAGTAAGAGAAAAGCTGAAATGTACGCTGCTGAATTTGTGCTTAAAAAGATAAATGAAGGGGGAGGCAAAGTTTGACCGAACCCAAGAATGATGTGAGAGTAAGAGTTGCAGGCATCGTGCTTGATGAGGATAAAATTCTTCTCATCGCACATAAGAAGAATGGAGATATTTACTGGCTGCTGCCCGGAGGAGGCGTTGATTACGGCGAATCTCTTCCTGAGGCGCTCGTCCGTGAATTTAATGAGGAGTTAAATGTTGATGTACAAACAGGTGAGCTCGCTCTTATTTCTGATTCAATCGATCCGTCGGGCGACAGACATATAGTAAATATATGTTTCTACTGTTCTCACTGTAAAGGCGAATATAGTATTGGTGAAGATGAGAGACTCTATGATTACCGTTTTTTTTCCAGAGAAGAACTTGACGGTATAACTATCTACCCGCCCATCAACAGGGATTTAATCAGAATTCTGGATGGCGACAGGGGCGGAGTATATATCGGTAAACTCTGGGAGGAGATGTAAAGAGCAGATGCCGGGGAAGATAAATTATTCTCTCAGAGATTTTAATGGAGTCAATATACTTGACCTCTCTGGAAATCTAACTGCACGCACTTCAGACGCCTTCATCTCGGTTGTTCATAACCTGACAGAACGGGACAGCCTCATCGTAAACATGGAAAATATTAAATTTGTCACATCTGCAGGTCTTAATTCATTGCTTGAGGTGTCCTATTACGCAAGGGACAGGGGGCATCGGATAGTCCTGCTCTGGCCTGACCGCAATTTGCTTGACCTGGTTGATTACGTTAATGCATTCAGCCATCTTATTTTTGCAGAGAGTCCTGAGGAGGGACAGACAAAAGTCGAGTTCTATACCTGAGTTTTTTGTTAAATATTCTCCACTATTTGAATCTGCGGTCTTCCGGTAACGATATTTTTTGATATCAGCGTATCTATATTAAACACTTCCTTCATCATCTTCTCCGTCAGCATATCAGGTGTTCCGTCTATTTTGAATTTACCCCGGTCCATGAGGATGAGTCTGTCGCAGTTCAGGGAGAGAAAATCCAGATTGTTTGAGCTTATTATAACAGTCCGTTTCCCGTTGAGTACGTATTTCTTGAGAGCGGCTGACAGACGTGTCTTCTGCAGCGGATTGAGAAAACTTTCGGGATTGTCAAGAAGGAGAATCGAAGTCTCTGAGGCAAACGCCTTTGCGAGCATGACGCATTGTCTCATCGATGTTGATAATGTTTTTATTTTGCTCTGTGTGTGGTTTTTTAGTCCGAATTCTTCGATGTATTTTTCAGCAGTTTCAGCATCCATACTTGAATAGGGACTCAGTGTTTTTCGGTATGCCCTTCTACCTCTTAAGACAGCATCCTTCAGCCTGGATTCGCCGTTTACCCTTTCTGCTGCCATACTGCTGTAGTTAACAGTCTGGAAAAATATCTTACGGTTAATATCTCTTTTTTCAGTTCCGTTAATTAAAATAGAACCAGAATATTTTTTTTGATTCCCGAGCATTTCTATAAATGAAGTTTTACCGGATTCGGGAATTCCGAAGAGGCCTGTAATCTCTCCATCGTGAAATTGAACAGAGGGAATTTCGATATTCCCGGTTCTGTATATTACTTCTTTCAGCTTTATCATAAAAGACGTCCCTTTCACTGCTGTTGGAAAGACTGGCTGGTATTGTTTTGTGATTGATCTTTTTCTATTTCCAGAATCAGAGGCTTCAGGTATCTGTTTTTTTCAGCTTTCTGCTTCAATTCAGAATTGCCTATTATGTATTTAAGGGTCTCCTTTGATTTATCTTTCATACCAGTTCTTGCATATGCGATGGAGAGCAGAAAACGGTCACTGCTGTTAAGGGAGAGCTTCTCAAAAGTATCAATGCATTCTTGAAATTTATTCAGATAAAAGGATGACCGGGCGATGATAAGCAGAGCCTCGTAGTCATTGTTGTTTTTAATAAGGGCCTCCGCAATAGTCTGCGCTCTTGAATAGTGTTTATTTTCGAAGTGAGAACTCATAAGTATTTTAAATGCTTTGTCGTAGAGGTTAATGCTGTCCTTGTTTTCCTTGTCGGTAATATCAAATAATCTGTCGAAGTAGGAGACGTACTTCCAGTTTTTTTTATGATAATAAATGCTCCCTGTCTGGAAAAGAATCACCGGATTTTTGTGAGATAGTTTTTCAGCACGTTCAAGCGTCGACAATGCCTTATCGTAGTCCTGCTTTTTGATATGAATTGCAGAAAGCAGAATCAGTGAATCGAGATTATTCTTTTTGTATTTCTGTGCTTTCTCTATATCATTCTCTGCTTTGTCAAACTCGCCTGTATTATAATAGCAGTTTCCTCTTTTAATTGTAGTTGTATACTGAAGATAAGAGCTTATGAAACCGTAGTTAATGACAGAAGAAAAATTTTCTGCAGCTGAACGATAATTCCTGTTTCTGTAGTTAATATTTCCCAGAATGAGCTGGATTTCTGCATAATAAGGAATTTTGTATGCTATGTCAGAGAGATAACGCTGCGCTTCTCCTTCATCGCCGCTGTTGTAGGCATTCATCCCCAGTTCAAATTTCGGAGCAAGGAAGGAACTGTCTATCATGGAAGCCTGTCTGAAAGAATCCAGGGCTTCTTCTTTTTTCTTTCTTTTCAGGAGTTTAATTCCTTCATTATATTTTTCAATAGCATCCTGATTGTTCGTCCAGAGGAGTTTATTTATCAATTTTTCTACTTTCTTTTTCGCTGAACTGTCGCGGGTGTTTTTCCACATCAGAAAGAAATCACCCGCAGCGGCCCCCTGCTCACCGGAAAGGGAGAACTTGTTGAAAGTGGCTGGGCAAAGAGGCTCCTCCTTAACTATGAACGGGATGATGTCAATGCCTCACCCCTTAGGATCAAGGAGTGGGACTACTACGAGGTGATCAATCCCGACTACGGCATAGTTCTCCT
>CAYNFB010000187.1:0-716 GCA_964396355.1 uncultured Leptospirales bacterium | reverse complement strand
CTGAACTGTCGCGGGTGTTTTTCCACATATCTCTGCAGTGGGCAACAACCTGTGGATTGTCATTTTTTCCCTCGGCAAGGACTATAAGATTCCAGTATGCGTTAACCATATACTTCCTGGTCATGCGCTTTGTAACTGCAGTACTGAAGTATTCCGATGCCTGATTATAGTTTTTCTGAAGCTTCTCTATTTCTCCAAGGAAGTAATAGGAGTCACCTCTGTCATACTGCTCGACGTCCTTAAGGAACATTTCCTTTGCTTTTTCGTAATTCCGGTAAACATAGGCTGTTTTGCCTCTCTGGAAATAGCCCGAAGCGGATAGTCCTGTCTGGCAGAATAATATAAAAATTATTAAAAATAGAATGTTTTTCTTCATAATACCGTCTTAATCTTCATTTTTTTAGAGATTCTATTCTTGTGATCAATTTGTCAAGTATAATGACGGGACGATTTTTCAGTTTTGCGCTTTAAAAGCGTGCTTTAGACTATCTGAAATAAACTGATCAATGGCTTTTTGGGAGGCCCTTGACCATCTGGCGCCAGAGGATGTATCCTCTGTCTGCTTCTCTTTGATGGAGTCAAAGCTTTTCCTTTTATTCAGGTCAGTAACGAATACAGAAAATATATATTTTCTGCCTGCTGCTGATCTTAATACTCCGGCAAGACCTGAAGAGTAGAAAATATTTCCTGTTTTGGCAAATACTTCAACCAATTCG
>CAYNFB010000186.1:3089-7591 GCA_964396355.1 uncultured Leptospirales bacterium | reverse complement strand
CTGGATGAAAGCTCGCTGTAGAATGCTTCTCCCGTCTCCATTTTTCTGAGGTACTGGTTGACTTTATCAAGAGTGAGGAGGTTATATTTGTGAAGGTAGAATATGCTCCTCTTCAGTCCCAGGGCAACAACTTCATTATCTATGGCATTATTATCTATGAAATTTTTCTTTATGAAATTTGTGAAGGTTCTGTAGCTGGAGCAGTTTTTCTCTATCTCCAAAAATGCAAAGTTGGATTCTATGTGAGCAGTATGTTCGCAGAGTCTTTTGAATGAATCGATGAGAAAATCGGAATAGTGTTTTTTTATCTCGACTTTTTTGAGTTTGAGAATCTTTACACGTTCAGTGTAGGTTACTATTGTGTTTATCTTGGAAACTTTCAGCTCCCTTGTTGTGTAGCAGCTGTAGCTGCCGGTAATGCTGGAGTAGAGAGGATCTGACAGGATGTATGCATCATTTTCATCGAGAATCAGAGTAGGGTTGTCAAACTGGAGAGATATATTCTGATTTGAATCGCTGAAGTTGAATGCCCCGATCCAGATTGCGTCTCCTGAATACTTCAGGGCAGCAGCTACCATGTTGTTGTTGGCCCAGATGAGAGAGCTGCTGCCTTTCTCGCTTCTGTGAAATTTGTACAGATCACTGTATAAAGAAGAGACGCTTCTGTTTGATGCAAGTTCAAATTCGTTCCAGTTTACGTAGATATTGTCCAGGTATACCTTCCATCCTTCACCCTCGGCGCTGCCTTCATAATCGAGTATGATATTGCTGAGAAAGGATGTTATGGCCACTGCTGCTCTCAGGCCCCTGTGGCCGAAGGTATTGAGGGCACGCCGTTCATCGTGGTTGCCCAGGATTCCCAGAAGTTCTGTTCCTTCAGGAAGGACGGAGGGGAAGTAATTATCATACAGATGATAGATCTCCCGGACATCACTCTTCCCGTGGGTTATGTTTTCGCATATTTTGAAGAGGGCCGAGTTGTAGGGAATAAGACCGGTCCTTGTGAGAAATCTTTCATGTCCCCAGAAACACTCTGCGATATTTATGAAGAAGTCCTTTTTCTTTCTGCGCAGCTCTTTTTCTATCTGAAGCATGAGGTAGTAGTGAATAGGCACCGATATTGTATCTCTGCATTCGCAGTCATAGAATCCCGTGGTAATGAAGTGTCCGTATTCTCTGTCATTTACAATAATGTTTCCCGAGAGCATTTCCTGGTCAGTCCTCTGTCTGCTGTAGACGAAGGGGTAGTTGTTTCTCTTCATCATAATGGGCAGAGCATGAGCAGAATCAAATCTTATGCCGTCTACATCGTATTCTTCAATAAGGCCCGTAATCGAATCGGCCAGCCATTCCCATATTTCGAACATTCTGTAGTTCAGGAGTTTTCCGTCATTCCATGACCCGTATCTGCCGTCTGTGGATGATCTCTCCACCAGATTGCCCGAGGTGTCGTAGGTCAGCACTGTATATGCATCAGGCAGCTGGTCGCTTTTTCTGTTAAGGTGCGGGATAATATCAACTATTATCTTAATATCCAGCGAGTGTGCCTTGCTGATCAAAGCTTTGAATTCATCTCCGGTGCCCAGTGATGGTTCTATTAGATTAAGACTCACAGGGGAGAAGGGGGAGGGGGATGTTGCCTCCGGGGCCCAGTCTTCGCGGTTGGAACCCCTCTGCTGTACTCCCAGAAGATATATGGAGCTTATAAAGTACTTACTCTGCAGGTCTTCAAGGTGAGCCGTAATATCGGAGAATCTGCCCAGTCTGATGACCTCGCCGTTCTCGTTATAAACCAGCCCGGGATGGCCGTCGTGATCTCTCCAGTAGATTCTGGAATGCCCGTGTATGTCTACGAATATCTCCAGTATTATTTCACCCCGTATATCGGGAATGACATTAACTCTGCCGGAACAGTCTTTTTCATTTATCCATTCCTTCTTACTGCCGTTTTGACGCATCACTGTGAAATCGTAATGACCGTATTTATCAAAGGTATGGGGGCATGTGAAGACTCCGCCTTCTTTTATCTCCAGAGGTATTTCTGTATACTCTATTTCATTTTCTGTATGGAACTGATCTTTTGTGCTGTTTCTGTAAATTCTTATGAGATACTTCTCATTATTTTCGGGAAGTTTGAATGAAAAGTTATAGGTATCTCCGCATTTGAGGTTGATAAATTTAGCTGCAACGGGCGCGTCAAATTCTTTGGGCGCAAGGAGTCTTTCCAGCAGAATGCTCGCCCTGTTCCTCACATCGTGAATATCGTGTCCTGATGCTGCAACAAGTATCTTTATTATTTCTTTCAGAGAGTCCGATGCTCCCCCTTTCTTGAAAATGCGGGCATACTTCTCCAGCTCATTCATTGCCTGAACGGCTACATCGTAGTCAAAATTCAGTTCATCATCGGCTATGCGGGAATTGAGGTTCTTTATAATTTCATATCTCTTTCGGGTTGAAAATTTTTCAATGGCGGCAACGGGAGGCTCTGTTCTGTAATCCTCATCGGCTTTGGTAGAGAAATCGATTACGCTGTTCACCAGAAGATTAAGCAGTTCCGATGACTCGGGAGGATATACTGTGGAGTGGTGGAAACCGGTTTCTATGGCTCTTGCCTCCACCTCAAGAAGAAATCTGAATGCCTCAAAGAGTTTATGATCTTTCTTCAGCCTTCCCTTATGGAGTGTATCAAAAGTCCTGAGGCCCAGATATATAGAAGGAAGCTCTGCCCACTCAGGGCCCAGTCCTACGTGGGCTATGACTGTGGTCGCATTTGAAATATGGTGAATAGTCGGCCTGCCCGGAATTTCCCTGACAATGACTATTCTTCTTAATCCGATGCTCTTGTTTTCCATCTCGGCTGCACTGTGGTGAAAGATTGCAAGTGCATTTACTATTCTGGTAAAGAGCCTGGTGTCATTTGTAAGCTTTTCTCTATATGAGCCTCCCGGATCGGTATAGCTGTCCAGTATGGAATTGGTCATGTCGAAGAATTGTTCTCTGAATATTTCAACAGGATCGCCGTTTTTTATACGTTCAATGATATTATTATCAGGGTAGAACTCATGGCATCTTCCCTCAGAATAGGCCAGTGATATTGAATCTTTTACGGCTTTGTCTGTTATCAGTGGCTCGTCGTATATTCTAAACCTGCTCAGGCTCGTAAATGTATTTTTTTCCAATGTGGTATCCTGTTAAAATTGGTGTATGTAACAATTTATATGATATAAAAAGAGGAAAGACTAATCAAGTATAATAAAGTATAATAAAGAAAACTCCGGTGTTAGTGCAGTCGCTGTCAAAGAATGGTAAGAGTTTTATTTGTCTTGATTCGACTTTTACAGACAGAGAGGGTAAACTTCATTCCCGTATAGTCCCTGCCCTGCCCACAGGAACTATTGTAACCGTGAGCTGGTAGACCATGTTGTGACAGAATACGGTGCAGTACAGCTGGGCGGTTACCCCACGTGGCAGAGAGCAGAGAAGCTTATCAGTATTGCACACCCTGATTTCAGGGATGATCTTATAAAAGAGGCCGAACGCATGGGACTCTGGAGAAGGTCTAACAAGAAGTTTTAATCGTCACCAATGATGAATAATGATATGCCGGAGATGTCTTTTGTTTCCGGCATATTTTTTATCTTTGTCAGGATGAAAAATACTTTAAAATAGTTTTTTAGAAGTGCAGGGGATGAAGGACTTCTTTGGCTTCGTCACCCCGGTGTTATGAATGCAGGGTTTTTTCGATTTGTCCTCTGAGCCTCTGTTGTGAATCATTTAAAAGGATTTTCACCACCCGCGTTGCTCGAGGCACAGAGTTCACTGAGTTTTTAAGGATGAGGGGATGCTAAGATGGATTCAGGCGTTCTGCCACCCAGCTGGAGTATAGTGCAATACCGGCATGACCATGCTACTCGTTTAAAAAGAAAATCCTATCATGAAACTCGTCTCATTGTTCCCGGTTTCCAGATTCCTTGCAAAGTTCAGTCCCATTGCCGGTATGGCAAGCTTCTTGAGATAGATGAGAAAGCCTGCTCCCGGGCCGTAGTAGTCATTGTACCCTGTGCCGTTTCTGCTGTAGCGGCCCTGTTCCCACATGGCGAGAACGGTAAGGGCTCCCCATTTGAATTTCATCAAAGGCATTTCGTATATCATTCCGGCATTGATGTAGTTGTCGGCAGTTATGATATCGGCAGGAAGAGTCCTGAATCCGTCCCGCCCGGTAAGTCTTTCCTCGAAAATATCAGGTCTGTCTCCGAAGAATCCTTCGCCTCTGACTGTCAGTCTGTTGGATGAGAAGGCTCTTATAGACCAGGATCCACGGAGCCCTGCAGTGCAGTAGTTCTCAGCCCCCTCTCCAACGGGAGAATGATATATTATTCCTCCCTCCAGTCTGGGGCCGTAGTAGAGATATTCATAGTAGCTCAGCTTCTGGAACTTCGCCTCCAGGCCGTATAGTACATGTTCTTCCGGGACGGGTTCATTCAATGCATCATCGTATTCTT
>CAYNFB010000186.1:2496-3068 GCA_964396355.1 uncultured Leptospirales bacterium | reverse complement strand
CATATCCCCATCTCAGGCTTATCGCCTTCTGCTCGGATTTATAGCGGCTGTATATCTCCTCGTCCACGGTGCCGTCTTCAAATACATCGTTCTTGTATATCAGGAAGAAGCTGGCCTTGAATTTTGAGCTGAAAACCGACTGGTCCATGTAACCGAGTATTGCGCTTTTTCCTTCTGAAGAATAAGTTCCGCCGGTGAAGAGAGTCTTTGCCAGTCCCAGAAAGTTTGATTCCAGGAGGTAGGCGCCGAAGGTGGTACGGTTTTCGGTGCGGGAGAACATGGGCAGCACGATGAGGGTCCACTTCTCTTTAATTATTATATCTATTACTGCTTTACCGTTCTGATTCAAATAGGTTATCTCGATGGAAGAGAATATGTTTTTTCGTTTCAGTGAATTTATCAGTCTCCGGGGAACAAAGAGCGACAGCCGGTCTCCCTTTTTTACTCCGGACAGATTACGGACAAAAGCAGGGGCAGTTCTTTTCAGACCTGTTACACGAATCTCTTCTATCAGAAGGTCCCCCTCCTGCAGAATAAATGAATGTTTTTTTTCTTCGAGAATTTTTTCATCA
>CAYNFB010000186.1:0-2486 GCA_964396355.1 uncultured Leptospirales bacterium | reverse complement strand
CTGGTCATACTTTAAGTTCTCGTCTGCAGCATCGGGGGCTTTACTGCCGTTTTCACTGAACAGCGGAAGTGCTTTTGCTGAAAAAATAATGAGCAGTATAATGAGACATGTATATTTTCTGTTCACTCTTTTATCCTGTTGTTTGAACTCTGAGAGAGTCTAATTGACTTAACTGCCGCGTACCCGATGTCAATTAAAATAAAGTTTAAAAATGTACTTGAAAAATATTTTTTTCTTTAAGATTTTGATTTTCCTAAAAAATATATGTGAAGGTAATTATGAAATTATTGAAAGTTAAAATCTTTTCACTGCCTGTGATCCTGTGCATCGCATTTATGATGCTCTCAATGCAGGAGAGTTCCGCTTCGGGCTTTGATGCTCCACCTCAGAAATCATACTATTTTATAAAGTCAGTCAAATCGGGGGGATGGAACAGAGGTTACTGGGATCAGCCGGGGCATCCAAAGAGGTATAAGCAAGGCCATAATATTGCAGTATGGGCAAAAGATGGAGGTGCGGATCAGCAGTTCCGTTTCATCAGCGCGGGTGGAGGGTGGTACTATATCCGTTCTGCAAACGGGGGCTATGTGGATATAGAAAACGGAAGAAATCGTGATGGTGTGAATATCCGAATCTGGACACGCAATAACTCTGCTGCACAGAAATTCCGTTTTAAACATCTGGGAAACGGGAAATGGAAAATTTATACCGCATGGAATCGCGCTATATGCCTCGACGGCAGGAGAGACCGCAACGGATCAAATGTCCATATCTGGAATGACCATAACGGTTCCTGGATGGAGTGGTCCTTCATGGATTACAGAACAGGAAGAAAGTATATACCATCACCGGCAGGAATTTCAAAGCCTGTAGAGAAGAACCCCGCGTCAGCTGATATAAAGGGAAAGCTTCAGGGATATGATTTTGATGCAAGGGGAGGCAGACGCACAGTGAGCCCCGGCGTGAACAGTCTTGAGGTATGGTACTTCGACCGTAAGGACAAGAAGAATCCCTATAAGAAGGTTCTGACAACCCGTACAGACAGCAGGGGAGATTTCTCTCTTGGAAATAAATTCAAAGACTACGAGACAGTATTTCTTCTTTCAAAGACAGACGGCCGGGCTTCGGGATCTGCCGCTCTCTTCCCGAAGAGTAACAGAACGTCTCTTGATAAATTCATATCCATGAAGTATGACGCTTCAAACTACGTGCTCGTTGATACACTGTACCGGGGAAAGCAGTACTACTATGAGGATGACGGATACTTCTACAGAAAAGACGGAAAGCTTACCAGGCGGTATGACTTCTTCTTCCCTGATATCACAAAGATAGACAGGCGCAACAGCAATGTTAAAAAGCTGGTCCTTGCAATTGGCGGAGGCAGTGCGGCCCGGACGGATAATGATATAGCGCTCAGGGTCAAGGGGGTATTGAACTTCTTTAAGACAAAGACAAAAAGCTCGATGGGACAGAAGAGCGGTGTGGTAAAACAGGCTTCTGACTTCATGTTCAGGAACTGCAGAAAGAATCCGAATTCGCCCGTGGGCAGATGGCCCTCTTTTCAGGAGATGGCAGACACCTATGCTAAATACGGTTTTCTTCCTGTGGGCAACTGTACGGCAAATACCCAGGTTGCAGCGGCCCTTCTCTATGCCTCGGGAGTTTCTGCAGATAAATTCTTCGTGTCGAAGTTTCACTACGACATGAGCTGGTATGTGGAGCACTGGGTTCTGGGGGTAAACATCGGCAATAGATGGTATTCAATAGACCCTCAGCATAAGAATGTGATAAAGATAAGTTCAGCGGCTGATTTTAAGAAGCCCTACTGGGAGAGGTATCTCAGCACCCAATACGACTATAAGAAACCCTTCGAGGCATGGCTTCTGCCGGGATCGCATATAAAGGGAGTGCCCTACATGGGTGATCCGGCAGATCTGCAGAAGATTATTGCTGAAAGAAACAAACCTGTTTTTTTCATGAAGAATAAAGAATTTGAGTTTACCTCGGGCGGAATGGTCTTCAGTTCAAAGGGGACTGCAGTGGTGAAGAAGGTCTCGGGCAATGACGTATACCTACATGTGGACAGCGTTACAAGGATGGAAGGGCCAAAGGGTATGGAGAACAAAAAGAAGAGCTATGAGATGAAGATAACATTCAAAGACGGAACCTACAGCACAGGAGAGGGCTATGTTCACTCAGGGAAAGTCAACTCATCAGGCACTGTTCTGAGCATGAGCGGAGAGCAGAGCGGCATTACATTTAAGGTTAAGTAATATAGAAAATTCAGCTGATCCGTCACAGATGTGACGGATCAGCTCCCTGCTTTGTCATCGGGATGAGTGTCCTCTCTGCATCGATACAATTTGATTTTTTTGGAAACCACGAATTCACACGAATTAACACGAATACTCTTTTTTGGGATGTCCGCGGGTGTATTGTTTTCCTCATGCTGTCTGATGCTGAACAGGCCGCTTCAGCCCCATGAA
>CAYNFB010000185.1:0-7618 GCA_964396355.1 uncultured Leptospirales bacterium | reverse complement strand
TGATTGCTTACATATTCTCCGTCTTTATTCTTCAATATGTGAACAGCTTTTTCCGGGTCCCAGTGGTACCATTAAATCCCTCCTTATGAGAGAAGGAAGAAGCTGGCCTTCCAGTTAAATTTGCCTGCAATATTTTTTTTTACAGCTTCAATCTTTTTTTCAATCGTACCCCATGTAATTGCACCTCCGATCATTCCCACTACCTTATCAGAGTCGGATATAATACTGGAAGCAATTACAATCTGTCTGGCATCAGTCGTATATGATATCATTGGGTCAGAAACAAATGAAATATGTTTATTCTCAGTATTATCAATTACCGTTTTTTTCCAGTAATCACGATTGGATATCGACCTGAGTTGTGAATAGGGGTAAGTATCTTTGAAAGTCCGGAGTCCGTATTTGAACGGATTCCCGCCCGAAGTATTATAAAAATTTCCATCACGATTCCCTATAATAAATTTTTCATATATATCTGAATGGAGAGCTAATTCCTTTTTCAGATAGGTATCAATCTTTTTAAAATTCATGGTTTTAATTACTGGAATAGAAGAGTAGGTTTCAATTTCGCTTACTCTTCCCGACAAAAAAGAGGAAATCTGCCCGGCCCCGATATGAAGATTAGCAGCAGCCAGGTTAACTGTCTGCTTCCCGGAATACTGCAGAATGTAAAAGACAAATGAGCCCATGGCCATCAGCAGGGGGACAAGTGCACTCAGAAGGATAAAGATGGTAAATCTTGAATGTAATTTCATTTATATCTCCCGTACAGTCAAAAAGGATCATTTATCTTTACTTTATTATATCACAAATTACCCTCTCCCGTCAATAAATGAACTTTAATTTAAAACCAGCTGCGAAAAGATAATTTTCAGAGAGACTCCTCAGGACGGCTTATTTTCCCCTTCTTTCAGGTACAGATAATTTAATTCATCTGATATAATATTTGACTTAATTTTTACCGCATATTTTATTAAATCATGAAAATATTAAAGTATCGACTGATAAAATATATCACTATTCTATTTATTATATCACTGAACTCGTGCTCCAGCGACGATGACAGCACTACGGTGCACTTCGCTCCCGACAGCAGTAATACCTGGACATTCATGATCTATATAGGTGCGGACAACAGTCTGGACGGCTATGACGACATTGATGTTGAAGAAATGATCAGCGGTCTGTCTTCATCCGCAAACAGCTATGTAAATGTGATTCTGCTCCAGGATAAATCCGGCAGCGACGACAGCGCAATGTACAGAATCACCAGTGAAGGTAAGGAGCGTCTCGATGACGGAGGAACAGGCACGGGACATACAACCGCTCTGGGAGAAATTAACACCGGCGATCCGATAGTGCTTTCAGACTTCATATATTACAGCATTACAAACTTCCCTGCTGAGAGATACATGCTGGTGCTCTGGAACCACGGAAACGGAACGAGGAAGAAATCATATTCAGCCGATTCTTATACATCAGTAACAAAATCAATATGTCAGGATGAAACAAGCGATGACATTCTCTATATGGACGAGGTGAGTCAGGCGCTGTCGGATCACTTCGACGAAACGTCTGCAGTTGATCTCTCGGGGATGGATGCCTGTCTCATGGGTATTGTTGAGGTCGCCTATGAGATGAAGAATCTGGCAGGGTACATGTGCGCATCCATGGCAGAAGAATGGGGCTACGGATGGGATTATGAGGCAATTTTCTCCACCATGACCGCAGATGGAGAATACGACTCATCGGCAGAAACTCTGGCCGAACTCACTGTATCATCTTACCGCACCAGCACATCGGGCTACCCTGACCAGACTATGTCTGCAGTTGATCTCTCGGGGATGGATTCTCTTAAAAGCGCAATTGACTCATTTGCCGCTGCACTGAGCGACGAGGAGGAACAGACCAGTATTGAGAGCACCCGGGACAGTTCAGATCACTTCTACACAGCATCGGAGGCTGTATCATTTCCATATACAGATCTTGGGGACTTTGCATCAGGCATTGCCTCTGACGGAGCATACTCCTCCTCTCTGAGAAACTCTGCGTCGGCCGTTGTATCGGCCCTTTCGGATTCGGTAATTTCAGCATATGCCGGTTCCTCCTATGGAGGATACTACGGCAGCGGTGCTGAGGTGCAGAGAGGTCTGTCCATATTCTTCACTGCAGATGAGGATGACTATCAGTATCAGTGGTGGTACACGTCTCTGGATACAGCGTCAACCTACGGAGCATCATATCTATACGGCAACCTGGACTTCTGCACAGCAGACAGTGACGGCACGGTGGAGAACTGGAAGGAGCTAATGGAGTACTGGTATGACAGCGATAATTCTAATAATGATGATACCTGGTAGAAAAAGGAAGTCAATCCTTCCTGCATTACCGCAGCAATCAGCATCTTATTAATCACAGCCTCTGTTCAACGGCACTCCGTAACATATAAAAGCAGGGGACAATTAAAAAATAGTGTAAAACTGCAGCTAAACATCAGAACTGCTTGCCTCTAAAAAATTCTTCTTGAAAACAGATAAAACCATTATATACTGTTTTATGCTCTGGAGGTACAGTCGTGAACACACCTGAAAAAAAATACTCTGAAGAACAGTCGCAGAATATAGTCTCTGTGATGAAGCTTTTTGCGCGCAGAAGCTTGAAGGAATTCCCCATACAATCTGTTACATCGTGGATGGCGCCGGATCTTATCAGCATTGAAAGAGGCACAATCAAAATGTCTTTGACTGTAAGGCCCGAGATGACCAACCCTGCGGGTTTTTTCCATGGAGGAATGCAGTGCGCCCTCATGGACGATGCCATGGGCTGGGTCTGCGCCACACTGGGATATGACAGGGCGCACCTTTCGATAAACCTTACAGCGGACTATCTCGGCACCGCAAAAGCAGGAGACATCGTCACGGTCGAATCGGAAGTTTACCGTGAGGGAGGAACCCTTCTCTATACAATCGCCGAAATAAAGAAAGATCAGACTGTAATAGCCAGAGGCCAGTCCAACTTATTCATTTCAAACCAAAAAGTAGATTATAAGAGCTTCATAGGTCTGTTAAAACACACGAAAAGCGCTGAATAAAAGCCCTTGATTTAAATGCACCGGCCTTCTGCACCTATGATAGTGACGGCACAGTGGAGACATGGAAGGACCTCATGGAAAACTGATAATATCTTTCTCATTAGAGACGCCAAACAGCTCCACCTTACCTCGATATTGTTTTTTCTTACAGATAAAGAATGAAATTTTTGAATTACTCCTGAATCAAGAGCATATTGATTATATACGCAAATACTATCAGCGAGGAGGTCAAATGGCCCGGTGTGAACTATTGGATAATTGCGGTTTTTTCAAGGCATATCAGGAGTCGAAGAATCTTGCATGCAAGGGATTTATGAGCGAGTACTGTATGGGGGATAAAATGGATCAGTGCAGGAGAAAAGAATATAAGATGACTCACGGCATTGCCCCGCCCGACAACATGCTCCCTACCGGTCAGTGGATTGTAAAAAAATGTGACAACCGGGCTGAATGTTCATTTTACCAGAAATATTCAGAAAGTGATGATTATAAATTTCTCAGTTTAATACGAAAATACTGCAAAGGCAGGATGATGGAAGAATGTGCGATTAGAGGCTATTTTGCTGTCAACGGAACTGCTCCGCCAGAAGAAATGCTTCCCACAGGTTAAAAGGTCAGAGCAGATTCACAGAAAAACGAAGGGGCGATAAAAATATTACCGCCCCTTCTCCAATCAACAATACTAAATACAGGAAGAAGGGTATCTGCGCAGCAATAGGCATTTCCCTTCACCGGAAGTAATTCCTGTTATGGATACAATAATTATTTCATCGGTTTTATTTGTCTATAATAAATATAAAAAATTATATATATAAATAAAATACAACAGAATTTGCAAATACGGTTTACCGGAATCTCAAAGCCCGCACAAAAACCCTCCTCATGATGAGACTTACAGCAGGCTTAAGGTCTGAAATAATCCTTGCACAGAACCGGATTCTGATTTATACTTATAATATAACTAAAGACTGCAACCGGGGGCTTTAATGAAGAGAATAAAGACTGCACTGATCTGTCTTGTTATAATATCATGCACATCTGCTTATTCCGAGGACTGGCCCATATACAAGGGCAATATATATTTCACGGGGAACAACGATGAAATCACTGTAAAAAACAGCAACCTCAAGTGGCTCTTTCAGGCATCATCGGTTGTACTCAACCCGATTGCCTCTGACGGGATGATATACTTCCTTGATATGAAGAAAAATGTCTACGCCCTTGATGAGGAGACAGGAAAGCTCCGTTGGAAGACCAATCTGCTGAAACTGTCCTCCCAGTTCAGAGCTTCGGGGAAGTCATTCGGGAAGAGCAAGTATCCACTGATAAAGGGAGACCGCCTCTTCATCACCGATAATATCGCGCTTTACTGCATGAACAAGTACTCAGGCAAGGTGCTCTGGGCCAGAACCGGTATGCGGACCAAAGACAGGAATCTGTCGCCTTCAATACAGAAGAGAACTCCCCTGGGACAGAGAGATCCTGTGAGAGGGTACGGGAAGAGAGACTTCACAATTTCAAGTTACGCCATGGTTGACAGTATTTATTCTGACCCGGTGATTGTGGATAATATAATATACTACGGCACGCGTAATGAGTTCATGTCAAGAGAGATCATTGACGGTCACATGATGTGGAATAACAATAAAATAAAGAGCTGGAGCAAGTTCCCCTCCTTCTATGACAAATACATCTTCACTCAATCCATGGATTACAAGACCAATACCTACACACTCTTCTGCCTCGTCGCAAAGACCGGCGCGGTAAAGTGGAAGAAGAATATAAGCAACCCCCACAAAATATATCCCCCCGTTGTCTACAAGCAGAGAGTATATCTTGGAGTGGGCAATGAGATGTATGCAATAAATCTCTCAGACGGTTCTCTCATATGGTCTAAGGACTACGGCAGTCTGATAACATCCAATCCGTCATTCACAGAGAGAGCCATACTATTTTCTCTCGGCAACAGCTCCGTGGTAATGATTGATCCTGATACAGGGAAGATCAGCAACAGACTGGAATTTGAAGCTAAGTCCGCCCCCTACTTCGTAACAATACGCGATCAGATATATGCGGCCACCACATTCGACAAGGACATATCAGGCCGTCCCATCGCATGGTCTAAACTCGAAGCATTCGGAATTACAGATAAAAATAAATTCTGGACCTACAGTCCCCAGTTTCCGGGAGCATCATCACAGCCTGTGGCTCACGGAGGAATACTTTTTCTGCCTGCAGGAAATTATCTCTACGCGGTGGGCACGGATTACTATCCAAAAGTTGTAAAGGGAGGAAGCGGCTACTACGACCCGTATAACAGAATCGGAGAGGAAGAGGATGAGACGAAGAAGACCATCGAGAAATTGTCGCGGGTAAACAAAGAGCCCGGAAAAAAAGATATGCTCATGCGCAAGATGAAAATTTCAGTTGGTGATGAGAAGGGAAGCTCCATTCCTGCAGCAGTTGATGTGAGGAAGTGGCATAAGGGAAAGGTCATCTACTCAAAGCGTATTACAGTGAACAGGCCCAACCAGACGATAGAAATTCCCGACATGGATGATGTGGAGATAACTGCCGGAGCGACAGGCTTTCTTCCGGAAAAAGTCATCGTCACTCGAAAGGACGACAGCAAAAAAATAAACCTGAAGAGGCTTGAGAGAGGCCGTTCAATTGTGGTCAATAATATCCACTTCGAGGTGGCCAAAGCCTATCTGCGCAAGGAGTCGCTGAATATTCTCGATAGAATAATTGAACAGATGAAGAGAAGCCCATCGATTAAACTTGAAGTTAGAGGTCATACAGACTCAAGCGGAGGAAAGAAGTATAACCAGAGACTTTCTGAAAGGCGGGCCGATTCAGTTACCGAGTACATGATAAAACAGGGCATCAGTCCCGAGAGGCTTAAATCTGTCGGCATGGGAGAGCTGAAACCTGTTGCGAAAAACAGCACTTCTGCAGGCAGAAGAAAGAACAGAAGGACAGAATTTTTTGTACTGGAGAAGTAAAATTCGGGCAGCAGGTTATCCGGGGCACAGTTAACCGGATAATCTGCTGATTAATCTGTGTTCAAAAATGATGAGAATTTTCTCCATAATCTGATTTATTGCTGAAAATTTTCCATTGTCGGAAAGAATATACTCACCAGTCTGTACGAAGACCGAGTCGTCCATTTCATCACTGCAGTTTTGAATGAGCGCCTCTGCCGAGGAGGGAGTCGTTTCAAGATGAAACTGCAGAGCTGCTATCCGCTCATCGATTAAAAAACCCTGGTTTCTGCATGCAAAAGTCGAGCCTATAAGAACAGCTCCCTCAGGCAGTGAGAAGGTATCGCCGTGCCAGTGAAAAATCTCAACTCTGTCGGAAAATACACCGTCAAATACTGTGCCGGAGATTTCCGGTGACAAAGTAAGAGGAAACCATCCGATTTCCCTGTACTGATTTTTATAAACTGCAGCGCCGAGAGCAAGGGCAATCATCTGCGCACCAAGACATATGCCCAGAACAGTCTTTCCCCGGCCTGCCGCATCTTTGATAAATTTAATTTCTTCTGTTATCCAGGGAAACTGTTCATTCTCACCGGCTCCCATGGGACCGCCCATAACGATGAGCCAGTCTATATCATCAATCAGGGGAAGTTTTTCACCCCGGTAGATATGAGTAGATGTAATCTCATGCCCCCTGCCCTTCAAAAAATCTGCTATGATTCCCGGACCCTCGAAGGGGACGTGCTGTATACAGTGAATCCTTATTCTTTTTCCCATTTTCAACCGCCTGAATATATTAAACTTTCTCCTGTTTCCCCCCGGACCGGTCAACAGAGAAAGTCTCACCGATATTAAGTATATGTAAAAAAAAGGTTGTAATATGCACGACAGATCTTACCATACAGGCTAAATATCCCGGAACCAGTGCAGGCATAGATGATTGAATATACTTATATATTAAGGCTTTTCGCCAGTTTTATCTTCTCTCTCATATTCGGAATTGAGAGGCAGCTGTCTCATAAACCGATCGGTTTCGGCACATTCATTTTCGTATCAACCGGGTCATGCGCCCTTTCTATAATTGCTCTGTCCCTTACTCCGGAAAACCCCCTGCCCCTTCTAAGCTCTATTGTAACCGGCATCGGTTTTCTGGGAGCCGGAGCACTGATCAAGACCTCCGACCGCATATTCGGATTTACAAGTGCTGCAAGCATATGGATATTTGCAATACTCGGCCTGACCATAGGTGTTGGGAATTACAGTATAAGTTTAGTAATTTACGCGATTATCTGGATTGTCCTTTTTGTAGATAAATATTTTGAAAGCAAGAGTCTGGGCTCCTACCAGAAAAAATTATATATTACACTTAACAAGAGATATTCGAAGAAAGAGCTGAAGAAGATGCTCGGTCTGAAGAAGAAAAAAACGCTCTCGGTTTCTATAAACAGCGAAAAGGGAGAATACTAAATTGTCATTCTTGCTGAAGCCAGCAAGAAGCGCCTCGATGAACTCCTCGAATTTCTCATGGCAAACGAGAACAGCA
>CAYNFB010000184.1:0-7654 GCA_964396355.1 uncultured Leptospirales bacterium | reverse complement strand
AATTGATCTTGACTGTAATTAATCCCCCTGTGCTTCCCGGAGGTTATCCCCCAGCTCCCGGTATATTTTTTCTGCCTCTTCATGGGCATCTCCGGCAGCCTCAAATTCTGCAAGAGCCTCATCCATGCTGTTCCCCGCTGACATTGTATCAAAGCCCGCCCTCTCGCTAATGAGAGTCTGTTCTTCTCCGACAATTAAGCTTTCCAGGGAGGAGAGCTCCCCCTTTACTGTTAGAGATGCAGATTCATAGTCAGAGGCGGAGGTTTCATATGCGGATACAATTCCCCTGAGGGCAAACTCAAATAACCAGTGCCCGTCATCTCCGGTTTCATATGAACCGTCAACATGGTAGACCTCATCTGCCTGAAGGAGGAAGTCATCTATTCCCTTTACCTGACTCTCACAGTAATCATAATCTGCTGCGCCGAGTAAAGCTTTCAATGCAAGATAAAGACCGTTGGCATCATCAACTGCAAGACTGCCCGAATACTCCAGTCCGTCTCTTTCATAGGCAGAAAGGCTGAACCTTATTGATGTGATATTCCCCTCTTCATCATAGATATCGTAGACAGAGGATCCTCCCTCCTCAGGTGTAAGGACGGCTGCAGTATCATCTCCAGCTCCGGGAAGAAATGCATCTCTCCAGCTGGTTCCGGCCCTACTGCCTGCAAGAAAACTGTTAAGAGCCTCTGCATTATGAAGATCCCTCTGGGCATTATGAAGACTTTTTCCCGCTGCGGCATTTATGCTGCTGAGTTCATCATAGAAGCTGTTCATGGCGAGGGTTATTCGTGATACAGCAGAGTTTAGCTGGGAGTTTATCTGTGAGCACTTTCCATATATTCCCAGATTAAATCCCGGAAGGAGTACATCTTCTCCTCCGTAGATGTATGAATCGAAGGCCTCCAGTACTGGCCCGGTCAGGGTCTCCCGGTAGGCGTCAATATCGCCTCCGGCATAGAGTGCCACGGCATTGAGCTCTCTCACGTAATCCATGAGATCATCGAAGAATTCACCCGGGGCCGCAGAACTGCCGTATTTATCGGAAAGGAAATTTTTCAGGCCATCCTCTCCCATGGCTTTTCCGGATGAGAAGATTTCCAAGAAGTAATCAGATGAGGCCTGAAAGAGCGCGGCCTCTTTGGGCAGATATTTAAAGGCCCGCATATGGCCGTCGAGATAACCAACTGCAAAGGAAAGGTACTCCTCCGCCCGTCCTGCCTGAAATGCTGCGTACTCTGATGCGGCTCTTGAGGCAAAATCGGAATCGCTCTCACCAGCCTGCCGATCGAGACTGCTGAAATAATTCTGAAATTTCACATACTTTACGTATTCAGCAAATGCCGGATCATGGCCCGACAGATCATCACTGGAAGTAAATGATTTGTAGTTCTTTATCATGCAGTAAGACCGGAGGGCACCGAGGGCCTCTTCACCGAGATTTTTCGATAACAGATACTCTTCAATCGATCCGGAATTTCCTTCAAGCAGATAGCGGTCATACTCTGCCCTCTCATATACAGGGACAATCATCTCCATGAGTTTTTCACCGTCCTCATCTGTGAGATTGAGAGAATCCCTGTACTGCTCTGGAGTAAGCGGAGAGTCAGAGAAGGAGAGTGCCGACTGAAGCAGATTAAGAGAGGAATCAAGACTCTCCAGACTATCTATGAATGAGGTGATTTGCTTTATTTCATCACTGTCATTCTCTTGAATCCAGGATCTTGCGACGAGGGTCATATCATTCCAGAGAGTGAGAAGATGCTCTGCGGCCTGAGCATCTTCCATACTTCCAGATTCCATGAGCTCACCTGCCTCGAGAATAAAATTCACCGCAGATGTCACTGTGCCCTGAAGATCCGAAGCCTCTCCCATGAGCTCATCTGCAGTGCCGTCAATACGGCCTGCCAT
The DNA here is from genome assembly GCA_964396355.1 of uncultured Leptospirales bacterium. Lineage (GTDB taxonomy): Bacteria > Spirochaetota > UBA4802 > UBA4802 > UBA5550 > CAYNFB01. The sequence continues at coordinate 5,743 of CAYNFB010000184.1, read as the reverse complement.
ATAGTTCTCTATAAATATATGGGATTCCAGGCTGTCTCTCAGGGAGTCTATATAGAGAGCTGCATCATTTATATATGAGGGCAGAGGTATACCTGCCTCCTCTCTTGATTCGATATATTCACCCACCGCATCGGCCGCATTGATAAGTCCCGGGTAGTCAAGAGATGAAAGATTTTCCAAAGTAAGAGGCGCAGAATCATTGCCCGGTTCAGAGATATTCACCTTGCTGTTTATGAAGCCCAGCAGATCCTGGAGGTAGTCACGCCGGGCCAGCTCACTATTTACCGATCTGAGACTGTTCCCGTTTTCATAGACGTATGCAGCTGTCATCTCGCTGATGTACTGATCTGTTTCTGCCCTCCTGTCGTATTCGAGGATCGATGAGAAGCCCGCAATGGAGCTTCCCGGACTGCTGTACTCAAGACAGAGGGCTATTGCAGAGGCATCACCGCTGTTCAGATCCGTGGTATAATCATGGGGATCGAAGTCATCGTAGTCTTCATAGAAATCACATATGAGCTTTGCCCGAGACCTGTCCTCATCAAGCATTGCCCTGTATGAGGCCCAGGTCTCGTGACTGAGACCCTGATAACGGTTCTCAAAAATATTAAGAGCACAATAGTATTTTAGAAAGTCCTGGTTGTCTCCGCCGGGAGAATAACTCTTCGATGAAAAAACACTCTTCAGATAAGCCGCCATTGTGTCATAGTCACGATTTTCCTTCTCTTTATATTTCTCTTCATTTTCAAACTCATCGAAGAGTTCGGCGAGTAATTCATGGGCCTGAAGTGATACTTCTGCATAGTTTTCATAGGTAGTCGGATCTATATTCTCTGCATTATCAAGGAACTTATTTACATCCACATCCTCACTTCGAAGAATCTCAATTATCTGTGAGGCCGCTCCCGCCTCCGCCTGAAGAGTTGTGTTCAGGGATCTTATATATTCACAGAGACTCCTGAACTTTGCCTCTTTGTCAACCGCCGCGGCATTTTTAAAATCATCTGTAAGACCTTGAAGATATGCGGCCTTTTCATCGGCATTATCACCGAAAATCTCCGCTCCGGACAGACATATCTGATCAGCCCATACAATGAGATTCTCCTCATTTTCCTCACCAGAAACGATAGCATTAAATGTTTCCAGAGCCTCACGGCTTCGCTCTCTTTCAATTACGGCATTCTCATAGAGTCCGGCATAATCTGCTGCAGCCGAGGCATATCCGCTCTCGGCAAGAGCTCTGTAGTACTCTGCCCTCTTCTCGTATGCCTGCTGCTTTGACTCGAGAAGTCTCTTCTCTATTTCGGCGATCTGCACTTTGAGATATGAGCAGTCCTCTCCATTCTCAAGGAGTATTACTGCCGACTTAGCGCTCTGAAGATCAGCCTCGGCCTGTTCGAGAACGGACCCTGCCTGAAGATACTTTGCAGTTAATGCCTCGATGGTCTCTCCATAATCGGATGACGAAGGATCGCCGCCCTGTCTGCTCTTAAGCTCCTGGACTATTTTCCCAATCTCTGCAAGGGCTGCGTCGTATTTCAGCCTTGCTGTTTCCATCGCACCTGCGGCGGCCTCCTTCCTGCTTTCAGTGACCTCCCCGGTCTCACGCGTCCCGTCTGCGGGATATGCATAGTCGTATACCGCCCGGGCTATTTCCAGTCTCCTCTCCCAGAACTCCCGGTCACTTTCTGCAAGCTCATAGGTGAACTCGGCCTGAGTCATGAGATAGGGATCACCATCTCCCGTGCTGTTCTGTACAAGATAGCCCGGTCCGCCGTTCTCTCCCTCCATATTGCAGGCGTGCATGTAGCTCTCGGCGTCTGCTGCAATACTTTTGAAGCTCTGCTTTATTTCTCTCCACCTCTCAAGCTCTGTTTTATAATAGTAGTATGATGATTTTTCATTGCCGGCCGATTGGGAGTTTACCTCATTAGTGATCTCAGAGCTGCCCAGAATGACAGTCGATTTATACCAGCCGTAATATCTTTTTCTATAGCCTCCCGATGTTGTATTATTGTAGGTCATCTTCTCTGCAAGAAGGGTGATCTTATATCTCTCCTGAAAAACAAATGTACCGTCACTCTTCTCTATCCATTCTCCGCCGAGATAGCAGGTCTTATAATACTTGTCAGAATAGTAGTAATGTCCCAGGTAGCTGTCGTCTGAATTTACATGCACCTCATCACCGCGCTCATCGTGATGTGTTGTATAGGATGGAGTTCCCCAGCCGATTTTATAGCTGCCGCAGCTTCTGCCGTATCTGGACTGGAGTGAATCCACAGACGTATTATTAACAAGCCCCTGACCTATGAGTTCTGTCGATGCCTCATCGAGGATCTCAAGAAAGTCATCGCTGCCTGTCACATCGGCTCCCTTCTCTCCGAAGGCTCCCTGATTTTCATACCTGGTGCACATTTCCTCAAGCCACTTAATATTGGTCACTGCCTCGGAGTAAACAGATCCGCCGTTAACGGCCATGTCGATGAGCCCCTGACTGTGATCGGCCCACTGGCTGGTGAGATTATCCATGTAGTTATTTAAATCTGTTCTGGCCGCATCGGTATTGATCTGCAGCTCATCCTGCTGTTCCTGCCAGTCTGCGATACCCTCAGATATCTCAAGACGGAGATTATTCTCCCAGTCAAGACGGGCCTGTTCAAGTTTTTCTGATGCGCTGCGCCAGGAGGCATCGGCTGAGGTGTAGCTCTCCTGTGCATCACTGTTCCAGTTAATCATCTCCCCGTAGAGTTTCTCCCGGGCCAGATTCCAGCTGTTCATTCCCGAGTCGATGAGCCTCTTCAGCTCATCCTGCCAGTTGTCTCCCAGAGAAGAAAAGTCGGTTGTAATATTTCCCTCTTCATCACTCACCCGGTTGAGGATGCGCTCCTCGTCCTCACGGATACTCTGCTCCACATCATCTATGATCTCATCAGTGACTGCATCTGCACTGCCTGCTTCGCTCTCTTTCTTCAGCGACAGATCCCTGTTAAGCTCGGCGATGAAGCCGTTTCTGGCTCTGTAGAGAATGGTGTCTCTCATGAGGCTGAACTCCCGGCGAAGCTCTTTCTCAATTCTGACGATCTGCTCTTCAAAGCCCTCCTTCTCATAAGAAGTGAATGCGCTGCCCTTCTCCCTGATCCTCTGAATCTCAGCTTCAAGATTATCATCAAAGAGGCTGTTGACAGAGTTAAGTACCTCCTCTACATGACCGTCCCACTCATCGGCGGAGAGTGTATTTTCAGAGGCAAGGCCTGCCCTTTCCCTGAGTGATTCAAATCCGGGATCAGCCGTTTCTTTCATCTCACTCTCTGCCTGCTTCCTGCCCCTCTCTCTTAGAATTTCAATTTCGAGATCCCTCTCCCAGTCTGCAAATGCCTCCTCTCTTTGCGCTGAAACAGTCTCCCCGTAATATCCCTCTTCAATATATCTTCGGGTCTGTTTTTCTGCATCCCTCTCCCAGTCGGCAGTGAGCTCCTGACGGGCGGAGTCAGCTATATTCTGCCACTCTGGCAGGCTCTCCTCATCTCTGGCCCGACCCAGGTATCGCTCAAGCCGTCCACTGTCCCGGTCAAAGCTGCGGAATTCCATTCTGCCCCAGAGTGCGTTCTGGAGAAGGACAGGTATAATCAGGCAGATAACGGGCGCAGCTATGACAGACGCAGAGATTCTGAATTTCATGAAGGTACTCCTTTTATTATGAATTTATTTTTAAGGTTTGTTTCTGATGATGACTGGTTTGCGGTGTGATGTATTTGCCGGAGAGGCATTGAATTCCGGAACAGATTCCGGAGGGAGGTGAACAATTCTATGTATGATAACTCTGCGACATGAGGCCCGTCATCGCGGAGATAAAGGAAGAGCCTGTATTTGTCTGCAAATTCGAGATCACGCAGAGGCCCGGGCTTCACATTTTTAGCCGCAGATCTGAAGCTGATCATTCTCCGGTGAGGTTTGAGCTCAGGACCGTCATCTCTGGTATTTATCAATGATGCAGAACCGGAGGCGCTGATTATATCATCGGGAGAAAAAGGTGAACAGCAGAGACCGGCTGAAACGGGACGCGGCCTAAGGGGAAGCACCTCCGCCTGCCTGAGCAGAATACTCTGGGTCTCACTGAGTCCGATGATGGAGAATTTTCCTGCACGACTCAGGACAGCACGAGCAAGTGCGCTCTCCTCACGGGCAAATCCGGAGCAGGCTGCCCTGCGAAGAACCGAAGCTGCAGTATTTATAATACGGTCAATTTCCCTCATCGACTGGACATCACAGAGGGAGTTAAGGATGAGCCGGGAACTGCCGCCATTATAAAAAGCAGAAAGCGCAGCCTCTCCCTCCATACGTGAAGAGGCATCTCTCTCCCACGAGGCTGTGACCTCGGGGCAGATTGCCATATCATCACCGGCAGAACCGGAGAGAGGCCCGCATAACAGCAGAATAAAAAGTATCAATATGTATATCAGTCTGTTCATGCTGGGGCGAATATAGACAGAGCAGAGTGGAGGAATCAACTCTTTTTTTAACATGGTGTTTAGGGCTTGGAATTACTGCTTCGTTATTGGCTCGATGGAGGTTCGATGGTGTTCGATGAGAAAAAAATTGCGATTTTTTTTATTTATCAGAAATTATTATCTGTAAGTTCATTTTTCTTCACGGATGGGAACCCGAGGTTTTATTTATAAATTTGCTATATTTATCAATGAACAAATTATTACTCAGCTACCTATTGTAAAAAATTTACTATAATAAGCGTAGATTTTTTCTGCATCATCAATAGTTGACGGGTTTCTAAAAAAAATTCCATCATCACCTCTTATAGAACACGGATATCGACCAGCCCAAATTGTCGATTCTGTTAAAAGTTCCAAAGCTAATTGATATTCAACTGCAATATTTTCATTTACTAATTTTGCAAGTTTATTCAAATCATGTGTTTTTATTTCATCTGGAAATTTATGATCATATGACTGTTTTATTGAATCTGGTGATCCATATTTTTTATAAATCCATATTGCTTTAAACAAATTTTCAATAGCAAATCCATAAAGCATTGAAACAACATTCAATAAATCATTTTTTTCAGAAATATCAATAAGGATATCGGCTCTTTCTTTTGCAGATCTCGCAGCGGCAATTAATGCCCTTGAATGATCAAACCATTCAATAGGATTGCATAAACGAGAAGCATGCATTCCACGAACTATATCTTCAGAATTTGGATATTCTTCTATATTCATGATTCTACTCTTAAAAATAGTCTTGTTTAAATCTTAATATTTTAAAATCTCCAGCAGATATTACATTTAACTATTAAGCCTATATCTGATTATACAATATACAGGTAGTCATGCGAATCCGCTTTGCGGTACTTCTATGGGAATTGTTTTATTTCCCTGTTCCATGTAAGAATAAATATCAGCTATGGAAAACTCAACCTGCACTTTTATTGTTATATTCTGCATTTGATACTCTATTGTTCAAGTAGAATTTATTCTAATTAAATAAACTTAACGCCTCTGATAAAGATGTTCTGAATGTAATAATTACGGCATATTCTCAAGAGATTAGAACAGTTAAGGATACAATAATTATCTGGACAATTCCCTGCAGGGAATTGCCGTTACATAAATTTCAGGTTACACCCTTCCCTCTTACCAGTAAGCCGAACACGAAGTAAGGCCCGGGTTTGCCTGACACGACGGCAGATCAAACACGGTAACTATAAAATTAAGCAGTACAGAGAAAT
>CAYNFB010000183.1:0-7737 GCA_964396355.1 uncultured Leptospirales bacterium | reverse complement strand
GAAGAATACTCCTTCATCCTTCTCAAACCATAAATGAACCTTTATATCAGGACTTTTTGCATCATCAACTATTTCACTCATGGTTATTCCTCCATTTTTTAGCTCCGCCCGATGCAGTAAGAATACCCGCAAGAAAACCGCATAGATGACTTTCCCACGACACAAAGGAATCCATGGGCAGTACTCCAAATATCATGCCTCCATAGAGTAAAAACACAAAGATTGACAAAAGCACCGATTTCAGTTCTCTCCTGAATATACCCGAGGCAACAAGGTAGCCAAGCATCCCATATATAATACCGCTGGCTCCGATATGAATAGTTCCGCTGCGTCCGATGAGCCAGGTTCCCGCTCCGCCCAGGAGAGTGACGGCAATCAGAACAGCAACGGCTCTGCCTTTTTCTGAATAAATGAGAAGAAGGCCCAGAATAAAGAAACTGACAGAATTGGCAGCAAGATGAGAAAAACTTCCATGAAGGAAGGGCGACAGAATTATTCCCCGCAGGCCGGTGATATTTCGGGGGACAATCCCCAGATTATTAAGAGGAAACACCACACTTAGAAGAAACACCAGCCATAGAAAGGCAATAAAAATCAGAAGATTTCTGGACTGCTTAATTATTCTTTCCTTATCCATGTATTTTAAAAAACATTTTTACCGGTCAGTGTCAATACATTTTAGAAAAACAAAGAAGAGCGCCATCCTTTTATTTTTTAGCCCCGTGATTTACTATTTTATAAAAAGTTGTGGAAATTTTTTATAAAATATATAATATACCGTCAGTTTAGATTCCGGAGCCAAATATGAAAATAATACAAAGAATAATATCATCAATGATATTCATCACTCTTTTCCAGACATTATGCTTTGCCACGAATTATAAGATTGTGGTAATGCCCTTCGACAAGCTGAATAAGGGAGCAAATGAAGAGCTTGAAACACTTACTATAGGCATCAGCGAGACTCTTTCCGGCGCGCTTTCCACTGTGGACAACTTCATCATAATAGATTCAGGCAGGGTAAAGAGGCACCTTCTTGAGAGCATGCAGTTTAAGCAGGCTGTGGGAGTCAACGACTCTTCAGATATGGAAAAGCTCAGAATTGTAACAAAGGACAAGCTCGACGGAGACTATATAATTTACGGCAACTTTTATAAAATAGGCAAGCAGATTCAGCTTACAGCAAAATTCATGAATGTGAGCTCGGGCAAGGTACTGAAGGCCGCAAGCGTAAACGGCAGCTACCCGTCGGACATTTTCATCCTCCAGGAAAAGCTGGCAAAAAAACTGACAGATACTATTTCCGGGACCTCATCGAATACCAAGAAAAACAGCATAAAAGATTACACCAATTCAACAGATAACTATACAGCCTATCAATACTACATCAAGGGAAGGATTGAGCAGACACAGTATGATGTCAAAAATTACCCTGTTGCCGTCTCCTTCTACAAGAGGGCATTGAAGCACGATCCTAAATACGCTCTGGCATGGGCAGGGCTCTCGGAGGTAAACGCACTCTGGGGATATCAAATCAAATATGCCAATGGGGAATGGGGCCCATACCTCAAAAAGGCTGTCAGCCAGGGAATGAAAGCAGTCAAATACGGAGAAAATCTCTATCAGACACACAGAGCTCTGAGTATGGCATACCTCAACAACTCTAACTTCAAGGAAGCCCAGATATACATCGACAGGGCCTACAACCTGAACCAACAGGATGCAGAAACACTGCAGATAAAAGCACAGCTGAAGAACTACGGATACAAGAAGATGGCAGAAGTGGGAACCGAATCAAACAAATATATAAAAGAATCCCTTGCAATAAACCCTGAACTGATTATTGCCAGGTGGTCACTTGCCCATTCTTATTCCACAACAGGGATGAAACAGGATGCGCTCAATGAGTATAAAGAAATCCTTAAAATTAACCCCAGACATGCACCGGCCCTTCACGGGATCGCATTGATATACTACAATTTCAATGACTTAACAAATGCAGAACAGTATGCATTAAGGACAGTTGAAGCAGATCCGAAAACAGCGCAGCATCATTACACCCTGTCTCTGGCCTACTATAAACAGAGAAAATGGGATCAGGCTCAGTCTGCTTCGGAAAACGCCATCAGGCTCAACCCTAAATACGAGAAAGCTATCATCCTTACAGGACAGACTTATTACAACAAGAAAAATTACAAGAAGAGTGTTGAAATTTTAAAGAAGGCCATCAGCATTAATCCTAAAAACCACAAGGCATATAATGAAATTGCAATTGCATACTACAGCCTGAAGGATTATAAAAACGCAGAAAAGAACTCACTGATGGCAGTGAAGTATAAACCGGAAGATCCTATCAACAACTACAATCTGGGACTTGCCTACTATCAGCAGAAACACTGGGACCAGGCAATTAAAGCTTTTAGAAATACAGTCAAATACAATCCCCGGCACATCAGTGCACTCTACAGCATAGCAAACAGCTACTGGTTTCAGAAAAAATATGATCTGGCATATAAAGCATACGGCAGGGTGCTGGAAGTTAATCCAAACCACACAGAAGCAAAGAAATGGAGAAACAATGCCTACAATAAGATGAACAAATAGAGTTCTACTTGATTTCGACCAGTTCCTTTTTCATCTGGTCAAACTTATCTGAATAATATTCGTATATTTCACCTGTTGTTAAAAACTTCTTCTTCCCGTCAATAATTCTAAATTGACGGGTGGATTTTCTTTTCCTTAACAGCAGATATATGCCTTCAAGCAGCCCCAGAGACTTACAGGAACTCTCTACAATTTTCCTGTATGTATAAATATCATGTCCAAAATATGCCAGGCCGGCCTTCTCTATCTGATCTGCATCATCAGGTACATTACCTGTTGATATATTCATTTCCCTGAAGAAATCGAGCAGAAAAAAATAGGTGGGCTTCATTACATTGACCACTTCCTCAGTGAGCTGAAAAAATTTTTCCAGTTTTGCAAGTTCAGAATCTGCAGCCATATCATCACTGAGAAACTGATCCCGCAGATCATTAACATTACTCAATTTTGCAATGAAGGAAGAATCCTCTTTGTAGTACTTTTTGAAGACACCAATATACGCATCATGGACTTTAAAGTAGTTCTGATAGGCTCTGTTCCGTTTTATGAAATTTTTCCAGACACTGGCAAGCCACTTCAGCACATCAGCAGTCAGATAGAGATCATTTTTCGTCTTCAGGTTATATATAATATTTGAAAAGAAAAACAAAACATAGCTGTTCCCTGATGATTTGAAGAAATATTCACACTCCCTTAAATTATCAGGATCATTGACGATACAGTCAATAGCCTCAAGAGCTCCGGTGAGACGATCATCAGGACAGGGCTGATACTTTAAACTCAGGAGCAAAACCTCTCCGATCTCCTGCAGAGTGCTGCTCAATCTCTTCTCATTCTGCTGGTTCATGGAGCCTCCCTAAAATTAACGACATCAGTTATATAAGAGATGGAAACAAAGATTAAAAATTCAAGTCTTTTATTATATTCAGACTCCCGGACAGTCTGATTTTCATGAAAAAGAGGAGCTGATGACTATTTTTAGTGATTTTTGAAATAATCATTGAAATATTCATACAGTTTTTAAAGATTGTAAAACCTTTCTGCATAGAACGTTATTATAACGTATCAGTGCAGTATATTCCAAAGGAAGGAGGAAAAGATGAACAAGTATGAACTCACTGTGATTGTTATTAACCGCGAAGTTGAATCTCTCAAAGAAAAAGTAAAAGAGATTTTAACGAAAAACGACGTAACAATTGAAACAGAAGACCACTGGGGTCAGAGAAAACTCGCCTATGAGATCAAAAGAGAAGCTGAAGGTTACTATATGTTTATGAACATAGAAGCTGATCCTGCATCCATCGAGAAGATCAAAAAAGAATTTGGTCTGCACTCAGAAATACTCAGATATCTGTTTGTGAAGCTATCTGAAAAGCAATCGGCTTAACCCGGGGGGTTACTCATGGCAGGAGACCTTAACAGGGTAATACTAATAGGCAGACTTACAAAAGATCCTGAACTTCGCTATACTCCGTCAGGTACTGGAGTGGCAAACTTTTCAATTGCAAACAACAGATCATATGCTGTTTCAGGAGAAAAGAAAGAACAGGTATCATACTTTGACTGTATCGCATGGTCAAAGCTTGGTGAAATAATCACCGAATACTGTAAAAAGGGTCAAAAAATTGCGGTAGAGGGAAGACTCCAGCAGAGACGCTGGGACGACCAGGAAGGGAACAAGCGTTCCAAGATTGAAATGGTTGTAGAGAACTTTCAGTTCCTTTCATCAAAAGGATCAGGAGGAGACGACTATCCTCAGGAATCAAATACCCGGTCATCAGGGTCAATGCCGAACTTGAACAATAACGGCAATATAGACGACAACCCTTTTTCAGATGACGAAATACCCTTTTAATTTACAGAATGATTACAGGAGACAATAATGTCAGAAGAAATAAAAAATACTGAAGAAACGGGAGCAGCAGAAACTCCCGAGATTAAGACAGAAGCAACTGAGCCTGTAGCAGCACCGGCTGCACCAGCTACAGAAGCAACAACGGCGGCAGCAGCAGCGGCTCCTCAGAGAGCAGGCGGCTATCAGGGAAGACCTCAGCAGGGGAACAGACCTCAGTATCAGAGAAACCCGAGATTCAAGAGAAAGGTCTGCAAATTCTGTCAGGATGAGAATGTTAAGATCGATTATAAAAAAGCAACTATGCTTGAGCAGTTTATTACAGACAGAGGAAAGATTCTTCCCCGTAGAGTTACAGGAACATGCTCCAAGCACCAGAGAGGTGTTGCTCTTGCTATTAAGAGAGCGAGAATACTAGCATTACTGCCCTTTGTTGAAAAATAAGATTGAGTGGTTTATTTTTCATATCAGGTGTAATACTGGCAATTGTTTCGGTTTATATTTTTTATAAATATGGCTGGAGTTCTTTGATTTTTTTCATTCCGCTGGCGGCTATGCCGATTATTTCAGTGGAATATGCAGAAATTCTATCTCTCTTTATCATCCCCCTTACAATAGGAACAGCCGGGGGGCTCTGTTTTAAAGAGAGAAAAGGACTTGATTACTTCATTACAGTATCAGCTATAGCCTTTTCAATACTGTTTACAGTCCAGTATAACGTAATACGAGAATACAAGGGTTTTGATCTCATTGAGGCAGCAAGAAATAACGCAGTCACATTGCTAGAGGAATCTGATTCAGAGCTGAGTAAAGTTTTTGAACAGTACAATACTCCCGCAGCAGGCAGAGAAAAAATCAGGGCGGATTTCAAGACTTCCGTAATGATACTGAAAGATAATAAATGGCTTCAGCTCGCAAGAGATGTTATACCATTTGTCTCTTTCTTTTATGCACTGTCAATTGCAGGATTCAGCTTTTTTTTAATGAGGAAATATTTAATGAAAAAGGCCGGAGCAGCAACTAGAGCTCTGGAATTATTCAGAATAAATGATTATTTCATCTTTGGACTGATAGCCGGCTGGTCGGGAGTTATACTCCTTGACAAAAATATTTTTCCAGTTATCAGTATTGTTTCATTAAATGTTGCGCTGATGGTGTCAACATTATACACTGTACAGGCTCTGGGAATTATTAAATACTTTTTTCAGAAGAGGGGATTTCCAATATACATACTCCCCCTCCTGATTATAACAATTTTTATTCTCGGGCCCTCGGCAGTGATGTTCACAGTGATATTACTAATGGGGATTGGAAGTCTCGACCTCTGGTCTGACTTCAGAAAACTCTCCCCAAAAAAAGAATGAATATAAGGAGTAAACCATGAAAGTTATACTTCAGAAAGACATACCCAACTTAGGAGATGCTGGAGATATAAAAGATGTTTCAGCCGGTTATGCCAGGAATTACCTTCTTCCTGCAAAACTTGTACTACTGGCCAATGATTCAAGCAAAAAGGCCATGGAACATCAGACGAAACTCATTAAGATTAAAAAAGAGAAAAGGAAGAAAGGAAGTCAGATTCTTTCTGAAAAAATGACCGGCCTTGAAATAGAGATTGGTGCACAGGTAGGAGACGAAGGTAAACTCTTCGGTTCTATTACTTCCATTGATATCGCAAAAGAACTTAAGGCTAAGGGATTTGAGATAGACAAGAGAAAGATTATGCTTGAAAATCCTATCAGGCAGGAAGGTGAATTTGAAATCACAATCAAGCTTGAGGAAGGACTTAATGCAGTAATAAAAGTGACTGTTGTAAAGGAGTAGCCCATTTATGACAGCTAACAGGCTTCCCCCGCAGGATGTTGATACAGAAGTAGCCTGCATCGCTTCTGCTCTTCTTAACAGGGAAGCACTAATTAGAATAACAGAAATCCTCCAGCCGGAGGATTTTTATCTGGAAAAGCATAAGGTAATCTACGAAGCTATTACCGAGCTGGAGCGCAAAGGGCTTCCCATTGACCTTACCACTCTCAGGCAGAGACTTATTGACAAGGACGCGCTTGAAAGAGTTGGAGGGAATTCTGCGCTTGCAGAAATCTACCAGGCATCATCGACCTCGGCTAATGCCGAGGTATATGCCGGCAGAATAAAGGAACTTAGCCTCAGAAGAAGACTCATAGAGGTGGCATCCAACTCTATTGATAAATGCTATAACCGCACAATCGAGACAAATGAGGACATGGATGAAATAGAGAGTGATATATTCAAAGTCACCGAACAGAGAATTACCTCTGATTACAAAGACATAAACACCATTCTAAATGACACACTCAATGATATTGACACCTGGTACAAGACCAAGCAGGTAGTAACAGGAGTTCCCAGCGGATTCACTGAACTGGATGAGCTTCTCACGGGCTTTCACGAGTCTGAACTGCTGATCATTGCGGCAAGGCCTGGTATGGGAAAGACAGCTTTTGCCCTGAATGTAATGAATCACGCAGCCCTGAAGAATAACACGCCTGTACTCTTCTTTTCTCTTGAGATGCCCGCAACACAGCTGGGCCTCAGGATGCTCTGCATTGAATCGATGATTGACTCCCAGAGAGTAAGAACAGGGCACATAAGCCCCGAGGAGCTCAAGCAGATTTTCGTAACCTCAGGCAAGCTGAGTAAGGCTCCCATCTACATAGACGACACGCCTTCAGTAAACATACTTGAAGTCAGAGCCAAGGCCAGACGTCTTGCACAGAAGGTGCCCCTGGGTATGATTATTATTGACTATCTTCAGCTGGTCACCTCACTTTCAAGAGTAGACAGACATCTCCAGATCGGAGAAATATCCAGACTGCTTAAACAGCTGGCGAGAGAACTTAAAGTGCCGGTAATTGCGCTGTCACAGCTTTCAAGAGCAGTTGAATCAAGAGCAGATCAGATACCAACACTCTCAGACCTCCGGGAATCAGGTTCAATTGAGCAGGATGCGGACGTTGTAATGTTTATATACAGAGAGGAAAAGGTCAAAAAGGACACCGACAAGAAAGGACTGGCAACAGTAATTGTAGGGAAACAGAGAAGTGGACCTATCGGCGATGTAGATCTGAGATTCTGGGGAAAATATACTAAATTCGGAAATCTTGAAGTCAATCACACATATGAAGAGGCAAGTCCCACACATGAGCTCGAGTAAAGAAGAAAATATTTTCTATGCATTCTTCGAATCTCTGTAAAAAGATTTGGCGGACTATAAAAAACTTTAAACGATAACCATACATTTTTAA
>CAYNFB010000182.1:0-7875 GCA_964396355.1 uncultured Leptospirales bacterium | reverse complement strand
ACTTGCAGTACGAGCCCGCTTCTTGTTGCAAGAAGATCATCAACTAGCAGAATACGGTCTCCCTCTTTCAGTGCATCGACATGCATTTCAAGTTTATCAGTACCGTACTCAAGTGCATATTCGTGAGAGATTGATTCAAATGGAAGCTTCCCCGGCTTGCGGATAGGAATAAATCCTTTTCCAAGTCCGCATGCGATAGCTCCTCCCATAATAAATCCTCTGGCCTCGACACCTGCCACGTAATCTATATCCAGACTTCTGTATCGATCAACGAAAATATCAATAACTTCTTTAAAACTCTCTCCGTCCTTAATCAGTGTGGTTATATCCCTGAACAATATCCCTTCCTTGGGGTAATCGGGTATAGTTCTAATTTTAGATTTAATAGACATCTCAGTCTCCTTAATTTTTAAATAACAAAAAATATTTAAATTACAGCACTGAAATGTCAAATTGTTTTTTTCGGGTCCCGTCTCCACTCATATAGGAATATCGAAAATGCCACAGTTGCATTAAGAGATTCCACATTATCCTCAACAGGAATAGAAACTCTCTCAGCCCGAAGATTATCGGGCAGACCTGGCCCCTCCACACCGGGGATGATGATAAAACTTTCGGGGATTTCAATATCAGCAAGATTTGCACCGCCCTTATCCAGAGCGAACATCGCAACGTTCTCTGCCGGAGGTTTAAAATCTTCAATCGAAGGTCCGTTTACAAATTCAACCTCAAAGACTGCGCCTGAGGATGCCCTGACAGATTTTGGATGATAGGGATTTGCCGCACTCCTGAGAAGTATAATTCTCTTCACCCCGAAGGCAACAGCCGATCTTACAGCAGCCCCTACATTTGAGGGATCCTGAAAAGGAATTACCGGATTGCAGCCGTCAAGAACTGAACCATCCCAGCTTTCAATAACCGGCATCTCCGTTATAAGAACAGGCGATCTGTTACCCAGCAAATCCACGGTGTTAAAGAGTCCTTTCTTCAGGATATAGAGAGCTCCCCTATTCTCAGAGTCTCCAATTATCTTATCAAACTCTGAGTCTTTTTCAGTATATCCGTCAGGCAAAATCAGTTTTGTTCCTGAGGTTCCGTGCATACCCAGATAGTCAGATATTATTTTCTTACCGGAAATGCTGATAGTCCCGGATTTTTTAATTCCTTCACCTGCTGCGAGTTTACGAAGTTCCCTGTAGGTCTTATTATCCTCGGATGTAACGGCAATTCCTCTGGTCTTGCTCTCATCTTTCATTATACTGTAGGTTTTTCCATAGCTGTCCGACTCCTTCCTGAATACCAGAAGTCTCCTCATATAATCTGTGCCGGGAAGAGTATAATTTCTATCTGTCTCAATACTATAGAGCTTTTTATTTCTCTCTGTTAGTTGATCAAGATCACCCTGAGCATCAGGTCCCTTCAGAAGGATTACCCTTCCTCCGCGGGGAAGAAAGTGCTCCACCCTCGAAAGAGTTTCAGGGGCGTCCTCCAGAGCTCTGGTAATAACTCCGTCGACATTAAAGAACGACTTCTCTGTAACCTTATGAGGATAGAAATCCACGTCTTTAAGTTCCAGTTCATTTACTGCAAGTTTCAGGAAATCAATCCTTCTTTTTCTCTGTTCGGCAAGAATAAGAGTCAGATCAGGAAACATAATCTTAAGAGGTATACCGGGAAAGCCTGCCCCTGTGCCTATATCAACAAGAGAAGACGGCAGCTCAAAAAATTTAGTATAGTAGACTGAATCAACAAAGTGTTTGATAATAAAATTATCCTCCCCCTTGATTCTCGTCAGATCATTATCATCATTGTTTGCAATTATAAGATTATAATACTGAACAAGAAGATCAGCACGGAATTCATCTATTTCTATGCCGGCTTTTTTAAAATGCTTTAATATCTTTGATTTCATCATATCAATGTAATATATTCTCCAGGAATTTGTAAGATTCAGATGATTATCCTGCGGCATATACAATACAGCAGAAACAAATCCTGATGCTGGTTTTAACAAATGTGTACTGCAGAACCAATGATCCGGATTATTTATCAGAACATCCTTCAAATCAGAAACCTTTATGTCTACTATTTTGTTGTATGGCCGATGCAGGATTTGATAAAATATACTTCTTTTAATCTTTGTTTTTTCCCATAGCATCAGCTACAGCCCTGCTCAGAGGTATGTATTCATATGGTTTCTGAATAAATCCGGCTGCTCCCTCATCCATGAGTTTTTGAATACTCTGCTCCCTGTTAAATCCCGAAGAGAAAAGGACCCTCACTCCGGGTTTTATACCCTTCATTATTTCAAAGGCCTCAACTCCGCTGAGTCTGGGCATAACAATATCCATCAGAATAAGATCGTAGTCCTCAACTTTTTCTCTGAACATTTCAACGCCTTCTTCTCCGTCACAGGCAGAATCAACATAATAGCCAAGTGATTCAAGAAGAGACTTTGCTATTGACCGCACAAGCTCCTCATCGTCAATTAACAAAATTCTGCCTGTTCCGCAGACGGGTTCTTCATTGCTTTTTTCTTCCACCTTATCCTCTTTGAGGGAAACGGGAATAAATATCTTCACGAGAGTTCCTTTACCCACCTCGCTGTATACATTGACTGCTCCGCCATGCTCTTTGACTGTTCCGTATACTACGGACATTCCAAGACCGGTGCCCATACCAACAGGTTTCGTAGTAAAAAAGGGCTCAAATATCTTCCGAATTGTTTCATCAGACATTCCTGAACCTGTATCTCTTACGTCAATCTCAATATATTGACCGGGATGAATATAGCGCGTCTGTTCAAGACAGAATTTTTCATCAAGTAAAATATCGGCAGTTGAAAAAGTAAGAGTTCCCCCGTCATTCATCGCATCACGTGCATTGAGGCCCAGATTCAAAAATATATTCTGAAGGAGTGTTGCATCTCCGGAAACACATGACAGAGATGCATTGAGATTAATTCTTATATTAATGCGCCTGTCGATACTCCTCTCCAGTAAGGTAACAGCTTCTCTGACAGAGTCGTGAATATCCACTCTTTTTCTGACAATATTTTTCTTTCTCGCAAAAGTAAGAAGTTTCTGTGTCAGATCAGATGCTCTCCTTGTTCCTTCAATTATAATATCAACTTTTTTCTGAAGAGAAGGCTCATCACCTATTTGAATTTTCAGAAGCTCGGCGCCGCCCATGATACCGGCCAGCATGTTATTAAAGTCATGAGCAATACCTCCGGTAAGCTGCCCTATTACATCGAGTTTCTGGGCCTGCATGAGAGTTTCCTCCATCTGTCGCTCCTGTGTAACGTCAACCACCATCGACAGTACGGCATCCTGCCCGTCATAACTGATCAAGGCTGCTGAATATAGAAGAGTCTTACTGTCTCCTCCCGGCAATTCAATTTTTATTTCACGATTTAAAATATTACCTTCAGTCTTCAGCTTATTCAGATCCAGTTCGTTTTTCAAGGCCTGTTCAATGCCAGCCTCTTTGAACGTAAAGGAAAGTATTTTACTCTCCGGGACGCCAATCAGCTCTGTGAAGGCCTGATTAACAGCAACAAATTTTTCATTTTTCAGGAGGTTTACGGCAATACCGAAGGGGCTGTAGTTAAATACAGAACGAAATTTTTCTTCATTAAGCCTGAGATTTTCCAGTGCCTGATTTTCACGCTCCTTGAGACGCATGGTTTTGAATGAAAGAAAGAAGGCGATGAGACCTGATATTCCCGTCATAATTAGAACTGCAATAGTCAGTGTATTTTTCCAGTTAGACAGCTCCTCATCAATATCATTAAGATATACTCCCGTGCCAACAGTCCAACCCCATGGCCTGAACAGCTGAACGTAGGATAATTTTTCTTCCATCCTTGACTGATCATCCTTCCATTGCCATTTATAGGTGACGTAACCCGACCCGTTTTCATAGGCAATTTTTCTCATTCTGCCGAACAGGCTCTTTATATTCTCATCTCCGCCCCAGCTGATTTTCTCCAGATCAACATTCTCAAGATCAGGCCTGTAGGGATGCATGATTATACGTGTTCCAGGCCCGATTATAAAATAGTAGTCCTTCTTCCCGTCACCGAATCTGAATGACCGTAGCCTCTCTGATGCCCTTTTCACTGCGGCTTCCCTTGTAATGAGACCTGCAACTACCTCAGAATTACGTGACTCCAGAGCACTGACTGCCGCCTCAACAAGGGTCCTGCACAATTCTTTCTTATACTGAAGATGTCTCTCCCGAAGAAGAGGGATCACAACACCAGACAAGATAAGAAATGAAATAAAAAGAAGAATAAAAACCGGCAGCATTATATGAAAAAAATTACCGGCAAAAAAAGAAATATTTTCCTGAGATTTTTTCAGATCATGAATATTTTTCATTTTTCGATATTGTTTCCACAGAGAATTTACTTCAAATTTCAGACAACCCTCCAGATTAACCTGAATTTTTGATTAACAGTTAATATAAATCAAGATAGACAATTAATTCCCTAAAATCAAGAAACGAATTGTATAAAAATATTATTTGTTCTCTCCAGTCTCTATATGTATAATATTGATGCAGCATACTCTATCTTAAAGGAGGTTTTACATGATTGCATTAACAGAAAAAACCTGGAGTCCCTATCTTGCAGGAGCCCTTACAGGGATAACTCTCATTCTGTCGGTGCTTATAAGCGGTAAATTTTTTGGTGCCTCAACAACATACGTCGTGGCCTCAGGAATGATAGAAAACATCATATCTCCTGATCACGTCGCCGGCCTTGCATATTTTCAAAAATATTCTCTTGGTATAAACTGGCAGTGGATGTTCGTCCTTGGAGTTATGATAGGATCATTCGTATCATCAAAAGCTTCCCAAACTTTCAGCGCCCAGGCACTCCCGCCGATGTGGCAGGAAAGATTCGGGGACAGCGTCAGGAAAAGAGCTCTGGCGGCATTTGCCGGCGGTATACTGGTTATCTACGGAGCAAGACTTGCAGGAGGATGCCCGAGCGGCCACGGCCTCAGCGGTTTTGTACAGATGTCAATAAGCGGCTACATATCTCTGATATTCTTTTTTGCCGGAGGCGCTGTAGTGGCCCGAATAATATACAGGAAAGGCTGAGGGAGGATAATATGGAAATGATTTTTTACGGTCTTATATCAGGTATTCTATTCGGATTCTTTCTCCAGAAAGCTGAAATGGTCAGGTATGAAAAATTTCTGGGAGCAATGCTTTTCAGAGATATGACTCTCTTTAAATTTATGTTTTCGGCTATTGCAGTTGGAATGATTGGAATATACTTTCTTCATGAATTTGAAATTATAAAACTCAGCGTCAAGGCTACAGTCCTCGGCGGTAATATCGGAGGAGGACTTATCTTCGGTGCAGGCTGGGCTATATTAGGCTACTGTCCGGGCACTGCAGGAGGAGCGCTGGGCGAAGGAAGATGGGATTCTGTCTGGGGAATAATCGGCATGATAACAGGAGCTGTGATCTACGCGGAGACATACCCGGCACTAAAAGCCAGTGTGCTGACCTGGGGAAACTTCGGGAAGATAACACTGCCCTCCGTACTGGGCATTACTCCATGGATACCAATAGTCATTATTACTGCTTCAATACTCCTGCTTTTTCGCTTCTTCAAAAACAGGAACCTCTGACAATACAGTATCAGGCAGAATAAACTTTTTGCCTGATACATTGCTTGACATAATTTACCTGCCGACAATTGTTGACATGACAACAAACAGACAGGTAAATTATGAATAAAAATAAATCACTGGGGTACAGATTCGCCGTACTCCACAGACTATACGCCTCCTACAACAGAGAGGCCCTGAAAGAAATACATATTCAGACAAGTGAAGTACCCTATATGGCAGAACTTCTTAAAGACGGGAAAGCTATGACTCAGGATGAGCTTTCCCGAAGAATCGCCATTGATAAAGGAGCCACCGCCAGATCTCTCGACAGTCTGGAAAAAAAGGGATTTATTGTCAGGGAAGTCAATCCCTCAAACAGAAGACAAAAGCTTATATCCGCAACTGAGCATTCACAAAAAATTGCAGCTGATTTTTTCAGCATACTGGCTTCTCCCGCACAGGTTTTTCTCAGCGGATTTTCCGGGGTGGAACAGCAGACTCTATACGACTATCTGGACAGAATGATAGAAACGGGCATGGAGGCTGAATATGAACGTGATAGATAAACATAACTCTGCCCTCACATCACCAGCCATGGTGCTTTTCATTGTCTCCATTGTGCAGTTTCTCAATCCCTTCATGGCCTCAGGTGTAGGAATTGCCCTGCCGACAATCGGCAAGGCATTCAATGCAGGCGCCATGCAGCTTGGCATGATAGAAATGACCTATCTGCTGTCGGTTTCCATCCTCCTGCTGCCTGCGGGCCGATTTTCGGATATTCATGGAAGAAAGAAGGTCTTCATAACCGGAATATCAATATTTACCGTTTCCACACTCTTTCTTTCACTTACAGACAATGTTACGTCATTCATCATAGTAAGATTCATTCAGGGTGCAGGTGCTGCAATGATAACCTCCACCAGCCTTGCTATACTAACATCTGTATTCCCGGGTAAAGGCAGAGGACCAGCCATGGGAATTGCAACTGCCAGCGTTTATGCAGGGATTTCCGTAGGCCCAACACTTGCAGGTGTGATAATCACAAATTTCGGATGGAGATGGATATTCATAATTCCGTTTTTTTTCCAGATAACAGCACTCATTCTCACAGTAACAAGATTGAAGGGAGAGTGGGCCGATTCAACAGGAGAAAAATTCGACATCAGGGGATCGGTTATATTTTCATCATCCATTTTTCTGATAATATGGGGCATCCTCGGCATAACCAAAAGTACAGCAGCTCCTTTAATATTACTTGCCGGTACTGCAGGAATGGTTCTGTTTTATAGAATTGAAAAAAAGACGGAACACCCCCTTCTGGACTTCAAGCTGCTCACATCAAACAGAACATTCGCATTCAGCAATATTGCCACAATGATAAATTACGCCTCCTCATTTGGAGTTACATTTCTGCTCAGCCTCTATCTTCAGTCTGTACGAGGTTTTTCTCCCCAGACAGCGGGTCTCATACTGATGACACAGCCGCTTATTCAGGTGATATTCTCATATATCTCAGGCAGGATGTCCGACAGCATAGATCCGGGAAAAATAGCAACAGCGGGAATGGCCCTCTGCGCCGGTGGTCTGATTGCCGCATCATTCATAACTCCCCATATGCCGCTGCAGCTTATATACCTCATCATGGTACTCATGGGACTGGGCTTCGGATTTTTCTCATCTGCCAACATGTCGGCCATAATGGGAAGTGTTAAGCCCAGAGAATACGGTGTCGCATCGAGCATGCTTGCCACGATGAGAACCTCGGGCATGCTCATAAGTATGACCATAGTCACCTTTCTGATCAGCATATTTATGGGCAGCAGCGGAGTAGTAGACGGCAATGGTGAAGTTTTTACACTGATGATGAAGTACACATTTATACTCTTTGCCGTTCTCAGTGCCACAGGAACAGTCCTGTCTGCAAAAGCCAGGACGAACCAGATTCTACATAATTCCTGATATTGCGCCGGCGCAGTATAAAAGCAGCAGACTCATGGATATATTAAAGGCAAGCCTGACCTTTTTTACTTCCAGCAGTCTGCTGAACATCGATCCGAAAAGCGCCCACAGTGAATTTGCAATAAATGTAACAGATGCGAGACATATTGAAATCAGAATGTAAATCCATATTTCACTGTAATGAGGTATAATAAATACCGCAGCAACAGTGAGGCAGTAAATTACCACTGTAAGCAAGAGCATGCTCAGCCAGATAGAAAAATGCGACACAAGCCCGTCAGTT
>CAYNFB010000181.1:5215-7917 GCA_964396355.1 uncultured Leptospirales bacterium | reverse complement strand
ATTAAATAAATATTTTAAAAATATCTATTTTTTGAATGTAAACTCTCTTCCCGGGCCTACTGAAACAAAGGTTACGGGCACATTTAACTCAGATTCCAGAAACTGAATATATTTTTGAGCGGTTACGGGCAGTTCTTCGAGAGATTTGCAGTTTGAAATATTTTCACTCCATCCGTCCATCTCAACATAAACCGGTTCGGCTTTGTGAAGATGGGAGAGGCACGTGTTGTCTGCTCTTTGTCCGTCTACTTCGTATCCCAGGCCGATTTTGATTTTGTCAAAGCCTGTGAGTACGTCCAGCTTCGTCAGTGCAATTTGTGTAATTCCGTTTATCATGATTGATTTCTTCATCAGGGCAGCATCAAACCATCCGCATCTTCTTGGCCTGCCTGTAGTTGAACCGAATTCATTTCCGTTTACTCTAAGTCTTTCTCCTTCCTCGCCTTCTGCTTCTGTAGGGAAGGGGCCTTCTCCGACCCGTGTGATGTATGCCTTGGTGATTCCGATGACTTCATCTATGTTTGAGGCATTTAATCCGGTACCCAGCAGTGCGCCGCCGATTGTAGGATTTGAAGATGTTACAAAGGGGTATGTTCCATGGTCAACGTCCAGAGCATATCCCTGGGCGCCCTCAAGAAGTATCTGCTTGCCCTCTGAAATTGAATCGTGAAGATAGTGTTGTGAATTTATGATCATATCTCCGGCTTTCTCTTTGAAGTTGAGCAGAAGAGCCATGATTTCGTCTATTTCAATTCCAGGCTGATTATACATTTTCTCAAGCTGAAGATTTTTGATTTTCAGGACAGTGGCCACTCTTTTCCTGAGGTAATCTTCATCAAAGATGTCGCCTGTTCTTATTCCTATTCTCAGACATTTGTCTGCATAGCAGGGGCCAATGCCTCTTTTGGTGGTTCCTATCTTATCGTCCCTGAGTTCTTCTATCGCACAGTCAATAGTCTTGTGATAGGGCAGAATAAAGTGTGCAGCATCTGATATATATAAATTGTCTTTTACTTTTATACCTTTTTTTTCAAGAAGTTCTTTCTCCTCAAGAAACTGGATAGGATCCAGAACTACTCCGTTGCCTATGAGACATTTTTTATCATCGTGAAGTATTCCTGAAGGTATCAGGTGAAAAACAAATTTCTTTTCATCCACGACTACAGTGTGTCCGGCATTTGCTCCTCCCTGGTATCTGACAACTATATCAGAATTCCGTGTGAGGTAGTCGATCATTTTGGCTTTGCCTTCGTCTCCCCATTGTGCTCCAATCGCAACTGTACAGCCCATAGCATCCTCGTACATATAATAATAGTTTTAAAAAACAAAATTCCACTTTATTGATAAAGTTAAAATTAACAAGTCTTTTTTAGTGACTTGATAAATTTCACAGAAGATTGATTTTTTCAAAAAAATAATAATATGATTAATTTCCCAAATTAAACCAGTCTAAAATCATTGCTGCTGCTGAATATCACATCCCTGCTGAGTCCCGGACACGCTATTATTCCTCCTAAAAGGATAAGCGAGAGTTTATCAATAGATTCTATCATAGAAAGAGCTTCATCTTCTGTTATAAGAGGAGGCTGAATTTTTTGGGCCATTATAGATTCCATGGTAAATCTATTCATTGTTTCCTTAAAAAACAGGGCTTCATCAAGAGCATTTCTGTACAGGTATTTGTTTTTTTCAAGAATAGTTTTGATGTTTTCGGAATTACCTTCTATCATTTTTAAAAGGAGAGATGTGATTTCTATGAATGGGAGAGACTCTTCACCGGACCATAGCGCTGTGAGTTTATCCACGTTCTCAAGCTGCCTGCTGTTAAGATTGATATTCCTGCTTCTTATTATCATCCTAGCGGTGATATCTCGTCTGGAATTTTTTTCAGGAGAAATGAATACGGAAAGATTAAGATTGAGTTTTTCAATAAATTTAACAATGAGGATTCTGCTCTCTTTCCCGGGAATTGAAAATATTTCGCTGCCGGTATTTATTTTCAGACACTCTATTCCGGATTTAATGACGTCGGTGAGGTTTTTAATACTGCTGCGGCTAATCCCCTGGGCCGGGAGGTATTTCTCAAGGAGGAGCCTGAAGTCCTCACCCGGATATATTATCAATTGATATATGGAGCCGTCATTAACAAATCTATCACCGAGAAAGGAAAGAATCTGCTGCTCTCCTGATACTCCGTATGCACTCTCCATGAAATCCAGTGCGTGGGCATCAGCTCTCACCGGTGCAGCGAAATAATTCATCAGAATATCTGTCACCGGTTTAAGAATGTTAGCCTCTTTCATATTGTCACACTCAGCTGAAAGTATATGAGGGAATCTGTTTGTTTTATTCCTGGATTTTCTGCCAGTATTTTGTCGTCATAGGTGTTGTACTCACGCCTGTATGTTGCCCTGATTCCTACTGAGCCTATTAGTGTTTTATATAAGGACAGATCCTGAATTGTTCTGTAATTATGTCTGTCTTTCATTGATGGAATATAGTAGGCGTAGTATCTGATTGAAAAATCAGGATTAAAAGGATAGAGTTCTGTTCTCCCTCTCAGGGACCATCTCCACTCCCTGGCGGAATCCTGGTATTCGTATTTCTCATACTGCAGAATAGGTGCGCCGCTGAGATCTATAAAGAGCATCTCATCGGGCACAGTTTAAAAAACGATGTATATATCGGATAATTGACTGATA
>CAYNFB010000181.1:0-5205 GCA_964396355.1 uncultured Leptospirales bacterium | reverse complement strand
TAGGTGCTCCGCTGAGATCTATGAGCAGAAAGCTGTTGCGGACGAAGACAGCTTTCAGTCCAAGGCCGGAGTTATTCCGGTGTCTGAGGCTTATAATATCATTATACTCTGACATTGTATATGAAAAAAATTCCAGTCTTTCAATCAGGTAGTAGTCAAAGTTAGCGCTTCCCATGCCTCTGTCTTCATCTTTTATGCCTCCTGTCTTACCGTAGTATCCGGAAAAGGCTGTCTTAAAAACCATAATATTATTGTCGAATTTGACAAATGCAGAATAGTTCATATCAATTGAATCTGTGTTGCCTTTGTTTTCGATGTAATTTCCGGATAAATTAAGGGTCCATTTTTTTTCTTCACCTCTTTTTTCTACCGGATGCTCATAGGAGAAAATAGTGCATGGGTTGAATGAATTGTCTTTCACTTCAGCTTCGGAAGCGTGAATGTTTAATGTCATCACGAGTATTGTGGGTATATATAAAATTTTTTTCATCATCTCTCTCTTTTTTAATGTGCATTAAAATATCATATTCAAAACCCGGTGGTCTGTATTGATAGGGCTATTATCTTATTGACAAAATTGAGAATATGTGAATATTTCACATTTTGGATCTACAAATATGATATATTAGTTAATAATGCAAATTTTTTTTGAGGAAAAAATGAGAACTACGTCTTCTAAGATCAATGGCTACGTGCTGCTAATAAACTGGATACTGGATTTATTTCTTCTTGTGGGATATATTGTAGAATATTTGAAGGGAGGAAGATCTCTGCCCTTTCTGCTGGCATTCTTTTCTATTATGATTTTTCCTCTGGCTATTGCGAGTTTTTTCTATAAAAAAGACAGTGAAGATTATAAAATCAAGTTCATCACTCTGTCTGGATATTTTGTTCTCTATATTTTTACTGTGTTTTCCACCACGAGAACAATGGTCTACGTCTATATTCTGCCCATGCTTTCTATGTATCTCCTGTATTTCAATCTTCAGTTTATGAGAATAAGCTGTATAGCCATGGTTGCCGTGAATACCTTGAGAGTTGTCTGGCTCGCAGGATTTAAGGGGCTGAACAGCCCTACTCTGATAACCGACTATACAATACAGATGGCATCGGTTATTCTCTTCTCTGTAGTTTATGTAGGTACAACAAGAATTTCAAATGAAATTAATGATGAAAAAATTAACAGTATTGAGAATGGAAAAGATAAACAGTAGAATCTTATAAGTGAAATTCTGGAGACATCTGCTGTTCTCATTGAAAATTCAAGGAAGGTCCACGATATAGTAGGCAGCCTCGCCGATTCATCTGATCAGGTATCCTCTGCGGTAAGAGAAATATCTCAGGAGACTCTGGATATAACCGGCAATCTTCAGAATCAGATCAAGCTCAGTGACGCTGTGCATCAGAGTATTGAAAAGTGTTCCGAGGTGGCCGGTGAAATGGGAGATGTCTCTGTAAGCACGATGACCAAGGTGGAGGAGGCTCTGGATATTGTGAAGGGCCTTACCGATAATAGTTCTGTTGTGAACGCAGGCAGCGGAAGGGTTAATGATACGATTATGGATCTGCGGAATCAGTCCGAGGAAATTAAAGATGTAATTGAAATAATAAGGGATATTTCTGACAAGACTAATCTGCTTTCACTCAATGCATCTATAGAGGCAGCCCGTGCCGGAGAATCCGGCAGAGGATTTGCCGTTGTTGCCGATGAAATATCAAAGCTTGCCGATCAGAGCAGGGAATCAACAGAGACGATCGGGAGCATCCTCAATGAGATGAAGAGGCGGGTGGATGAATCTCTCTCTGCGGTGAACGGTTTGACAGAGGCAAATTCCAATCAGAACAGACTGATAAAGGAGACCGAGACTACATTCAGGGATATTCTTTCGAGTATTGGAGAGGTTAAATCCAGGTCATTTACAGTACTTGAAAATGTCAGAGATATTGAAAAGATTAATAAGCACATAGTGGATGATGTAAACCATATTGCCAGATTCAGCGAGAAAACAGCTTCCGTAACTGCCCATACCTGCGGCATAACAGAGACGAACAGGGATAATGCGCTTCTTGGCAGAGAGATAACCGGAAAGCTCATCGAGACTTCGGCGGATATGGAAAAATATAAGTCTGTGAAATAGGAGGGCGAGAGGAATATAAGATGGATAGGCCATGCATCTTTAGTACTCGAAGGATCTGTAACAGTGGCTGTTGATCCCTGGAAAGTTAAAGGGGATCTGAAGGCTGACGTGATTCTCGTGACACATTCTCACTACGATCATTTAAGCATAGAAGATATAAACAGGATATCTAAGCCCGATACGGTTGCAGCCGGGCCGGCCGATGTTACCTCTGAAATAGATGAAATTAAAACGATGACTCTCAGGGCCGGAGATATAGTTAATCTCCCGGGAATTTCAGTCACTGCAGTACCGGCCTACAATAAAAACAAGAGCTTTCATCCTGAAGGAAACGGATGGCTGGGCTACATCATTGAGATGGACGGTGAGAAAATCTACATAGCAGGGGATACTGATCTTATTCCCGAGATGGACAGCGTCAAAGCCGATATCGTGATAGTTCCTGTGGGAGGCACCTATACGATGAATGCTTCCGAGGCGGCAGAGGCTGTAAACATAATCGGTCCCGGAGTTGCTATCCCCTACCACTACGGTGATATCGTCGGAGATAATACAGATGCTGATCTTTTTGCCTCATACGTGAAAAATGCTCAGGTAAAAATATTAAATCAGGAATTTTAAACAGTTATTTTATATCAACAATACTATTTTCAGATTTTTTATGAGCAATAGGTCTTTATCTTTTTATAAAAAATAAAAATAAGTGTAAATTAATATAAACAACAGTGTTTTTTAAAGCTGTTAACGTACAGTTTTGCGAATATAATAGAATGACCTATCTCCGGATTTTCCATCCTCTTTGCTGCACTTTCTTTTAGTCTAAAAAAATATTGACACTTAAAAAAACGGCTCATTAATGACTTTATTGAATAAGAAGAAATATGGAGTTGTGTTATGGAATTGCCCTCATCTTACGAGCCGGCGGAAGTCGAAAAGAAGTGGTATGAATACTGGGAGCAGAAAGGATATTTTCACGCCGATGTTGATGACGGCAAAGAACCCTATTCTATTGTAATCCCTCCTCCCAATGTAACCGGGAATCTTCACATGGGGCATGCCCTTAATAACACGCTGCAGGATATACTTGCAAGATGGCAGAGAATGAAGGGTAAATCAGTACTCTGGATGCCGGGGTCGGATCACGCGGGTATTGCTACTCAGAATGTGGTAGAGAGGCTCCTGGCAGCAGAAGGAACATCAAAACACGATCTTGGAAGAGAGAAGTTTGAGGAGAGGGTCTGGGAATGGAAAGAACATTCAGGAGGCCAGATCCAGGGGCAGCTTAGAAGGCTTGGTTCCTCGCTTGACTGGCCCAGGGAAAGATTCACTCTCGATGAGGGCTTGTCAAAGGCAGTGCGGAAGGTCTTTGTTACACTCTATCAGGAGGGACTCATCTATCAGGGATAC
Organism: uncultured Leptospirales bacterium; assembly: GCA_964396355.1. Lineage (GTDB taxonomy): Bacteria > Spirochaetota > UBA4802 > UBA4802 > UBA5550 > CAYNFB01. The sequence goes on along the minus strand of CAYNFB010000181.1, from coordinate 1,660 downwards.
AGAATAATTAACTGGTGTCCCAGATGCGAGACTGCTCTTTCCGATATTGAGACAGAGTATAAAGATCTCGAAGGAAGCCTGTGGCATATTAAGTATCCCGTTGCAGGTACTGATGAATATATTGTTGTGGCTACAACGAGACCAGAGACTATGCTCGGCGATTCTGGTGTTGCGGTTAACCCCGATGATGAAAGATATAAACATCTTGTGGGTAAGAAGGTAATTCTTCCTCTGATGGACAGAGAAATACCTATATTTGCAGACTCCTACGTCGACATGGAATTCGGAACCGGACTTGTTAAGGTAACTCCTGCACATGATCCCAATGACTTTGAGATGGGTAGGAGACACGGCCTCGAAGAGATAAACGTGATGGATGAAAATGCCGTTATTAACGAGAACGGCGGTATATACAAGGGGCTGAACAGAGATGAGGCCCGGAAGAAGGTTATGGAGGATCTTGATAAATTAGGACTCCTAGACAAGATTGAAAAACATGAACATTCGGTCGGGCACTGCTACAGATGCAGTACTGTTATCGAGCCTTATCTCTCAAAACAGTGGTTTGTTAAAATTAAACCTCTGGCTGATGATGCAATTAAAGTTGTCGAGGACGGAAAGATCAATTTCATTCCTAAAAACTGGGAAAAGACCTACTTTGAATGGATGTACAATATCAGAGACTGGTGTATATCAAGGCAGCTCTGGTGGGGACACCGCATACCGGCCTTCTACTGTGAGGACTGCGGCCATATAAATGTCGCCATGGACGATCCGGAAAAGTGTGAGAAATGCGGTTCAGTAAATTTAAAGCAGGATGACGATGTACTGGATACCTGGTTTTCCTCCGCCCTGTGGCCTTTCTCTACAATGGGATGGCCCGATAATACTGAAGAGGTAAAGAAATACTATCCCACAAGTGTTCTTGTTACGGGTTTTGATATTATATTTTTCTGGGTCGCCAGGATGATTATGACCGGTGTGAAATTTACCGGTGAAATACCATTTAAGGATGTTTATATTCACGCCCTTGTAAGGGATGAGCATGGACATAAGATGAGCAAGTCCAAAGGTAATGTAATAGATCCGCTTATCATGATGGATAAATACGGCACAGATGCTTTCAGGTTCACTCTTGCCGCCTTCGCAGCTCAGGGTCGGGATATCATCCTGTCAGAGAAGAGAATAGACGGCTACAGATCATTCTGCAATAAGATATGGAATGCCACAAGATTTATTCTGATGAATCTCGGTGATGATTTTGTTCCCGGAGATATTGATTTCAGCAAGCTGGAAAAATTCGACAAGTGGATACTCCATTCTCTGAATGAAACTGTCAGGGGTGTTACAGAAGCCCTGGAGACCTATAAATTTAACGAAGTTGCAAACAAAATTTACGATTTCTGGTGGCATGAATTCTGTGACTGGTATCTTGAACTTGTGAAGCAGCGGTTATACGGAAAGGATGAATCATTTAAGGAATCTTCCGAAACTGCAAAGCAGGTCCTGTATTTTGTGCTGAAGAGCGGCCTCAAGCTCCTCCACCCTGCGATGCCGTTTATTACTGAAGAGATTTGGGAAAAATTAAAACTGGAAACAGATAGCCCATGTTTTATGAGAAAAACGCCAAAGCACTGGCCCTGGAAACATCTGCTTGTGC
>CAYNFB010000180.1:0-7918 GCA_964396355.1 uncultured Leptospirales bacterium | reverse complement strand
CTTCATGCTCAGCCGCCCCATGAAGTCACCAATGTTTCTAAAACTGTGCTTCTTCATCCACTGAACAAGCTCCTCGTTAATAGTACTTATATATTCAACACCGTTGAGATAGAGAGTGGAGGATACGTATGCAGCTGAGGCACCTGCCAGTAAAGCCTTGACAACTCCCCTGGAATCGTGAATTCCCGATGAAATTGCAATATCCGCCTTAACTGAACCGGACATTATACCTGCCCATCTGAGAGGCAGAGACAGATCAGACTGATTACTGTATATATTTCCCGCTTCAATTGTCATATTGTCAATATTTATATCAAAACTGACAAACCTGTTGAAAAGAACCAGTGCGTCGATTCCCATTTCAGAGATACGTGTCAGCATTCTTGCCATTGATGAAAAATAATATCCCATCTTAAATGCTACAGGAATGGAGATCTGCTTCTTTATCCCTGCAGCCACATCGAAGTAGAGCTTTTCCATTGTTTCACTGTTCACAGCAGGATCAGATGGCAATCTGAACACGTTAATTTCCACTGCATCGGCACCGGCCTCCTCCATTTTGCTGGCAAAGGGAATCCATTCTTCGGCAGTCAGGCAGTTAATACTTGCAATTACCGGGATAGACAACTTTTCTTTTGCCTCACGGAGAAGTTTCATATAGTTATCGATACTTTCTTTCTTTGTAAAATATTCAAGATAACCGGCAGCTTCCCGTCCGTAGGACACATTCTCTGCACTGCCTGCCAGTGAATCAATTTTGCTTAATATTTCCTCTTCAAAAAGTGATCTTAAGATTACCGCACCGGCACCGCTCTGTTCAATTTTAATAAGACTGTCAATATCAGATGTAAGCCCGGAGCTTGAAGCTATTACCGGACTCCTGAGCTCAAGGCCCATGTATTTTGTTGAGATATCAATCATGATCTTTCCCTGTATTAGATATTAATAAAGATATGCTGCATTATTTTAATACTTTTTTAATCTTAGAATTGTCAAGATAATTCACAGATCACTTGACAATCTTATTTTTAACCTTCACTTCCCAGATTACAATTTCAGGAAGCTTCTGCCCAAGAGTATTGAGAAACTCATGAACCTTGCTCCTGTCAAGAAGTGTAGGATCACTCTCGAGCCTGAATCTGGAAGACGTTACATAATCATTAAGTTTCTCGGTCAATCTTTCTCGAAGGAGATTCTGCCACTCAAGAGACCCCCGGGCCTCAAAATAATCATAGAATTCATACTTATCTTTAAATGAAGGAAGCTCTACCTGATCTATCTTCCATTTGGGAAGACGTACATCGGCTCCTGCACTTATATTCTCCCTGGTTCTGCCAATTGCAGACTTCACAGAATTTGTAATGAAATCCCGCACGCTGAAGTCATTTTCAAGAAAGAAAAGCAGTTCATTGTTGTCTTTGAACTGAGGAGCCTTGATATTTCTCTCTATATATTCATCCTTACTCATATTCAATTCACCGGCCCTCTCTGCAGTGCCGTCTCCGTCCAGGATATCCCTTATTACCAGCGAATACTCCTTCCTGAACTGAAGTTTCTCTGTCGCAGGATTCCGGGCAAGCATCCCGAGTCCGTTTACTGCCTCAACCAGAAGCTCCATGGGAATATTGCCGTATCCTCCCTTTTCCATGATCTTCTTGTCAAAATCCATGACAATGCTTTTATAATTTTCCCTTGCCTCGAGATCTTTTAACTCTTCTACAAGTCTTTCTTCATAAACATAGTGCTGATCACTTTCCTCGAGAATTTTGAGGAGCAGAAGCCCTGTCCAGAGTCTGGCCGGATTAAGATAGTTCGTCAGTCGGAACGGGTCTGGAAAATATTTTGCGTCAAATGCGGGATTATTGAACAGGTGGAGAGGATGACTCTTCTCCTCAACCAGAGAATGGTAGTCTCTGGCAGAATCGGCCAGGGAATTAACCTTGAATATAGGATATCCGAGAAGTATTCCCATAGATATCATTTCATAAGGCTTGCAGAGATTTGGAACCTGGAAGGTCTCCACACTTATATTGGGTTCAGCAGATTCTCTTTTCCTGTAATGATCCATCCGGGACGGCAGATCGTTTCCCTCTCCGGAGTCAGGTTCATCCCCCTCTTCATATGTATTGAGGCTGAAATTTGTCACGGTCCTGAAATACTCCATTGATGCCAGTGCAGTAGCATCAATGTTAACATAGGGACGGGAAAACCTATCCAGCTTTTCCATCAGCTTGCTCACCCCTATCTTCTTATCATCCAGAATCTGCTTAAGAGAGATATTATCGAAGCTGAATCCCTCGAAGCGTTTAAATATTATTTTGAAGAGCTTTTTCTTGATTGTCTCTATGTCTATCTTAAGCATGCTGTTTTCACTAAGGTTAAGTCCGTCCTCAATATCTGCAGCGCTTGTCTCATAGAGTATCTGCTTAACTTCCTCGACAGATTTATCAAGCAGATTACCAAATCTGTCGTTAATCATATCCCGCATTTCATTGCTGTCCATATCAAGAACAGCCAGTCCCTCGGTAGAGATAAGGTAAGTTTCTATAAACTGCTCAACATCATCCTCACTATCAAGCTTTACGAAGTCGATGTCATTGCACAAATCTTCGACAGAAAGTCTTGAATAAAAGTATTCCTGAAGGAATGAATTTATCTCCTTACCATTTATAAGATAGAAAAACAGAGGATTCTTCTTCTCCAGAAGTTCAAATCTGTCTTCCTCTATTTCCTGCTTCAGCTGATCTTTCAGGGCAAGCACCTTATCCTGAAGTATGTTAATCTCAAAATTTTTCAGATTAAAAAGAAGCGCCCGGAATTCCCTCACAAAGACTTCGGCAGAGGACAGCATAGATTCATAAACAAGCTGCCCGAAATTAAACTGCGCCATATAGAATACAGCCTCAGCCATATCAGTTTCGATCTTGTCTGAGATTTCAGCCTGTTCAACCAGCTTTTCCATTTCTTCAGAGGAATAGCGTGAAAGAGATACTCTTTCTTTATAATATTTTTTCTGATATATATCAAGTTTTGCAAGAAGAAGATCAAGAATCATGCCGGCGAAGAAAAAACCCTTATTAGGATCCTGGATATACTTATGTATTTGCAATGTTAATACGGTCTTCATCTTATCAAGCTCAAGCTGATAGCGTTTTTCCATTCTCATCATGAGACCGCGCTTGAGCTTTTCCATCTCCTCTTTACCATAGTCGCTTATAACGTTCTCCATCAGAATAGTTACAGAACGCTTATCCTTTTTCTCAACAGCCGAAGCGAGTTTCTTTTCATAGGATTTAATCTCTATTTCGATATCAGCCTTATAATCCGGATACATCCTCTCAAATATAAGCCTGCAGTTAAGTCTCAGAGATCTGACAAGCCCCCTGTTTATATCGCCCAGAGTTTCAAGAAGAAGTTTTCTGTTAACCTGTTTAAGAAATGATTCTATCATTTTGATGGCGGTGATCTTGTAACCAAGTTCCCTCAGCTGCGGGACCGGATAAATCACTCTTGATATTCCGAAAGAATTATAGCTTGCCTTCCTCTGAGACTTCTCTTCTCTGGGGAGATAAATTGAAGCTCTCGTGGAATCATTAACCATGCGCTCCTCGATTGCGCCTCCCACGGTTGAGGCCACGAAGGTTGAAATAAACTGCCCGGTAAGCTCCTGTACCTGATCCCGGCCCTGAAGAGAATTGCCCGCCATATTTTCTACATCCAGAAGATAAAGCATGCCGTCATCAAACAGTCTATCCTTTACCTCGACAAATCTGCCGGAGGGGTATTCTGCTCTGAAGGTATTGCCGCTCATAAAATAATCCAGTTCCTTCAGCGCGGCATAGGCGTTGCCCCGGGCATTTCTGTTGTATACAACGCGTTTGAAGGCCGAAGGAAGAACGAGTATGCCGTAAATCCTGGGCTGAGGCCAGTAATCCTTAAAAATATCCTTAATCATAGCAGCCATATCAAGAAGCATTCCGTTTCCCGTGCCGCCCACAATAGATGCAGTAAGAAATATCGAAATCTGGCCTCTTCTTTTGAAGTGGGTAGTTTTGAAGCTGAATACCTTCCCGGCCATAGCCGAACCGCTGATCTCAAAGTAATAGCCTTTTTCGTCCCTGGGAAAAAATTCTATTTCCATCCTGCCGCTGATATGAGGGCAGAGAATTGCTCTTGTGGGCTGATCCGGTTCAATAAATGATATAAAGTGATCATCGGGAATCTTCTGATTAAAGTAGTAGCGGTTAACTCCTCTTTCAATATTGAAAGAAATTGTCTCATCAGACTTATCATGCCCCTCCTTTACATCCATGAGCTGAAAGTATTTCGGATCATCGGAAAGCTCGGCGAGCCTGTCTCTTTCTTTAATGATAGAATCTCTCAACAGCTGCTCATTATAGAAAAATGCCAGCCTGCCCAGAGGTCTTGTCTGATTTGCTCCCTGGCCGGCTCTTGTAGAGATATCATACACATCGGGATTTGGAATCCAGTCAAAACATTTATCATTCTTGTACTTATCGCGCAGAAACTCCATGGACAGATCCGCAGGAGTAGGAGCCGACAGATAAAGCATGCGCCTCTCCTCCTGAAAAAACTGATCTGAAGGAAACCTGTATTTCCCGCCTTTCCCTTCAATACTTGTTTCTATGTCGGTTGTATCTATACCAACCCATCTCATATACCTGTGGGCTTCTGAGGGCATGTTCGACTCAATCCATTTCTTGGCAGACAGGGCGCCCTTCATTCCCGAACCGCCCACGCCTATTACTATTGACTTCCTTACCGTAGGCTTATCGTCATTGATTACACTCTGTATTGAATTATGGAGTTCGTTTCTGCTCATATTTTCATCCTGCTGTAAATGGGTCAATCATGGGATACAGCCCCTCCCCGTCTGGAGAGGATACGTCATAGCCCGGATAAATTTTATAAAGTCTTATGAGAAAATTCTTCTCGATCTTTGGTATGCCCGCCGAAGTTTTAACCTCATACTCCTGAGTGAAGAGATGAAACTCAAAGAAGCCGTTTACAAACTTATCATCCTGATTCAGTCTGTCTCCAATCCTGAACCGGATAGGCTGCCGGGCCTTCAGGGAAGGAAAAGTAGGGTCGCCGGCCACATCAGGTTCATTCTTCACATAAATCTTCTCCCGGGAACCCATCGGCCTGTAGCCTTCAAGGCCTGGGTAAAAAACGAGAACTTTGCCGTCTCTTCTCAGATCTATCTGATACTCTTCAAAGATTGTATCAGGCAGATCGTATATAGCCCTCTACCGCCTGTTGTCAATTATCCGGATAAAGCAGCTCAGATGATCATTTATAATCTCCGTAGAATAAGTCTTTATATTCCCCTCGGTCTGTCCAATGGTTATAAGCTTCTCTGTCATATTCTCCTTTGCAAGGGAATACTTGAAGATAAGACCCGGGTCAGGCAGTTCTTTAGGACGTATGATTACTTTCGCTGCCGGCAGATCAGGTGTCGAATTCGTCTCTTCAGAATCAGAAAAATCTTCCGAACCGGAATCTGCATCACCGGGAACAGTGAGTACCTTTCCGGTTTTTTTAAATCTGCTGATGGAAAGCCTCTGAAGAATTATAATCAAAAGGAGAATTACAAGAACCAGGAAGGTGCCGAAAATTATTATTTTATAGAATTCAATATCCTTCTCCAGTTCATAAATCCTCGGATCTATCTGCTGAAATAATATGTTATTATAAAGAAAATTTAACATCCCTTGCCTCACTGAATTAAAATATTCACGTCCTATATATAAATTGAATGTATAAAGGCATCGGTAGACCCGAAGTAGATTTTATCATCCACCACGAGGGGTCTGCTGTATACATTTCCATCTGTGGGGAACCTGAAGACCTCTCTGCCCGATTCAAGATCAAGTGCGTAGAGATTATTATCCTCTGACCCGAAATAGATTCGTCCCTCATGAATTAGCGCTTCTGTACGAATCTTGCCGTTTGTCTTAAAGTGCCAGACCTTCTTCCCTAACTGATCGAGGCAGTAAAAGAGACCATTATCTGCACCGAAGAAAAAATGCTCCCGGCCGTCAATAATTCCCTTCACGATACTGCTCACAACAGGTTCCTTAACAACGTAGTTCCATTTATACCCGCCGTCACTCCTGGAAACAGCGTAAACAAATCCGTCCACGGTGCCTGCAATAACCTGGGCTGTTGTTGAAGAAACGCAGGGTTTGCTTCTGCATGCTCCGCTGAGCGAATACTCCCAGTTTTTCTGCAGCCGGTTTCCTCCGTAATCAAATGCCAGAAGTTTTCTGTCTTCGCTGCCGATAAAGAGAGTCCCTGAGTCGAGTACGGGTGTTGAGACTGTGCCTGCGATGGTTGTACCCCAGAGAGCTCTGCCTGCAGTCTTTGATCCGTCGTTGAATGCATCGAAGCCGTATATACCGTTTAAGGGTGCAACAATTAGCATCCTTCCAGCTGTAACAGGCTCTGTAAGAATGCCCTTCTTCATTTTCTTCTGCCAGAGAAGCTTATTGTGAACAGGGTTGTCTACGGGATTTTCCGCACCGCCTTTCAATCCTGTATCAACTGCAAAAACCACTCCTTCTCTTGTGGCAGCGTAGAGAATACCATCAGCAAAAGCCGGGCTGGTATTTATTGAGCCCTGAAGTGATATCTTGCTGAGAATTTTCAGCCCCTCAGCTGACGGCTCAAAGAAGATAACCTCACCCCGTGTATTGGCTGCAGCTATAATGGTCCTGTTCTGATCGTTTTCAAGCAGAACCATGCCTGCCCTTATGGAGCCGCCCGTTCTTATAACTGCAAATTCCTTGCCGCAGTTTCCCGATAAAGCTCCTGCAAATTCATCCTCTTCAAGATCGCTCAGAGTATCCCCTCCCCCTGAGCCGAGGAGTTTAACAAAAGATTCATCTACTGTGAGTGCAGACTTCGGATCAAAGAGTTTAAGAGGCTTCACAAAGGGGTTATTGCTCATAGGTTCCACCATTTAGTAGAGTATGGATTAAGCAGGCAAAATATATCCGTCAGGTTTAACAGGGCGGACACCCGCTTAAAATATAATCGTCATATTTTATAAAAATAAATACCATAAAGAAATATACACTTTATTAAATTTATTTTACCATTAAATTTAATAAAGTCAAGGATTCTTTAAAATCATAATGAGGAGATGAGAAGAAGGAGATCCTCCCCCGCTCTGCATATAACATACCGAAAATTGAATTCAGGGATCCCTCTGGTCTTACACAAAAATTCAGCTTGACAGCAACATGGTAAATTCTAGCTTCTTATGAAGCATTTACCATTGAATATAAGCAGTATGATCGGGTCACCCCATAGGATGTTAAGATTACCGTTGAATTTTCAATTGAAGAGACCAGCGTTGCCATTCCTGTTGAGATCTACTGATAAAAAAAATTAAAAAATAGAAGGAAATAATATGGATATCTACTCACAACTTTCATCTGTCCGTGAAAAAGCTCCGCTCATACATCACATGACGAATTGGGTAACAATATACGATTGCGCACAGATAGTAAAATCGCTGGGGGCCTCTCCGGTAATGGCTCATGCTATTGAGGAGGCAGAGGAGATGACTTCACTCGCATCGGCTCTGGTACTCAACATTGGCACACTGACTTCTGAATTCCTTGAGAGCGCCGGAGTATCAGCATTGCAGGCGAACAAGAGGAATATTCCTGTAATTCTCGATGTATGCGGAGCAGGAGCAACTTCCTTCAGGGATCAAAAGTGCATGGAACTGCTGGATAAAACACGCATAGACATAGTAAAGGGAAATGCGTCTGAACTTGCCAGGGTAGCCGGATACGACGTACAGACCAGAGGAGTAGACTCATCAAACGTTGAGGAAGACCTTAAAGAGGTTGCGGCAAAACTGGCATCATCAAGAGACTGCACA
>CAYNFB010000179.1:6154-7919 GCA_964396355.1 uncultured Leptospirales bacterium | reverse complement strand
ACAATCGGACTTGTGGGTATGAATGAAGCCTGTGTTAACTTTCTCAATGCGGATATATCCACAATAGAAGGGAAGACCTTTGCTCTGAAAGTTCTCGATTACATGCGCGAAAGAATAATGGAGTTCCAGACAGAGACAGGGAACTTCTACAATCTAGAGGCCACACCTGCAGAGGGTGTTACATACAGATTTGCCAAGAACGACAAGAAGGATTTTCCCGATATAAAATACTCAGGCTCCAGTGAACCCTACTATACAAATTCGGTTCATCTTCCCGTTGCCCATACAGACGATCTCTTCGAGGTCCTTGATCATCAGGATGAGCTGCAGACTAAATTCACAGGAGGAACGGTCGTACACCTCTTCCTGGGAGAGAAAATAGACGATATCGAGGTAGTTAAATCCCTCGTTAAGAGAATCGCGGAAAACTACGCGCTTCCATACTTTACATTAACGCCGACTTTCAGTATTTGCCCTATTCACGGATATATATCCGGTGAGCACAAGTACTGTCCCTTCGATCACAGTCCCGAAGAACTGCTTAAATACGGGATTGAGGTCGATAAATAAAACGACAGGATATTAAAAAATTAAAGGAGACATAAGATGCAAAAAGTTCCAGTTGAAGTTTATTCAAGAGTTGTAGGCTATTTTAGACCGGTTAATCAGTGGAATAAGGGCAAGCGTGAGGAATTTGCTGAAAGAAAAACCTATCAGTTCGACTCTATGTCAGAAGAACTGAATATTGAATGCAATGAATATCAGAGGGCTGTATAAGACCTCCCTCCTTGACTATCCAGGCAGAATTTGTTCTGTCATATTCACGGGGGGCTGTAATTTAAGATGCAGATATTGTCATAATCCGGAGCTTGCACTGAACAGTCCGGAACTTGAGAGAATTGAACAGGACAGTATCATCGAGTTTCTCCAGAAGAGGAAGGGTCTCATAGACGGAATAACTGTCACCGGCGGAGAGCCTGCTCTTAATCCAGGACTGGCTTCCTTCCTGAATAGAGTCAAGGATCTTGGATTGCTGGTTAAACTAGACAGTAACGGATTCTTTCCCGATGCTGTGAGAACATGTGTCGACCAGGGGCTGGTTGATTATGCGGCTCTGGACATGAAGACATCTCCGGAAAAATATTCCGATCTGACCTGTGCGTCCTGTGACTTTTACAGGATTATCGATACAATAGACGTGCTGAAGAAGGGAAACGTGGACTTTGAACTCCGAACGACCTGCGTTCCCGGATACGTCACTGTTGATGATATTGACAGTATAGGCAATGCACTGGGAGGAGTTAAAAATTACTTTCTTCAGCAGTTCGTAAGTACCGGCCCGATGATTGACAGTGCCATGAATGAAGTTGTTCCCTACAAGGCTGAATATCTTCATCTGCTGCGCGAGAGAGTTCTGCTCTTTGCCGAGACCTGCAGTATCAGGGGGCTCTGATTTCTGTAAAGGGAATATATATTGAAAATTCTCCAATTTAATTTAATCACTTTAGTTATACTGTTTTCATCTCTGCATCTCTATGCTCTTGATGTGAAATTATTTTTTAATAATTCCGAGATCAGGCAGACACGGTCAGGGCTTATTTTAACCTCAGTACGGCTGAAGGGTTCCGGGACTGTTTCAACCAGTCCGGCGCCGTTGTTCCCGTCATCTAAATCTCTGTTCAGAGAAAAATTTTCCAGTTACGATATAGTATCTATATCACTTCTGTGGTGAACATCCCTGTATGAAAACTGTTCGTTCCATCTG
>CAYNFB010000179.1:0-6144 GCA_964396355.1 uncultured Leptospirales bacterium | reverse complement strand
TTTTATTCCCAGTGTAACCAGGACGGCTGTCAGATCTGCTTTGAGCCGGTTTTCTGCGCTCAGGGGCATGAAGTATTACTCCAGATCTGAGAAGCGAATGAAGACTCTTGTTCTGAACAGCTATAAAATATCTTCTGACAGTTTACCTGAGATGCATGAAATTTCCGGTAAAGTAGGGTACTTCTTCATGGAGGATAACCGTCTGGGGAAGATGAAGATAAGGAGTCATATAAGCGAATCGGGATCTTCGGTCATTCAGAAAAATGTCTGCATAAGCCGGGTGCGCAAGTGGGGAATGAGAGTCTTTGATCCGGGAGACTTCATCTCATACCGAATCTTCTTTAAGACTGCCGGAGGATACTACTACGTATCGGTGCAGATGATGAAGGTAAGAAGCGGAATCATGAAAAGCCTCGATCTGCTGGGGCCTGAAAATTTTGGAAACAGGCTCAGAGCCGATACAGCTCATCTGTTTCAAACACTCGGTATCAGACGCAGAATAGATCTGGCTCCCTTCAGATGATCATCCTCCAATCTTGGACATTGCAGTAAAGGACGATGTTATAGAACGGCAGCCCCTGTTGTCAGAGGTACACTCTATGTGATGTCCGCCCTCTTTTTCCTTTATCGCCTGATTGATGTATCCGGTTATTGCATCTTCATCGTCGCCGCTGCGGAGCATATCCTTCAGATTGTAGCTGTGATCGGCATAGAGACAGGTCCTGAGATTTCCTTCTGATGTGAGCCTCAGCCTGTTGCAGCTTGAACAGAATCTATGTGTTACAGGCGGTATTATTCCAAGATTAATAATAGAGCCCTTATATTTCATCTCATACATCATTGCAACAGCAGTGTCGTTCGTGTTTTTACGGGTTAATTCGCCCTTTGACTGAAGGAGGCTGACCAGTGCATCTGATGGAATGAATTCGTTGAAACGATCCTGCTCTGTTACAGGCATTCTCTCTATAAATCTCAGATCAACCTTCTTGTCTGAAAAATATTCCATAAAGCTGTCAATTTCATCAAGCGTACTTGCAAAGAGAACGGAATTGATCTTCACATTAAAGAAATCCTCAGCCAGGGCCGCCTCTATGGATGAGATGACATCATTGAAGTGATCTCTGCAGGTAAGATCTTCAAATCTCTGACGGGAAAGAGTGTCCAGACTTATATTGAGCTTCTTAACGTTGAGCTCCCGGAGTTCCTTCAGGTGATCTTTAAGCAGAATTCCGTTCGTGGTCAGAGCCATCTCAATATGGGGGAAGCGCCGTCTCGTCTCGGATATAATTCCCATAAGATCCCTTCGCACAAGCGGTTCCCCTCCGGTGAATCGTATCTTTGTTATTCCCATGTTGACAAATATTTTAATAAGATCTATGAATTCTTCATTTCTCAATACCTGATCATGAGGCAAAAATTCTACTCCTTCCGGGGGCATGCAGTACCTGCATCTGAGATTGCACTTATCGGTAACGGATATTCGAAGGTAGTTGTGTTTTCTGAAGTGTTTGTCTGTCAGCATAGAGAGCTCCTCCTGCATTATTTCCGGACTGGTGATGCCGGGCTGTACGTGGAAGAAAAAAAGTTTTTTTTAAATAAATCATTGTCCGGCGATGTTAATAGTGCGTTATAGTATCCTGTGAAAGCAAGTCTTTTTCTGCCTGAAAGTTCATAAATAACAGCGAGATTGTTTTCCGCTGTTCCTGTGTCGTCTACGCTTCTCACTTCCAGCAGTATCGTTTCAGCGCCGTCTGTATTGCCTCTGATTATATCATCAACGGCTCTGTTTATTATACGTGACAGGGGGCTCCATCCTTTCAGACGGAGCAGATATCTTTCTGTTTTTATTTCACTGATTTTTTTGTGTTCATTCTTCAGCAGGGCGGAGGAGAAGAATCTCTTCCGGGCAGTATTTGACTCTCGTCCATCAACTTTTGATGTGAGCCGGATCTGCTCGTGAGATGAGCAGCCGGCGAAAAATAGAATCACAGTGATTAAAACTCTAGATATCAGGACAGATTTGTTCACAAGTCTTCTCTACAGCAGCTGCAATATTGAGTATTTTCTGCTCCTGAAAGTGATTTCCCATTATCTGGAGTCCAATGGGGAGCCCGCAGCTGTCTTTTCCTGCAGGGACCGAAATTGCTGGAATACCCGCGAGATTTGCAGATATAGTAAGAATGTCGGACATGTACATCTCCAGAGGATCGCTCATCATCTCGCCGATTTTGAATGCCGTGGTCGTAGTCACAGGTGTTATTATTGCATCAACATCTTCGAAGGCCTCTTTGAAGTCACGTATTATCAGACTTCTTCCCTTCTGCGCCTTAAGATAGTACGCATCGTAGTATCCCGAGCTGAGAGAGAATGTACCGAGAATTATACGTCTCTTGACCTCCTTGCCGAAGCCTCTGCTTCTGGAAAGATTATAGAGATCAGTTAGATTTTCCGCATCATCGGCTCTGTATCCATACCTGATTCCATCATACCTTGCGAGGTTGGATGATGCCTCTGCTGTTGCGATGAGGTAGTATACAGGTATTGCATATTCAGTATATTTAAGGCTTATGGGCTTTATGACAGCACCGGCCGCCTCGAGCTCTTTTATTTTCTTTTCTATTGTTTCTTTTATGTCAGGAGATATTCCCTGGAAGTATTCCTCGGGAACGCCGAGAACCATTCCTTCTACGTCAGCATCTATGGACTTTGAAGAGATATCCATGTCCCTGTTTACAGAGGTGGTATCCTTTTTATCGTATCCTGAAATTATCTCCAGGAGTGATGCTGCATCCTCCACGTTTCTTCCGAATGTTCCGATCTGATCCAGTGATGAGGCAAATGCCACAAGGCCGAATCTGGACACTCGTCCGTAGGTGGGCTTTATTCCTGTAACACCGCAGAATGCGGCGGGCTGTCTGATAGATCCTCCTGTGTCTGATCCAAGAGATACAGGCGCCATGAATGATGCAACCGAGGCTGCTGATCCGCCGGAGCTTCCGCCTGGAACTCTTTCAAGGTCATGAGGATTTTTCGTGGGTCCGAAGAATGAATTTTCTGTAGTTGAGCCCATGGCGTATTCATCCATATTGGTCTTGCCCAGGAGAAGAATTCCCTTCTGCTCCATCTTCTCAAAGACAGTAGCGCTGTAGGGAGGGATGAAGTTCTCCAGGATTCTGGATGCGCAGGTTGTTCTTGTTCCTGCAGTGTTTATATTATCCTTCACAGCTACAGGTATCCCGTCGAAGGGGGAGAGCTTTTTGTCTGCTGCCCTGCGGCTGTCTGCTGCCTCTGCACTCTTTATGAGCTTTTCTGCTTCTACTGTTATATAGGCATTTACGCTGCTGTCTGTCAGGTTTATTCTTTCAATCAGTGATGCGGCAATTTCTACTGATGTTGTTTTCTTCTCTTCCAGGAGTCGGGAGAGTTCCATGAATCCTTTTTTATAAAGCATATATTCCTCCGAATTAACAATCAAATGAGGAATAATTATGAAGCAGGTGTCAATAAAAAAAACTGCAATCAATAATGACTGTTTTATTAAAAAATATGTTGAAAATAACGGTAAATGTTTTTTATTAGATAGATGTACACCTTTAAAGCCTGGGAAACGGCCCGGTTATATTAAATCGCAGGAGTTTTGAATGTCCAGATACAAGTTTATTCCGCTGCTCTGCCTCATTATAGTTTTTTCGTGTTTTAAAAAGTCCCAGGGACTGAGGCAGTCTGATATGCAGATGCTCATAAATAATGTTTTATCAATACACGCCCAGTACAATAATATCGACGACAAAATATCTATGAGAATCTATAAGAATTATATAGACAGTCTGGATTACGGGAAGTACTACTTTTATAAATCAGATCTTGCCAACTTCAAAAAACATGAACTTTTATTTGATGATTATCTGGTCATGGATGATTATAAGGCTGTTTACGATATTTTTGCTGTTTATAAGAAGAGGACGGCAGAGGCAATGGATCTATTTGATGAGCTTATCAAGAAGAACTATGATTTTAAGAAGGATGAGACTATCACTGTGGATAGGGAAAAGGTCGCCTATGCAGCTGATAAAAAGGAGATGTCCGAAAGATGGAGAAAGAATATAAAGCTTCAGCTTCTCAACTACACTTCATCGGGCAAGACGGTAGATGAGGCGAAGAAGAAGCTCATCAAGAAGTATGAGCTTACCAGAAAGAGAATAAGCGAGATAGATGAAAGCAGACTTCTCAGTCTGTTTATGAATTCAATAACAGCATCATTTGACCCTCATACAAACTATCTTACTTATGAGGAACACGAGGATTTCAAGATTTCCATGCAGCTTAAGCTCGAAGGAATAGGAGTCCGTCTCAGTACCGAGGACGGATTTGTAAAAGTAGAATCGATTATCACCGGAGGAGCAACTGCAAAGCTTCCCGAAAATATTATACTCAAACCCAATGACCGGATTGTGGCAGTAGCCCAGGCCGGAGGGGAACCTGTTGATGTTATCGACATGGATTTACGGAATGTTGTTAAGCTGATCAGGGGAGAGAAGGGCTCGGAGGTGAGGCTTACAATTATCCGGGAATCATCAAATGGAGATAAGCCCATGAGGATGATCGTTCCCATCGTAAGAGAGGAAATTAAACTTCAGGACAGCGATGCCGAGTCTCACATTCAGGTTATTAAAACTGGAGGGACAAAGTGCAAAATAGGATATATAAAGCTTCCCTCTTTCTATGAGGATGCAGATAACAATAAGAGCTCATCTGGAGATGTTAAGAAACTGCTTCAGGGGCTCAAAGAGGATAAGGTTAATATCGTTGTCCTTGACCTGCGGGGAAATCCGGGAGGTCTTCTCACCGAGGCTATAAAGATCATGGGACTGTTCATTGAGGAGGGGCCTGTTCTTCAGGTTAAGAATAAGGCGAATCCCGCAAGAATATACTATGATAATGATCCCGACATCGAATACGCCGGGCCTCTGGTAGTTCTGGTTGATAAATTCAGCGCCAGTGCATCAGAGATTCTCGCAGGCGCGGTTAAGGATTACAGAAGAGGGGTCATCATCGGTCCGTCGAATACCTACGGCAAGGGTACCGTGCAGACCTACAATCCGCTGGGAGGAGAGCTTGGAGCAATTAAGATAACAACCCACGTCTTCTATCAGCCCGGCGGTACTTCCAATCAGCTATATGGAATAGCACCTGATGTCAAGGTTCCTGATCTCAGCGCTATCTGGAATATCGGAGAGGATGAGACAAAGTATCCGCTGAAGTGGGCGAAGATCAGAAAGGCTCAGTACCGGAAGTTCTCCTACGTCAGCCCGGGTATAGTGAATCGTCTGAAGGATCTCTCCTCAAAGAGAACGGGAACAAAGGAATATCTTTTATTAAAGGAAAAGATAGAGAAGTACAGAATTAAACTGAAGAAGAAGACCATGAGTCTTCGAGAGGAGTCTGATGTGGCCCGTCAGAAGGAGAAGGAGATGAAGGACAAAATCAAGGACGACAGAGAGAACAAGGGCATTGATTTTGAAAAGGATCTCTTCCTTCGTGAGGCAATGAATATCACCGGGGACTATTATCGAATGATGGGCAGATAATTATATTCTGCTTACATAGTCCCTTACTTTTTTAATATAATCAGAGTTTGTAACAGTCAGGGGGTCAATCCCCTGACGCATCATCTTTATCCTCAAATAGTCTGCCTGTGTATCTGCGGCAGGGCATTCCTCTCCCTTTAAAAATATTACAGTCTCTATGCCGTAGTTTTTCAGCATCCTGTAGAGAAGTTCGAATCTTTCCTCTCCGGTCCTCATGCAGGGATGGAGCGGACGGTATGAATAGGTATCAAGCAGTTCATAGAACAGATATTCAGACTCGTGGTTCAGCGATATGTCGAAGTTTCTTCTTCCAAGGCAGCAGTCATCCTCGCTTATCAGTATCCCCTCTTTTTCAATCTCATCTGCAATGATTCCCGGGAAGACTCCGGAGGAGTAGAGCAGAGCTCTGGTGCTGTATTTTTCTGAACTCTCCGGAGAGGATTCTATTATCCGGTGTATGGGCTCAAGATAATCAAGGGCTGTTTCGGGCGGCAGTATGAGAGCAGCTTCAAATATGAGGGAAAGTTCCTCCTGACTGACCATGGAGGGACGTACT
>CAYNFB010000178.1:3731-7931 GCA_964396355.1 uncultured Leptospirales bacterium | reverse complement strand
AGGATTCGGGCCAAGGAGATTTATTACAATGGGGAAGCTTGCTCCTACAAATCCTACAGCCAGTCCTGTTGTGAGGCCGCTTATGAACGGAATGAGCATTATGATTGCAATAACAGGTATGTGCCACATGGCAAGTTCGCTCTTAACTGCAGACATGAGCAGAGTCCCGTCGGGAAGGGGATATTCTATGAATGCCCCGTAGATTCTTATGAATATTACTATAAATACCAGCTTCAGGGTGTTGGGAGAGAGCAGTATGTCCTTCAGTACTGCCGCTTTGAGAGGTCTCTGGAGCTGCAGTGTTATGAGGGATGCACAGAGACCTGTTATCACCGGCAGGTATTTGGATTTATTTCCCAGGACAGGAAATGCGATGCTCACAAAAATATAGACTATTATAACCATGATTATGGGCAGTATGAGATGGATGAAAACTTTAAGGTTTGCCAGATTGTCTCTCTTCACTCCGGTGTCCGGAACATGGGGGACTTTTCTCAAGAGAAAGAATATTCCTCCGCCTATTGAGAAGAGGCTTAAGGGGAGCTGGAGGGATATGAATTGCCAGACAGGAAGCCCGGTCATGTCAATTGCGATGAGAACTCCCGGATAGAGGGGCCACCAGTATTCCCATACGTGTCTGAACCAGTAGTTGATTTTTGTCTTCAGCAGGGGATCAATTTCATTTTCATCATCCATCTCCTGAACCATGGGAGCCGAGAAGAGCGCACCTCCCGGCATGGGAAGCCAGCCAATAAGCGCCGGAAGAACAGCGAGTCCGGCTCTTTTGCTTATACTTTTTCTTACTATTTCGACGAGATCTTTCATTACGCCTGATTTATCCATCATGGATGAGAGCCATATGACCTGAAATATGGCAATGACCAGAAAGATGTTTCCCCATGATGAAAATCGTGCCCAGCTTATATTGATAATTGATGCAGGGCCGTGACCGCACCAGAACGCCAGGAGCAGTGTCCCGCCGACTATTGCCGCGATGAGGTTTTTGAATTTCTGATTGATAATGAGGATGAGAATCAGGGCTGATATAATTTTTATTATATAGGGTGCATTGAGGATATGTTCCATCTGTAGTCTCCTTCTATGGTAAAGGAGATTGCGGGAGGTGTGTAATCTGTCAAGTTAATCTGAACTTTTTACTTTAAAGTATGCTCTGTGGTCTTAATGTCTGACATTGTTTTCTCGCTATTATATGTGATTAATTCAGTATTAATCCGGAAGGATTGCCGCATCTGTGCTGCATATGATAATGGAAAAACATTCTTACAGTCATCTGCTGCAGCCGGTTGGTGAATTCAGCTCCGGTTATGATTGAGAAGCAGCTTCTGTCTGTGGGGATCTTTCGGCAGGTTTGCTTAATAGAATAATTTTCATTTTACTTCTCCTTGATTTTTTTACTCCAGTATTCTCTGGCGCAGGTGTAGATGTCTTCCATTCTCTGCCACTGGCTGAAAAGAAGATTGAGGGTTTCAGTCATGATTTTAATATTGTCAGGGTAATCATGGGCGAGATTATTTCTCAGGTTCCGGAAAAACTGCCAGTCTGCACCGCTTGTAATTATGCCAAGCTGTTCCAGTCTTGTGAGAATATCAAGGAATGGCCGTGATGTGTAATCATTGTCCAGATAGGAGATCATTGAGGGAAAGAGTCTCTTTCCCATTGAGTCCTGGAGACGGGTGAATCTGTATATAAACTGATCGATATGTTCAATTTCCTCTTCGCTGAGTGTTTTAAAACTGTTTTCACTGACAGGGAAGAATTCAGAAAGCAGACGTCTGCCTCTCTTCAGCTTTTCAATATGAGAATCGCATTCTTTTACTGCCGAATGGATTTTTGCTGCGGTCACTTCAATCATAATTTTATCCCGGTTTCTCTTGCGATTTTTACAATAAGAGGTACTTCTTCTGTGTCACTGCTTTCTGATGTGACTATGTCAATTTTTCTTTCTCCAAGCCTGAACTGGAGTTCTGTCATCAGTGTGATTTTCTTCTTCACAGATTCTTTTATCTCATCGCCTTCTATAAAAAGATCTATATCACCGCCTTTTTTTGAATCATCAGTACGTGATCCGAAAAGGAAAACAGAAACTCCGTCTCCGAATACTTCCCGTGTCTTTTCTCTTATTATACTTTGTTCAAGTGCAGTTAATCTCATTTATTTCTCTTCGTATATCATATATAATATGAAAGATATACAGTTCGGACTCTCTGTCAATCAGTTTCAGTGTTTTTATTGCAGGATACAGGGAGAGGGCTATAATCATGGAACTGCACTTTGTCTAAAAATCTGTGTACAATAATTCCGGTCTGTGATTTTCTGTAAAAAAGGATTGCAGGGCATGTTTATCAGGATATGAAATCACTCCGGTCCCGGAAACGAGAATATAATCCCGTCCATGACCTTTATTTCGATCTGGTTATGCTGACCTATGGCTGTACAATTATTCTGAAAATACTCAACACAAAGGAGCTGTTATGATTCCATGGATCTCTCTGGCAAAAACAAAAACCCCCGACGGCAAGGGTGAACTGGAGCTTGCGCAGCACGATACCGAATACTCAATCTCTATAAACGGATATGAGCTCATGAACAGCCGGGTCTGTAACTCGGAGAAGGTGCTTGCGAAGTTCTCCTGTGATAAGATAAAAATGCGGAAAGAAGCCAGTGTTTTAATCGGAGGGCTTGGGATGGGCTTTACCCTTTCGGCGGCACTGGAAACTCTGAATAAAGATGCAGGCATTGTAGTCTCCGAACTTGTTCCTGCCATTGTTGAATGGAATAAGGAGATTCTGGGTAAACTTGCAGATTTTCCCCTTAACGACAGCCGTGTTACAGTTGAGGTTAAAGATGTTGTTCAAATAATCGGCGAAAAAACCGATGCTTTTGATGCCATAATTCTCGATGTTGATAACGGGCCTGCCGGTTTAACTCAGACTGATAACAACAGGCTTTACAGCAATAATGGTCTGGCAAAGATAAAAAATGCCCTTAAATCAGGAGGAGTTCTTGCAATATGGTCTGCAGGGCCTGATAAGGTATTTTCAAATAGAATTAAGAAGTATTTCCGCAATATCGAAGAGAAGCGGGTTCGTGCCCGTGAGAACAACAAAGGCTCTACTCATACCCTCTGGTTTGCTCAAAAATAGATTTATATATTCTGAAATTTTTCTTATAAAAAACTATTTTGTTTGACAAAGAATACTTAAAAAATTATATGTCTATTACACTTTGAGAAACGAAATATTTTCTCGGTGGCTATAGAAAGAGGGTCACACCTGTTCCCATTCCGAACACAGAAGTTAAGCCTTTTATCGTCGATGGTACTGCATGGGAAGCTGTGTGGGAGAGTAGAACGCTGCCGGGATTAAAATATAAAAAACACCTTAAGGGGCGTTTTTTTTTGCCCTGATAAAATCAATAAATCCATTCTGGAAAATATGAATTCATTATCCGGCTGATATTGATGATGGTGCAGAGCCTCTAACCTGAAACAATCCTGTCTAATACTTCAGTCAGAAAATCAAAGCCTATCATCTCCTGCTCGAGCCTTACATTCTCTCCAAACTTATTGCTTTTCAGATTCTCAAAGAGTTCACTCTCGTTCTCTGTGAGAGATGAAAGCTGACCGGTAAATCTCTTCCCGTCACTCTCGTTGACCCACCTTTCTCTGTGTGCCGTCAGTGCTGCCTCATCCATGAGAAATGATCTGCATCCCGGGAGTATGCCTCTTACCATGGAAAGAATGCTGAATCCGTGGGTGTCGATATCTCCCCAGTAATAGACTCTCCGGTTATGCAGCCAGTCTATATTTTTCAGTATCTGAATCCCGTAGCCCAGCCCGAATATTACCATGGACTTCTCTGCCATGGGGAAAGCCAGACCGTTTATCTTGTTCTCTGTGATGAAGATTGTCTCAACGGCAATATCAAGAGCTGAAAATTCTGAAAGGGGGAGGGTAATATCAGAGAGCCCTTCAATGCAGTAATTCTCATCGAGTATTCTGAAGCGGATGAGAGGTTCATCATAGAGAAGGCCGAAGTATCTTTCAAATCCGTGATGTGCGATCCCCGGGAATGGGCTGCCGTATCTTTCCGGCTCCAGAAAAATAAGCAGTTCCGAGATAATCTTTTTACCGGATTCTATGAATTTCGTGTCTATGCCCGGGATTACTATCTGGCGGAT
>CAYNFB010000178.1:0-3666 GCA_964396355.1 uncultured Leptospirales bacterium | reverse complement strand
CTGTAGGAGCCTTTCCTACTGTGATTCATGGTTTATGAGACTTAGAGGATTATTTTCAATATATGTGCATAGCAGGGGGATTGTCTTCTCTGTTGTTAAATAGAGATTCCTGAATCGCATGCAGTCTTTTTTCTTACCGCATAGGAAGAGAAAATCCTCTTCTGTCTCTATGAATATTCTTGCGGGTATATTCTGTTTCCCCAGCTGTCTGTGTGATACCGTCCTGAACTCAACTGAGTAGCCCCGGCCGGTCTGCTCCTTTGATGATGTTTTAAGCTCTTCAATGGATCTGCTGATTTCATTATAGTTATCGGAAATACCAGTGCCGCCGATTTTACCGAAGGGAATTTCTATGGGGAAAACATTTTCATTCCTGCACCATGCAGTGAGAATGCGTCCTGAGTTCCATATGCGCAGAGTTTTCTTTTTTATCTCATCGGGGGTTATCATTCTGCGGTCTGATTCCTTTCCTCTTTCTGTTTCCTGTAATCCTCTATGGTCATATTGCCCACCAGCGACCTGTTGCCGTCCTGATAGACGAAGTGTACCGAATTGACGTAGTCTTCAATGACGTGAATTTTCTGAAGAGGAGTTACAATGAGAAGCTGGAGCTGGAGTTTCCTGAATAGTTCCAGTCCGTATCTGGCAGACTCATCGGAGCCCCGTCCGAAGGCCTCATCAATCATGACGAAGCGGAATGACCTGTTCCACAGCCCGTCCTTTACCAGACTGAACTGAAATGCCAGAGCCGCAGCGAGAATGGTGTAGGCCAGTTTCTCCTTCTGTCCGCCCGATTTACCCGATGAATCTGAATAGAATTCCTTTTCACTGTCATCATCCGACCATCTTTCACTGGCAGAGAAGATGAACCAGTTTCTCACATCGGTGACCTTGGATGTCCACTTTTTGTCAAAATCTCCAAGCCCCGGGCGTCCCTGAAAGCGGTCAATGAGATCCTTGACCTGACGGAATTTTGTCTCGGTGTAGATATCCTCATTGCTGTTCCCCAGAGTCTCTCCCATGCACAGGCGCAGATCCTCACGGAACTGGCGTATCTCCTGATCAAGTGTCCTGTCGGGAATGAGTGTGATGTAGCTTCCCCTGTTATAATCTATTTCACGAAGAGAGCCGTTTATGATGTCGATTTTATTTTTTATCTCTATGCGTTCCTTCTCCATCTGATTCTGGAAGAGGGCTATGTCCTGAATGGTTCCCTCCCGGAGGAGGCGTTTAAAACGTTCTTCATGGCGGGGCAGATCCTGGGATATAAGCTCACCGAGAATTTTGCGGAATTCACCCGCAGCTTCAATTGAGGCATCTATCTCGCTGGTCTCAAGGGGGTATTTATCCTTATATGACTGCATCTGTCTGCTTATGCTTGAATTGCGGCGTTTATTCTGTTCGCTTAGATTATCCGCCTGTCTCTGAATATATTCTCTCAATTCTTTCTGCGTGCTCTCAATTGAAGGGAGAGTTATTTTCTTATCAGGAATAATTTTATCTTTAATACCGTCAATAAACGGGAAGGTCTGTTCGCGAACAGCGGCCTCTACAGAATTAAATACTTCCTCTGTCTCTGCCAGTGATTCCCGGGAACCGGTTAACTGGTTATTCAGCTCCCCCTGTTTTTCCAGGAGGCTGCTTTTTTTTATCTGTTTGTCTCCCAGTTCATTGACGATCCGGTTAAGCTGTTCCTGTAATGTCTGCAGTATGTCGGCAGATTCTTCGATTTCTTTAATCTCAGCCATATGCTCTTCGATTTTAAGGGCAGTGCTGCGCCAGTCTACTTCATTAAAATTCTGAATTGAAGTAAGATCCCTTGCACAGTCCCGCAGATCATCGAGCTCTTTAAGTTGGACAGCCGATTTTTGAAGCTCATCAATTATTTTCTTACCTCCGGTTTCTATGGCAGTGAGTTCTTTTTCAAGGAGTATTATCTTCTGCTCATTCTTCCAGCCCAGTACGTATCGTGTGCGGTCATTGATGTTGTGACGGTCATCCTTCTCGTGGCGAACGCCTCCGCTCTTTGTCTGGCCTGATTTTGTGACTGCTTTTTTGTGATGTCTGAAGTCGTCCATGGTATCGCAGCAGCTGTAGTCAAACCGGGAGAGGATCTCATCTTCAATCCACCGGTAGAAAGGAGTATCTCCTTTAATTCTTATCTTGTTTATCAGATGATCTGTATCGGGCGGCTGTATATTTTTCTCTGTCTTATCCTTCACTCTGTAATAAACCAGACGGCCCCTGAGATTTGTTCTGTCCACGTAATCCGATACGGCGCCGTACATCTCATCGGAAACCAGAAGACTGAGACCGAAATTGTGAAGTACCCGTTCCAGTGCACCTTCCCATGATGATTCCTCGTCCCTTATCTCTATGAGTTCACCCGCAAAGGGGATCTCCTCCTCATTCACTCCCAGAGCTTCGCAGAGGCCCCGCCTCATCTCCAGATTGCGTGCAGGAATATTTGAAGGGTGCTGTCTCAGGGACCGGAGCTCCTTCTCTATTGCTTTGAATTCTTCGTCGAGTCTGCGAAGGTTGAACTTTATTTCAGTTTCCTCTTCACGCTTCTCTTTCTGCTGCTCTTCGAAGTCTGATATCTTTTCCTTCACCAGTGAGAGGTTTTCGTGAAATGAGCTGTCATCATCGGGCATGGATATGCCTATTCTGCTTCCCAGATCGCGGTAGAGGCTGCTGCGGTCCTTTCTACGCTTTCTCTCATCATCCAGTTCACGGATTTCTCTTCCAAGTTCGGCCAGGCGTCTTCCGCCGTTATCCTCTATGTCGCGGCGCACCTTTTCCTTAGCTGTCTCAAGATTGTCTGTTTCTTTGCTGATCTTATCGATACGGCCTGAAATTTTCAGCTTCTCATCGTTGAGACGTTCGATCTTTGATGTGAGTAATCCCTTTTTGATGGAGGCCATGTAGCTGTAGAGACTGTCCCGTCCGCGGCGCATCCCCGAAATTTCTTCCTCGATCTCATCGTATCTGTCGCATTCGCATATCATGGGAGTCAGTGCTTCTATCTGGTGACGCGCCCTGAGTACTGCCTCATGAGCCTGGTTGAGGTTCGTAAAATTTCTGCACATCGTGTCGATTTTTTCCTGAACGGGCGTCTCCTCAAGCATGTGGAGTCTTACGAAATCCGTCAGATTGCCGATTGATTTCATCGATACTGTCTGATAGAAAAGCTCTATGGCCTGACTGCTCTGGATGGCCATGCGGCGGCGGAATTCTGCACTGTAGGAAGTATAGGTATCATATACCTCCACAGAGGGGAGGCATTTAAGTTTCTTTTTCAGGGCCAGAACGTCAGTGCCGGGCTGATAGAGGTCATTTTCAATTGTCAGGGCATCGGATGATATGACAAAGAACCGTTCGGGCTGGTTCTTCCCCTCCTTCAGCCAGAAGACCTGAGCCAGTGTTACTGTTTCATTGAAGTTCCGGTCGTAAAAACGTCCAAGAAGAATCGTCAGGGCCTTGTCCTTTTCACGGAGAGATACGGCCCTTGCCTGGAGCGCCTCTGTATCCTTTTCCTTCTTGTACTGTCCCAGAATATAATCTGTAAGAGAACGCTCTTTCCCCTCGGCCCCTGCTGCCTTGTTGTAGGTGATTCTCCCGGCAGGGACGAGCCGTGTTGTCAGAGCATCAACCAACGTGGAGTTT
>CAYNFB010000177.1:0-7984 GCA_964396355.1 uncultured Leptospirales bacterium | reverse complement strand
ACTTTGAAAGCGCATTCGGGAGAATCCAGTCTGTTTCTCAATGTGCCGTCCCATCCTGCCATGGGAAGAAAATCTTCTACAGATTTTCCGTTTATGCCGTTTCTGTACAGGTAAACAAGAACTGCAGCTGTCTGTTCCGGAGTAATTCTATTTGAGCTGCTTAATCCCGAAAAATTGACAATTCTAAATTCCGACCAGTCGACTGCGGTGAAGTTTTTTCTGAAAAAATTCATGAATTTCTCACCGGCTTTGGTCGTAGAACCGGTTTTCTCCTTCACTGCCGCAAGAGTGAGCATTTCTGCATAGAGGTTATTGCTTGATATGAGCATTTTCCGCACAAGTTCTACGGCAGGACTGCTCTGATGATCTGCCAGTACCGATTCACTGCCGCTCATATGGCCGGATTCGGGGGCGGGGAGTTTTATCCCTTCGTTACCGCAGAGCCTGTGAAAAGACCACGCTGTATAAAGTGACGGATTCTTTACAGGAAGAGGCTGTTTGTTGAGAGAGAACTTTTTTGACGGAACCATCCATATTTCTGTTTGTCCGGATTTTTTGAACTGTACTGCGGGCGTCATCGGTTCGCCATCATAGGTCTCGATTCTGTCTGACCGGACAGCGGGAGTGAGAAATAACTTTCCATTGTTTTTGCTTTTTCTTCCAGTTGCGTAGATTCTGTTGCTGTTCAGCGACAGAGGTCCTATGCCCGGATTGTAATAGGCATTGACCGGCATGGTTTTATCAAGCATTTCTCTTCCATTGTACCATGAATCATCGTATATGAATCTGCCCCGAACAGACCTTATTCCTTTATCTTTCAGCCTGCGGGCGAGGCTGATCAGGTTCCGCATGCCCAGCTCCGGGTCTCCGCCTCCGTGAATGAAGAGATCACCTGTTATCACCCCATTTTCAATTTTACCGGTATGCGATATAGTCGTATGAAATCTGTGATCGGTGTCAATATTTTTCAGTATGAATAGTGCTGCAAAGAGCTTCGTAACTGATGCGGGGATAAAAGTATTCTTATGATTATGGAATTTTATCATCTTCCCTGTTCCGGGTTCGCATATGATGTAGCCGTAATTATTTTTTGAAAAATTACCCATAGGGATTGCTGCGGCTGTCTCTGCTTTTTGTCTTATTATGACTGAGTCAAAGGATTTATCATCTTTACATCCCGGTAATATTGAAGATGCTGCTATTATCATTATGAAGATTTTTATTCTCATGGTTTTTCCTGTGTATTTTTTTTCATAAACATTGTCAGAGTGATGAGGTAAACTGTGATTATTCTGATGATTGAAATGCCTTAATAATAAATTATCACATTATTACTTATTGGATTGACTCCCTGGTGAGGAAAATGTCAATATAAATTTCAAGCATGGTATGCAAAGAAGCAATAGCGCTTTCGGCACATCAGGCATGACAAAGAACAATGTGCAATATATTTTAAATTTTTACAGAGGCTTTGAACATGTCTTCACTGGTCAGATCAACAGGAATAGTGGCTCTCTCGACTCTCTGCAGCAGAATACTGGGCCTCGTGCGCGATGTGCTCATGGCTGCCTACTTCGGAGCAGGGAGAACTGCAGACGTTTTCTTCGTCTCATTTATGATTCCTAATCTGTTCCGGAGGCTGGTGGCCGAGGGGGCACTGACCATATCCTTTATCCCTGTCTATACAGAGACTCTGATAAATGAGGGGGATGATGAGGCTCTGAGCCTGGCCCAAAAGACTCTTACAATTCAGGCATTTTTTGTGGGCCTTATCATTACTGCAGGGATGATATTTTCTCCTGAACTTATGGAGCTGTTCTTCGGCAGAAGTGATACGGCTGAGGTATTCAGCCTTTCTGTTAATCTTACCAGATTCATGTTCCCCTATCTCTTCTTTGCATCATTTGTGGCATTTTCATTGGGATATCTTAACTCCCGGGGACATTTTTTCGCGCCTGCTTTTGCTCCGGTTCTGCTCAATGTGGGAATGATAACAGGAATAACCGTATTCAGCAGATTTTTTGATGAGCCTGTATACGGTGTTGCAGCAGGTGTTCTTGCGGGTGGGGTAATGCAGCTTATACTGCAGCTTCCCTACATGGTTCGACATGGTTTTAAAATGCGGGTGTCTCTGGATTTTAATCATCCGGGGATACGAAAAATTTTCAGAATGCTTACTCCTGCACTGTTTGGAATTGCTGTATATCAGATAAATATTCTGGTAAACAATATGCTGGCAACAATGCTTCCAGAGGGGAGTGTTTCATATATTTACTATACCAACAGACTCACCGAACTTGTTCTTGGAGTCTTCATTGTTTCTATCGGATCGGTAGTCCTTCCCGAGATGTCCAGACTCACGGCTGTGGATGACAGTGGAAGGTTTAAGACTCTCTTTGCTGATTCTATTTCCTCTGCACTGTTTCTTGCTGTCCCGGCGTCGGCTGCACTGATCGCTGCGGGTCTTGAGGTAATCTCTGTAATGTTTATGAGAGGGAAGTTCACATTTGCTGATGCAGGGCTGACCTATTATTCTCTTATTTTTGCGAGTGTGGGAATTGTATTTGTATCAGTACTCAGAATTGCAACACCGGCATTCTATTCAATGAAGGACACGAAAACACCTGTAATTTCTGCTGCTGTTGCCCTTGTGATAAATGTTACTTTCGGATATATCCTCATGCAGACAGAGCTGAAACACGCGGGTCTGACTCTGGCCAATACTATTTCTGCAATTGTACAGATGCTTATTCTGGTGACACTTCTCCACAGGAAGACAGGAGGTCTTGACCTTATGCGGATTTTCCGTTCTTTTGTCAAATTTGCTGCCGCATCTGTTTTAATGGCAGTTGTTGTAAGGTTGATTTCTGGATTTGCTGACTGGAGTAATGATCCGCTTACGATAAGGGCTGCAGTACTTGCCCTTATCGTCGTATCCGGATCAGTAACTTACTTTGCTGTATGCTGGCTGCTGGGTTCTGATGAGATATCATTTCTCATCAGAAAATTAAAAGAAAAGTCTGCTAGATAGATTCGCTGGCCTTAAGAGCCAGAGCGGCAATTGTAAGGCTCGGGTTTACAGATCCTCCCGAGGGCATTACGCTTCCGTCTATTACGTAGAGGTTTTTCATTCCCCATACCCTGCAGTTTTCATCGACTACAGAATTTGAAGGATCAGTTCCCATCCGGCATGTGCCCAGGCCGTGGGAGAAAGTCTCGATAGGCATGGAGTAAAAGAAAAGGGCTCCCGCCTTTCTGAGGACTTTCTTTGCCTCTTTGTAGAGTGCATTTCTTCCTGCAAGATCTCGTTTATTGTATCTGTGATAGACCTGCAGATCGGGAACTCCGAATATATCTTTCTTTTCCTTGTCTATAAAGACCCTGTTGCTGCTCATAGGTGTGTCCTCTGCAATACAGAGAAGATTGATCAGGTAATCTGACACAAATGATGCTGCATTTTTGAGACCCCATGGGGCATTGGCCTTGATGACTCCCTTTCCAATGCTTGAAACATCCTGCATTATTCCCCAGGGGCCTTTCGGGCCTTTTTTGCCTTCAGGATCTCCGTGGTAGAAGTCAGGGATGCCTATCTGCTTTTGAAGCAGTTTCTCCGGATTGGATTTTGTCGGGAATATGCCGGCTACCACTCCATTTATGTGACGCATGAGGTATCTGCCGATATTGTCGTTTCCGGTAATCTGATCAATGTCTGAACAGAGAAGAAGGTGGGGAGAAGAGAGTGCCCCTCCGGCAGAAATAATGGTTTTACCTTCAACTGTAAATCTTTCTCCGCTGTTCTGATCAAGGAGATCAACCGACACTGCGCGGTTGCCTTTGCTGTTTATTTTGAGAGCTCTTGTCTCTGACAGAATTTCTACTCCATTCTTCTGCGCTTCAGGAAGAACTACAACGGCCACATCATTCTTTGCTTCTATTTTGCAAAGATAGTGGTCGCAAGTGGGGCAGAGTATGCACTTCTCCTTTCCGTACTTCCCGCTGAAGTTAATGGCCATTGGTAGAAAAAATGGGTGAAGTCCAAGCTTCTCCGAAGCATTCCATAATTTCTCAGACGGCCTGGCAAGTTTAGTTGATGGAGCATGGAGGTAGTCTTTTTTAATCGGCGGTTCTGTTACGTCTTTGCCTTTGATTCCGGCAATGCCGAGAATTTTCTCCGCCTGATCGTAATATGGTTCAAGATCTTTGTAGGAGTAGGGCCACGCGCATGAGGTGTTTCTTTCACCGGAGCCCTCTGTAGGTGCACCGCGGAAATCCTCCTCCCTCATTCTGAATGAGACAGCACCGTAGAGTGTGGACATTCCGCCCACTGTATCATCAGGCCACATCTCGTCGATCTTGCCCTTTTTCTGATCTACGTAAAAGGGAGTTTTTCCTCTGTACATAGGATCTTTCAGGTGGAGTCTTACCTCGTCCCAGCAGGAATCGTCTCTCACCGGCCACTTGCCTCTGTCCACCATGAGAACCGATTTACCTTTTTTCGCCAGATTTTGTGCTGTTATTCCACCGCCGAATCCGGTGCCGATTATAATATAGTCATATTTCTTCTTTAATTTCATTTTTCCTCTTATTTAAAGGGCCATACTCCGACCTGATAGGCTCTCACGAGAAGAACAAGATATGCTCCTCCCTCGAGTATCCACGTCCAGGCCTGCTCATAGGTGCCCTTGAAGCTTACCCATCCGAAGTAACCCGTGTCTGCCCAGAGATTAAACGTATATCTCTTATACGAGAAGGGCATGAATATAGGAAGTCCCACGCTGCTGGGCATATCGGCCATGTAGTGAAGAAATACACTGAGCCAGAATATATACCCCCAGGCTGGATTTATAAACCACGTTATAAGGCCGGCCAGAAATCCTACAATGAGCGAGTGCGACCATGTGCAGTGAAATTTTTTCGGTGCAAGTTTTGCCATGATGAGGAATCCGTCAAAGTTGGGAAATTCATGGGCAATCATCGCCACCAGTATGCTTTCAAGTGAAAAGGCTTCAATCTCTCCGCCGCTCAGCTCAGGGGCAAAGGATGCTATTGTCAATGCTACGGCTACGTGTCCTAACTGCATTTAGTCCTCCAGAATTGTTAAAAATTTATTGATGTCGCTCAGGTTGTCGAAGCAGTAATCGGGATTCTCCTTTTGAAGGGTTTCCATGTCAGACCATCCTGTGGCCACAGCTATAGAAACCGCACCGGCGTATTTTGCGCATCTTACGTCATAAACTGTGTCGCCGATGATATAGGTACTGCTGAAGTCTACGTCTACTCCGTACATATCTGAGATTTTCTTCTTTGCTACATCGGGAAGTAAATCCCGTATGGGGGCATCATCACCGAATGCTCCAAAGGGGAAAAATCTGTTAAGATCGTGTCTTGATAGCTTGATTTTTGCACTTTCTGTAAAATTTCCCGTAAGAAGACCCAGGATTATATCATCCCGTTCTGACAGCAGAGAGAGTATTTCCATTACTCCGGGGTAAATATACACCTCGAAGTTGTGGATGTTCTCCTCCAGATGGGCAAAGTATTTGTCCTTTAAGGTATCTGTCTTATCTTCGATATCCTGCTGGGAAATGCCCATTGATTCAAGCGATTCTTTGAGAATCAGAGGATCTGTCTTTCCCTGAAAGTCGACCCTCTCCATCCTGCCGGTTGTCCCAAAAACCTCTCTTGTCGCCTCAATGAGGGAGATTTTTCCCGCCCTGTTGCAGTTCAGGATGGTGCCGTCTATGTCGAAGAGGACAGTCTTAATTGCCATTCTCCTCATCGGCAATTACTTTTGCGACCTGGTCTGCAGGATCTTCATCCTGAATATAGAAGTTTATCTTCATATATCTCTTCTTTACCATTGCAGAGTAGGGATCGAAGAGCATCGCTATTCCCACAGATGGGAATACAGCTGTAAAATAGAGCAAAACTGCCTGGCCTGTGGTGAATGGCCTTTCCTCTACTCCAAAAATAACTATTATCAGCACAGACATTACTGCTGCAATTACAAGACCCAGAATGGGTGTTCTCTTTCGCATAATTATTCCTTTAAGTTTAAATTATAGGATAGAGTAAATAAAACTTAAAATCATTCAATGATTTTTTTAAGTTTGGGATGCTAAAAAACTCCTCTGGCACCAAAAAATTTTCATAATCCCGGTCCCTCATCCGTATAAATAGTAAAAGAGGTATAAATGGGAAGAGACAACAGAACATGTCTGCCGGGATTAAACTACCATGTTTATTCACGGTGTATAAATTGTGAGAATTTGATGGAAGGTGATTATTATAAAAAGCTTTTTTTATTAATTGTAAAAGAAACAAGGGATAAGTACGGTTTTAAGCTGGTTTTTTATTCAATTTTAGATAATCATTTCCATCTGATTATTAAAACGGAAAAAGATGGTGCAACAATTTCAAGAATAATGCAGGTGATAAAATCCCGATTTGCCAGAGAGTATAACCGTATGAATTTACGAACAGGCCCTTTCTGGAATGAAAGGTTTGGTGATAAAATTGTGGAATATGCAAAAAGGCCAGGTGAATATATGATTTTCCTGAAATGGTATATCAGCTATAATGCATGCCGTAAAGGTTATGTTAATGATCCCAGGGACTACCGGTTTTGTTCTATAAGATACTATATTGATGAAAAATGCAGGGATTTCCCTGATGTCAGTTATTCAGAATATTTTATGATGCTCGGCAACACTTTCCTCGAGCGGAAAAGAGTATTTGTTGAATATGAAGATATATACAGACTTTTTTTATAGGGTATTTATTGTTTTAACTATTTACTGAAAACTGTAGTGCTTTGTATCATCTTTTTAAATTCCTTTTATAGGGGCATTCTTTTGCATTTTCATAATTTAAGTACACAATCTGCATTGTAATTCTGCAGCAATTTTTTCTCCCGATATTATCTGAATGCAAGGCTGTTTATTATTGAAGATAAATATTTCTATGAAAAGTTTCCTCTGGCACCGAATACTGTCATTAAATCTCCTCTGGCACCGATTTTAGATTTAGTTCTTTATCCATAAGTTCTTTACAAATAAATATTTTCAGCAAACATGGCATTCTTTAATGAATAATTTATATCGGTGAGGATGCAGCCATGACCAAAAGCAGTTTCAGGAAAAGAAAAAGGGAGCTCGACAGGCTCCATATAGATCTCCTTCCCCTTGATGTATTTCCCGAAGATGCAGTTTTTATGGAGTTTCAGAACAAAAGAATATCTGTCATACTTCTTGAATTTGCAGAACCGCTTGTCTCAAATATAGAGGATGGAAATTTTTTTCAGTTTAAAACAATGCTTTACTTTGCGGTTTTGGCCTGGAATTTCTCATTTTTTGAACCGGGCAAAGACCGGCACGAGGCTCTTGATAAGTTTCTCATTAACGATGAGGTGTTCAACGATGGAAACAAGGCAAAGTGGTATAATATCATAGACAGCCTCTCCATAAGACGCCGGAAGAATTTCTGGCAGTATGATTTTCTATTCGTCTCCATGGATGTAATCAAGGGAGAGAAGCAGAACACAATAACAGGGAAGGGAATTCCCTATTCTCTGATGAATATACCGTCAGTGCTTGGTAACCAGGACTGAGTCAGGGGCCAGGTTCTACGTTGTTTAGTCCGGAAAGCAGAATAATTTTAGTAGGTTCATCAACAGGAGGCCCGACCGTTGTTGAACACCTGCTTAATAAGATCGATCCTGAGAAGAACGCTCTCCTTGTTGCTCAGCATATGCCCGAGGGGTATACTGCTAAATGGGCAGAGCGGCTCAACTCTCTTACTCCTTTCAGCGTGCAGGATAAGGAAAATGCAAACCTGACCTTTGGCTGAACGATTACAGGATCAGGATATGAAGTCATATTTTTTTCTATTTTTACGGAGTTTTTTTCAGAACCAATTAAGCACGACTAAGATGGCTAAGTTTTTGACAAACATTAATTATGTCAAGGCAGAAAATAAGAATCTA
>CAYNFB010000176.1:0-7999 GCA_964396355.1 uncultured Leptospirales bacterium | reverse complement strand
GCGGTGTCGCCAGAATCAGCGGTGTCGCCAGAATCAGCGGTGTCGCCAGAATCAGCGGTGTCGCCAGAATCAGAGGTGTTGCCTGAATCAGCAGTGTCGCCTGAATTTGCTGTTCCTCCTCCCAGAATAGCAGAGAGGCTTTCATCAGTACCGTCTCCGGTGCTGTCTGTGTCGGGATCCCCTTCAATGAGCGGATCCACATCTGATGTGTCCTCTCCTTCTGTTGTGAGGGCCAGAGTGTCTGCATCTGTTGCCGTTGTGAGGTTTTCGGTGTTAATATCTGGAGAAATATCCGGTCCTCCTTCTGCAGAGGATCCTCCTCCGCTTCCGCTGCCACATGAAAGAATAACGAGTGACAGAATAAATAAAATTGCTGTTAGAGAAATTCTTATTTTTTTCTTCATAATTTGTCCCATCTCCTGATAGATCTATTGTTAAGTATTAGTCAGCAGAATCCGCACCTGTTAGAATAAAAGCCTTTCATCTGTCTGTATATAATCTATAAAATCCGGAGCTCTAAAAATACTTTTTTTGTATTTACAGGTTCCGCCTTTATATTTTTTCTGCTCTGCTGTTTCTTTAGACAGCTCAGCTATATTGTAATAGTAATTAATATTGAGTAAAACAGCAATCAAAAAAACGTACACCTGGGCTTTTTTTCTGAGAAATAATTTTTTATTTTTTACTTGGCACAATCGTATAAGAGATATTACTGAATGGTGAAATCTTTAATATAGAAGTAAATGAGAGGATTGTATGAATGAAACACTGATCATAGCGCTTTTTGTGGCAATAGTATCTCTGCTTGTTATCCCGTCTCTCGTCTTTGCCTTTATCAGTTATCAGAAGCTGAAGAAGCTTGAAAATTCGGGACAGAACGAAATGATCCTCAATATGGTTAATTCTTTGAAGCAGGATATTTCTGATTCCTCTCACAAGAACAGGATGGAACTCCACCAGAAGCTCGACTCAATAAGCGGTTCCCTGAGCAAGAGTCAGCAGGAGAGCAGTCAGACCATGCAGAACCAGTTCCGTCAGTCTGCGGCAATAATAAGAGAGGTCACCGAGAGACTGACTAAAATAGATGATACGAACAAACAGGTTCTGGATTTTTCGAAGCAGATGCAGAGTCTTGAGAATATTCTGAAAAACCCCAAGCAGAGGGGAGTGCTTGGAGAGTATTTTCTAGAGACGCTGCTGGGGAACGTGCTGCAGCCGGCCCAGTATAAGATGCAGTATAAGTTTAAAAACGGCGAGATCGTCGATGCTGCGATTTTCTTCAGGGATAAGATCATTCCTGTTGATGCCAAGTTTTCTCTTGAGAAATATAACAGACTTATGGAGGAGACCGACTCGGTTGTCAGGGCGCAGATAGAGAAGGAATTCAAGAGTGATGTCAAGATGAGGATTGACGAGACCTCCAAGTATATCAGGTCTGGTGAGAATACCACTGACTTTGCATTCATGTTCATTCCTGCAGAGGGCGTCTACTACAATCTGCTCATATACAATGTGGGGACTATAAACGTGAGCACTCAGGATCTGGTGGAGTACGCATTCGGCAAGCACGTGATCATTGTTTCACCCACATCCTTTTACGCATACCTTGAGACTGTACTTCAGGGACTGAAGCAGCAGAAGGTGGAGGAGAACGTAAAGATTATTATAAAGAAGATAAAGGATCTTAACAAGCATCTTCTGAATTATGAGGAGTTTATGGACAAGGTGGGCAGAAATCTGGGAACCACTGTGAACAGCTTCAACATTGCAAATAAGGAATTTAAGAAGATAGATAAGGATATATACAGAATCACAGAGGGGGAGGCCGGAGGGGAATATGATCCTCTACTAATAGACAAGCCTTCCCAGGAATAGCGTCAGTCATCGGCCGTACCGGAAAGCCCGGCCTGAACCGGGCTTTTCTAGTCAGAGATAATTCCCATGGCAGCAGAGGATGCGTTTGAAGTATAAGTGCCCGGTGAAACAGAGAATGTCCCGTCTCCATTATTCAGCAGCACATTGCTGACATCTCCTGCATCGCGGCACAGAAATATGTCTATTGACCCGTCACCGTTTATATCTCCAGCTGCGGCAGCTGTCACACTGCTGCCCGAGTATACTGTGTCTCTTGCGGTAAATCCGGCATTTCCGTCATTTATCAGTACCCGGCATGGATCTCCATCCACTGCAGCAAAGGCATCGAGATCACCGTCACCGTCAAGATCTGCAAGAAGTATATCCGTAATATTTGTTGAATCTCCTGTTGACCATCCTGAAGAAAAATTTCCGGTGCCGTCATTGATGTATACCTGATAGCCTCCCACATCGAAGCTTTCAATAAGATCAATGTCCCCGTCATTGTCAAGATCCCCTGCTGCTGTTCCGGTTATCATTTCATGTGAAGAGGAAGTCCATGTGTTTGTGAAATTTCCGCTGCCGTCATTGAGCCATACTTCGCTTGAATCAGGGTCTTCTATACCCACAAATACATCCAGGTCTCCATCAAGGTCGAAATCTCCTTTTGAAACGGACGTGCTGTTTCCGCTGCCTGCTCCCTGGGTCCATCCTGCCCCGAAACCTCCGTTGCCGTCTCCTGCAAAAAGGGTGTGAGCCCCTCCGCCTGAACTCACAACGAAGTAGTCCATGTTTCCGTCACCGTTGAAGTCGCCTGTAACCGCATCTGTTGATGTGAGCACATTGGGAACTGCTGCATCGCCTGTGCAGCTGCCCTCTTCATCCAGAAAATAGACAATGTCATCAGCTGCAGAAACAACTGAAAGTATGTCCAGATTTCCGTCGTTATTGAAGTCAGCAAGTTTAACCGACGTCGTGTTTGAGCCATAGGGATCTGTAAATCCGGTATCGTTCAGGAACCCGTCACTATGGGTACTGTAGATCATGTTGTTGCCGTTCTGGCCCACAACGATTGAGAGACGTTTGCCGGTTGCCGATTCATGAATTTCGCTGTACATGTCTGCACAGGATAGCGGTATCAGTAATAACAGTGCTGCTGCAGAAGGTATTATTTTTATCATTCTAAAAGATTTCATCATCAGAATCTCCTCTCGTATCCGATGCCGGCTGTAATAAAGCAGAAGTAATTTTCACTCTCAATAATCGTACTGATTCCTGAGCTCATGAATATGCTGTCTCTGATCCCCAGCTGATAGAATATCTTCAGGCCTGCCTCAACCAGAGGTTCCACTGACATGACGTTTCGGTCCTCGTCCTCTGTATATCCGGTGGGTACGCCTCCGCTGATTGTGTCTGACCTGTCGTCATAGGACGCCCTGTTTACAGATACTCCCGCAGATGCATAAGGTGTGAATTTCAGGGATAGTATGGGGGAGAACCGGTATTCAATATTTGCAAGCATGGGCAGAATGTATGAGTCTCCCACGCCTGTGTCCATGTCATCTGTTTCATCTTCGGGGACGAGGATTATCAGTCCTGTACGGAATGACAGGTGAAATCCGGTAAGTCTTCCCGGAGTATAACCGATGTCGACCATGGCTCCGTATCCGTATCTGTAGATGTCAGAAAATTTATCCATGGGCATGATGAATACAGGACTGATTGAAACAACAGGTGTTCTGTTGTACTCCGTTGGGTCATACCACTCTTCAGAGAAGACTAAACACTGCGATAGAATAATTATAAAGGCTGAAATGAGTAATGATGGGAAATTTTTTCTCAGCATGCTGAACTTTTCTCCTGTAAGGAAATAATTCCGTATTTGTTATGATAGT
Organism: uncultured Leptospirales bacterium; assembly: GCA_964396355.1. Classification (GTDB taxonomy): domain Bacteria; phylum Spirochaetota; class UBA4802; order UBA4802; family UBA5550; genus CAYNFB01. The sequence continues at coordinate 4,250 of CAYNFB010000176.1, read as the reverse complement.
AAGTATATTTTATCAAGAACTTTATTCCTGTAACTCTCCGGCATATCCCTTATTCAGGTTTCGAATTTATATTATTATTTTCTGTGTTCCGGTTGTTATTACATTTATGTTCTTTTGGCGGATCAGATAAGACGGGCATCACTGGAAGGCCGATCCTGTTTATAGATATGTCGATGATGATGAAATGTATTAAAGGTATTTCTATGATAAGATGATTAATCGTTTGACTTTGAATTTCCCCGGATTACTAATTACCCTTACAAATTAATGAGAGTGGTGTTTATGAGAACTTTGGCTATTTCGATACTAATGCTGTTTATTTCTTCTTCTGTCGTACTGGGAGAATCAGCAGTTGATAGAATTATTAATAAGGACAGGCTTATCCGTGAGGATATTAAAAAGAAAGATGAGGAGAGAAGGGCGAGGATAATAAAGAAGTTTGCCGACTTCCAGAAGAAAGTGCTTAATTTCGCTCCTGGTTTTAAACTTAAGATGCCCGTGAGTATTGATCATGCTGCCGATATAAATAAGCTCGATGCCGATGCCCGGATGAAAAAGGCAAAGCGGTACAGCGCATATTCCGCCGATAATTACAAACTCAGGTCGCTTCCCTATGACACGATAAAGGAATATACTGCCTCTGTGAAACGAGGACAGGAAATATCTGTACTGATGAAACCCCTGGTGAAGAAGAATAAGAAATATTTCTCAATTACCCGGGACTGGCTTCTTGTGCGTACATCCGACGGGACGGAAGGATATATCCCGCAGAACCTCGTACTTTCGAAGAATCCCTCCAGGAAGATAATCAAATCCGGTTTTCTTACAGATGAAGATGCAGTATCTGTGAGGCTATGCGGTTTGAACGGGGCAAACTCTGTGTCTGAAAATACCGGTTCTTTTATGCCTGTTCAGTATAGTGAAGGTGAAAATTCCGGTACTGAAGCGAAGATGATGAAGGTAAATACCACGGTTCTCAATATACGTACAGAGGCATCAATCTATTCGGAGATTGCAGGAAGTCTATATAAAAATGATACCGTTGAGGTCCTGGAGTATTCGGCTCATAGTGATTACTATAACGGCATAAATTCAAAGTGGGCCAGAATAAAAGCGGATAATTTTACCGGATGGGTTTTCGCCTATTACCTTCGTGAGATATCTGAAAATGAAACTAGGAAAAATGATTTCATCTCCTATCTCTCCGACGGGGCATCTCTCTATGTTAAATCGGATATTCTGAGAGTCAGGGATGCTCCCGATGATATGGGAACGGTTCTCTTCAGCATACAGAACAAGGACAATGTAACCATTACTGAAATTGAAGACGAAGAGGTTACACTGGGAGGAAAGAAATCCAAATGGGTGCAGATTCTCGATTATGAAGGATGGGTCTTTGGAGCGTTTCTCTCTGAAGACAAAAATTCATATGAAGAGGGTGACGATATAAATAATCTCTTTCAGGTTCCTATTGCCGAGGGGAATAATTACTTTATTTCCAGTAAATTCGGAAAGAGAATTCTGTCCGGCAAGGTAAACAACCATACGGGAGTGGATCTTGCAGCGGCATGCAGAACTAAAGTTGTTTCATCAGCCGACGGAACAGTTCTTCTCGTGGTCCGCAATAACAGGAACTGCAGCAGATGCGGATACGGAAACTACGTCATCGTGGAGCATAAGAACGGCTACAGGACTGTTTACGGGCACCTGACTTCGGTGTCGGTAAAAACCGGACAGAAGCTTAACTCGGGAGATAAGGTCGGAACAGTCGGAAACACCGGACATTCCTACGGATGTCATCTCAACTTCGAGATAAGGGCCTATGAAGAATTTGTAGATCCGCTGAAATATATTCACCCGTAAATAATTTAACCAGGAAGAAATGATGAAGAAAATATTATTAATTTTATGTGCTGTGCTATTCTTCTCCGGTATTGTTCCGGCAACAGGGTCGGCAACGGAGGCCGGGCTTCTAAGCGCCGCCAAATACGGCAATACACGTTCAATCACCAAATACCTGGGGCAGGGCCTCAGTGTTAATACTGCCGACAAATACGGCAGAACTCTTCTGGTCCTTGCCGCGGCATACGGCAGATATCCGGCAGCGGAATTGCTCATCGATGAAGGTGCTGACGTCAATAAAAATGACAAGAAGGGCAAGACTGCTCTTCATTATCTTGCGGCAAGGAAAAGCAAGAGAGCTCTGGATGTTATGTCCAGAGCAATAAACAGGGGCGCAAATATCGAATTTGCGGATTTTTCTAAAAAGAAAGAAACCCCTGCAGCAATTGCAATAAACAAGAATAATCTTCCCGCTCTGGAACTGCTGATTTCAAAAGGATTCGGCCATGAACGTTATATGGATAACAAACCGATGATAATCTATGCATATCAGGCAAGGCGAACGACGATTATGAAATCTCTCATTTTAAAGGGGGCGGATATAAATGCGGAAAACCGCTCGGGAGAATCCCTTCTGCATCTGGCTGCGGTGAGATACGATCTTTCAACAGTGAAATACCTGCTTCAGAAGGGTGCGGCTTATGACAGAAAGGACTCAATGGGACGGACTCCGCTCTTCAGGTCAGTTGAAAAAAATTATTTGAAAATGGCTGCACTGTTTATTGGAAAGGGTAGTGATGTAAACACAAGCGACAATAAGGGAAGAAATATCATGCATCTTTTTGCCGCGGGAAGAAGCAGAGGAAAAACAATTTCATCATATGCCAAATACGGAATAAAAATAAATAAAAAGGATAAAAGCGGAAACACTCCTCTCATGACTGCAGTAGAGGCGAAGAGATGGGAAAATGTCAAATATCTGATAGATGCAGGCGCTGACTTTACTTTTACTGATGATTCAGGGAAGACTCTTCTCATGAGGGCCATAGATAATAGGCAGTCCTATGCTGCAGCATATCTTGCGGGAAAGGGAATAGATGTTAAGGCCGCCGATAATTCAGGGAGAACTGCTCTTCACAGGGCTTCTGCTCTCAAGGGGAGAGCCTGGTATAATCTTGTGACACTGATGATCAGGAAGGGGGCGGATGTGAACGCGTCAGACAGGGGCGGCGTCTCTTCTGCAGGTGCGGCCATTGATGCAAACAACATCTCCGCCTTTAAAATTCTTCTTAACGGCGGGCTGAATATAAATTTACTGGAGAGGAAGACAGATCCTCTCGTCCTCTACGCATATAAGAAATACAGGAAGACTATTTTTACTGAGCTCTCAAAGCGCGGAGCAGACACTTCGCTGAAGGACGGCAACGGCGATTCTCTCCTCCACCTCATTGCAGAGAAGGGAGATTCTGTGTATTACAGAACAATTTCTGCCATGAATCCCGATCTCAATGTGAGCAATAATTCAGGAAAGACCCCCCTCCTGCTTGCAGTAGAAAAGAGAAGATACAGCTTCGCAAAGAAACTTCTTTCTGAAAAAGAGAAGATTAATCTGAAGCATAAGGACAAAGAGGGAATGTCCCTTCTTCACTACCTTGCCTCATACAAAAGTGCACCGGCTCTTCTGGCCATGATTACGGTAAGCCCCGAGTGGGTCAGAGAAGAGGACGGTTCGGGCAGAACTCCCCTGGCTATTTCTGTTCATTCTAATCTGATAAAGAATGCCGGGTTCTTTATAAAATCCGGTGCTGATGTTAACGGCAAAGACTGGAAGGAGTCGAGACTGGTCATAGCCGCCTACGGCAAGGGCAGATCAATGATGAATCTCTTTCTTGATAACGGGGCAAAGCCTGATGCGGTAAATCCCGACGGAAAGACCCTTCTATTTATGGCAATAGAAAAGTATGATCTCACTGCAGTGAAGTCTCTTGCAGGAAAGGGCGTAGGTTTAAATAAGGAATATACAAATGGATGCTATCCTCTAATTCATTCCATTGAGAGGAAGAGGCATAAAATTTCTGAGTTTCTTATTTCTTCCGGTGCGGATTTGAATGTAAAAAACAGCTCGGGCAATACTCCTCTCATTACTGCTGTAACTCAGAAGGATTATAAGACCTGCTCTCTCCTAATCGCAGGCGGGGCAAAGGTCGATGTTAAAAACAGCGAAGGCAAGAGCCTCCAGCTTATTGCATTTGAAAAGTACAGATCGGATATTTTCGGTCTACTCTTAAAGGGCGGAGCAAAATCGTCTGAAGTATTTGAAAACGGCAATACCTTTCTCCATATTTCAGCAATGGGAAACAAACTGAGCTTCATAAGGGTGCTTGTTGAGAACAATGTGAAGATCAATG
>CAYNFB010000175.1:0-8088 GCA_964396355.1 uncultured Leptospirales bacterium | reverse complement strand
AAGTTAAAAGCTGAAGATAAAAACAATATGCGACCTGGATATAGAAAAACTGAAGAAAGAAACAGAAGGGGCTGAGATAACAGATAAATGGAACGATGTTTCCGGCGATCCCGAAATAGATATAGTAGTTGAACTCATAGGAGGAACATCTCCGGCCCGTGAAATAATAACAGAGTCTCTTAAAAACGGCAAGAATGTTATCACCGCAAACAAAAAGCTTCTGGCTGAGCACTGCTCGGAGATCATGGAAGTGCTGACCAGTACAGGGAACTCCCTGGGCTTCGAGGCCGCAGTTGGCGGAGGCATCCCATGCATACTGGGCCTGAGAAAAGGACTGGTGGGGAACTACATAAATTCAATCCTGGGAATACTGAATGGAACGACCAATTACATTCTAACAAAAATGGAAGACGAGGGTATTCCCTTTGACCAGGCGCTGAAAGATGCCCAGGAAAAAGGATTTGCAGAGGCCGACCCGACCTTCGATGTGGAAGGCATAGATGCGGGCCATAAAATTTCTCTCCTTGCAATGCTCTCCTACGGAAAGTCCATTGATTTTAACTCCATCCCTATAGAAGGAATCACATCTATAAGCCCCCTTGATATTACATATGCAAGAGATATGGGCTATGTTATAAAACTCCTTGGAATTGCAAAGTACACAAAGGGGACAATGGATGTAAGGGTTCACCCCACAATGATTCCAAAGAACCATCCTATGGCTTCAGTGAGAAATGAATTCAATTCAGTAATGTTTGACGGTGATATGACCGATGCTGTCATCCTCAACGGCAAAGGAGCAGGCAGTCTGCCCACAGCATCTGCCGTTATAAGCGACATTGTTCAGCTGTCCAATAAGAATATCTACCCCGGGAAATTCACCGGCAAGGCGCGGATAATGCTTCCCGATGAAAGAGTATCTAGATACTACCTGAGACTTCATACTGAGGACTGCCCGGGAATACTGTCTCAAATTTCAGGAGTTATCGGTAAATTCGGAATATCAATAGCTTCTGTCATACAGAAAGAAATAACTGAAAAATACGTGCCTCTCATAATTGTAACACATGAGGCTAATGAAAAAAATATGCTCAACTGCATCAGCAAAATTGAAGAATTTGATTTTGTTCAGGATAAGGTTACCTTCATTAGGGTAGAAGATTTTCAACAGGGGGATAAACGATGAGTAGTTATAAAGCACAATTCAGGTGTATTGCAGGCTGCGATGAGAGCTATCCTCTGGATGAGATAGTATACAGATGTAAAAAATGCGCAGGCCTCCTGGAAGGTCATCATGACATGGACAAACTCAAAGAGAGAACAGGAGAACAGTGGAAGAGACTCTTCACAGAAAGAAATGCCACAACATCATGGCCCTACGGAAGCGGAGTTTGGGGCAAGAAAGAATGGGTTCTGCCCGAGATAGACAATGACAATGTTGTATCAATGTTTGAGGGGAACACAAACCTTTTCTGGGCAAAAAGATTCGGCGCAATGTTCGGTATGGATAACCTGTGGATTAAAATGTGCGGAAACAGCCACACCGGATCATTTAAGGATCTGGGCATGACAGTACTGGTCTCCATGGTAAATGAGATGATACACAGAGGACAGGATATAAAAGCCGTTGCATGCGCCTCAACAGGAGATACATCAGCTGCCCTCTCTGCCTATGCGGCGTACGCAGGCATACCGTCAATTGTCTTTCTCCCGCGAAATAAGATATCCACAGCACAGCTCGTCCAGCCCATGTCAAACGATGCAATAGTAATATCCATGGATACCGACTTTGACGGATGCATGAAGATCGTACAGGAAATAACTAAAGACAACAGCATATATCTTGCAAACTCCATGAACTCCCTGCGGCTAGAAGGACAGAAGACCATCTCTGTTGAAATTGTTCAGCAGTTCAACTGGGAGGTTCCCGATGTAGTAATAATTCCCGGAGGAAATCTCGGAAATGTTTCAGCCCTGGGTAACGGCTTCAATATGATGTATGAACTGGGGATGATAGACAAAAAACCGCAACTGGTGCTTGCACAGGCGGAGAATGCCAATCCTCTATACCAGTCATACCTCAACGGTTTTGAAGACTTCAGTCCGCTCACTCCAAAGACAACACTAGCCTCGGCAATACAGATTGGAGATCCTGTTTCTGTACAGAAGGCAATAAAAGTTCTCAAGGAATTTGACGGAATAGTAGAACAGGCCAGCGAGGATGAACTTGCTGATGCTGCCGCCCTTGCAGACAGAACAGGGATGTACTGCTGCCCCCACACCGGAGTTGCCCTGGCAGCCCTGATCAAGCTCATAGAAAAACAAAAAATATCAAAAACAGACAGAGTCGTGGTTATATCAACCGCACACGGGCTGAAATTTTCTGAATTCAAAGTGGGATACCACGAGAAAAATCTGGCTGGAGTGAATTCAAAATACGCGAATGAACCGGCAATACTTAAACCTGATGCTGATCTGGTAAGAGATGTGCTGAACAAAAAATTGAAAGAGAGAACTGCATGACTTTTTACGAAATTATTAACCGGGATAAATTACAGTCCCGTCTGTATCAATTTTATATGCTGAGGAAGTTATCTCAAGAATAACATTGTTGTAAGGGACCTCTTTTTTCAGGTCCCTTACTGCGTCCTTTACGCAATAGAGGTTATCATCCGCTTTGTTTAAAATCCCGTCATAATAGCTGTTTATATTGTGGCACATATCACTATTAAAATCTATTGTCTGACATCCTATGGATACCATGTAGGGGATTTTTTCAATATTAGAGATTATTTTTTTAACTATTTTCTCCACATTATATTCTATCTCAGAAAGATAGATGCAGAATTCATCACCTCCGTATCTTGAAACTACATCAGTGGCTCTCACTGACCTGATGATAGCCCTGGATATTTTCTTCAGCATTTTGTCGCCTTCTTCGTGGCCCAGACTATCATTTATCTCCTTAAAGTCATTACCGTCGATAAAAAGGACGGCAGCCGCTCCCTTTTTTTCACGAAATCCCAGGGCTAAACTTTTTTTTACAAATTCGATAAACCAGAAACGATTATAAAGACCGGTGAGCATATCCCTGGTTGCCAGATTTGTCATCTGCTTCAATTCGTTTATACGTTCAGTAATATCTCTCAGTATACCCTCGAAACCGGCGACCTCCCCCGTTGCTCTGTCAATAACCGGAGAAATGGATGTGGAAACATAAATAGTATCGCCGTCACCCCTGACAAGCTCCCACTCCAATTCCTTAATTCTGTTTTTTGATCTAAAAACAGAATTGAAAGCTTTTCTGGTAAATTCGGCTGTTTCATCATCAGAGGAAAGCAGTCTGTAGTTCATTCCATTTATGGTGAATTCATCATAACCGATGAGATTCAGAAGGGATTCATTATACTCAAGAAGGTTTCCCTTTAGATCAAGACGGTAATATCCATCAGGAATTTCCCTCATTAGCCGCCGATGTTTATCAACTATTTCATATAACTCAAGCTCAGTTTTTTTCCTTTCTGTAATTACAGTACCGAATATATCGTAGCCCGAGACCTCTCCTGTTTCATCAAACCTGGCGCAGACCTCCTGCTGCATCCATATATATTCTCCTGTTTTGGAAATAATCGGGAATTCATTGACAGTGAATTCTGTTTTACCGCGAAGCTGATTCAGATAAAAATCTATTACTCCTTTTTTATAATCACGAGGCACAAAATTCCAGAAATTACGTCCCATAAGATCATCTTCACTATAGCCGGTTTCACTTATAACGTATTCATTCAGGCTTAGTATTTCACCTGCAGGGGAAAGAGAGTAGGACAGAACTCTTGCAAAGTTAAGCATTTTATTGATAATTTCAGGTTTGTATTGCTGGTAATCTGCGTTTTTACTTTTAGGCATAACCAATAAACCTTCACTGTTTAGTTCTGCATCAAAACGTAATTTTGATTGTCATAGGAAAACACAAAAAGTCAATCCTTTTATTAAGTATGACTTTGCCCGAATCTGCCTGATACTTCAGCAGATTTCACTTCTTTGCCTCCTCTGACCTGCTTCACCGATACCATCTTAGTTTTAAATCCGTCTTCACCAAAGAACACCCTGTTAATATTGCTTCCTGCCAGTTTTATTTTTCCCGGCGAAAAACACAGAACCTGTATTCCAGATTTTAGAGTAGTCGATTTCCGATTTTGCACGGAACCCGGCGCTTTTTACAATAACACCAGATAAGAGCTTGCAGCTTTTTACAGATCTGCTTTTATAACAGTTCATGCCGCCTCATAATACTCCTGGTCCGCCAGATGGCAGTTGATTCTTTACATCATTGTCTCCACTTCAGCCGAATAAAACAATCGGCATTGAAAACAGACAGTGTATTGTTTCTTATAAATACCTCACTATAAAACTACTTCCGGCTTTTTCTGAAATTAATTCATTTATTCTAACAATTAAAATTTTTTTTCAACATTTGTTGACAGTCCCGGCTGATCATTTTACATATTGATCAACAGCAGAGTATGCCAATGTTTCAGATTTCAGCAGACCAGCGGAAAAATGCTTTCAGTCAGTGTTAATATTTCTGCAGAGAAATACTGAATCTGCGCTCTGCAAAGGTGTAATATAATGAATAATACTGCCGCTGACTATTACAACATACTGAATATTCCCAGAGATGCATCGGAAGAAGATATTAAAAAATCCTTCAGAGTACTTGCCCATCGCTTTCATCCCGATAAAAACCCGGGAGACATAGAATCAGAGGAAAATTTCAAAAATATAAGCAAAGCCTATGAAGTTCTCGGCGATCCTCAGAAAAAAGCGATCTACGACAGAACAGGAAGTGACAATTTCAGCAATATCTTCGGCTCCCGGGGAGGTATGCAGAGCGGAGGGATGGGGTGCGGCAGAAAACGCGGATGCGGCGGCCGGCAGCGGGCAGGTTCAAATTTTGAAATCCATGAAATTGCCCTCACCCGGAAAGAGGCTCTTGCAGGAGCTGCAATCAATATAGGCATTGATAAAGGCGGGCAGAAAGAGATGCATAAGATCAATCTCCCCGGAGAAATAGAAAACGGAACTGTGCTGCGGTACAGCAACAGCAGCATTGGTGCTGATTTTTTCATAAGAGTTGTTTATTCCGATAAATAAAGAGACAATATCGTATGGATGTATAATTATAATCAGATGAATACCGGGATTAAATCCGGTCAAAATAAACAGGAGGTAAAGATGGAAGAGACATTTGCTGCAGAAGATATTCAAAAAGGTTTTCATCCAGACGGCTATCGCATTGACAAATCAGCATCACCTTTGAATTATTATACGAAATGGGAGATAACACCTGAGGGGAAATGGGAAAATGCAAAACCCTCGTGTTTTGATTCAATGCCTCAGAAAGGCTGGCATAAGGCGTAGCTTTTTATAAATTTCTATTAACAGGTTTAAGGTAAAATTTATGACACATGAAGATGCAGGACATTATGCTGCAAAAAGACCGGATACAGAGTTAAATAAAACTATAGCATCAGAATTAAGACAGCGAGCCGTTGAAAATAAAATATCATGCGCCCAGGCCCACGGGGCAGCGGTAAAGCTTAAAGTTTCACCTTCTGAAGTAGGGGCTGCCATTGACCTGCTTGAATTTCGGATAAATAAATGTCAGCTCGGACTCTTTGGTTACGAATCAAAAACAAATATACCGGATATACCAGAAAATGTTAACCCTGAGATGGAGTCGGCAATCCGCTCTGCAGTTGTTGATGACCGTATTACATGCGCTGCAGCATGGGAAATTGCAAAAAAGTTCAGTGTACCCAAAGCAGCAGTCACTGCTGTGTGCGAAACCATGAAAGTAAAAATAAACACGTGCCAGCTCGGTTCATTCAGGTAATGTAAGTCAATTGCATTGACACAGGACTGTAAGACAAACTCAATAAAGCCGGTTAGCTATCCTGTATTGAGTAATAAATTTGAAGTTTTAAAAGCTTTCAAGGCATAACAGTCCTATACAGCACCGGCCCGATATTATATTTTTTACTGTAAATACTCAGTTTTCTTGACAATTCTGCAGAATAAAATATCGATGGAACTGTCTGAAAGAAAATAATGATTCAGACATGGAATATTTCACGGAGGACACTTTAAAAGAACATAATGTTGTTTTAACCGTTTTTTGTTAAAAATTATTGAAGTGATGAATAAAGAATGAGATATTATTACTATTATTTTTTCAAAAAAAAATTACATAACCTATATCCCCCTTGATTTTGATCTACATAAAAACATAAATGGCTAATACTAAATAATTATTGACATCAAATGTTTAGTATAAGATTTTTTCATAAAATAACATTTAAAATACCGGCAGCGAATTTTAAAGAATACACTGTTTATATAAGTCATGGCGGTATTTATAGATAAAATGATTAGTAGAAATTTTAATAAAAGATTTACCATAATATACAAATTTAAACACAGATAGGTTGATATGAAAGATATACGAGTAGCTCTGGTCGGAACAGGTTCATGTGCAAAAAGTTTAGTTGAAGGTGTCCAATATTATACTGAACAATCAGACGATATTGTCGGATTAATGTATGAAGATATTGGCGGTTATAAGGCAAGCAACATCAAATTTGTTTGCGGATTTGACATAGACAAGCGGAAAGTTAATAAACCTCTAAAAGAAGCTCTCCGGGCTAAACCAAATTGCGCCATGGATCACGTCGCTGAAATAACTGATCTCGTTGTTGAATCAGGTGCAGTTGTATACCCCGGTCCGGTAATGGATGGAGTAGCACCTCATATGCTCGATTACCCTGAAGATGTTTCATTCCGTATCAGTGATGAAACTGCTAAAACATCCGAAGAGGTCGTCGAGTTACTGAAACAGCATAAAGTGGATGTTATGATTAACTATCTTCCGGTTGGCTCTCGTGAAGCATCTAAATTTTATATTGAAGCCGGAATCAAAGCTGGTTGTCATATTGTTAACTGTATTCCCACATATATTTCAACAACAGATGCTATGATGCTTGAACAAATGGCAATTGATGCAGGTCTGACTATCGTTGGAAGTGACATGAGAAGCGCATTCGGAGCCAGTCGCCTTTCAGAGATTCTTCAGGGTTCAATAATAGATTCCGGACTGATGATCACCCAGCATATTCAGGAAAATAAAGCCTGCGGATCTACACAGGGTCAGGAACATATCCGCGTAGGTAGAACAGCTAATACTGACTTTCTTAATATGGCTAAGCAGGAACGTCTGCATGATAAACACATTTCAAAAGAGAATGTTCTAAAGGGACAGAATAGTGTACGCGGTGTGGGCATTGAAGCCATGACACTTTATGCCGGTCCTTCTCTTACTGTTCTTCAAAAACCGGGCGGTGCTTACGTCAACTCTGACAATAAAGTAGCGAACATTGACATGGTTGCATTCGGCTGGGGTGGAGCTCGTTACGAACTGACAGCTCGTCTTTCAGTACAGGATTCCCCTAATTCCGGCGGAGTTGTTGTGAGTGCGATTCGTTTCTGTAAGGTAGCTTCTGAAATGGGAATTGTCGGATATCTCCGAGGTCCAAGTGCATGGACTCAAAAAACTCCCCCTCTTCAGCTTTCTTCAAGTGATGCAAAGTTTGAATGCGACGCTCTTGCCCGTCGTGAACTTACTAAATATACAAAACCGCAATTAAAAGAAAACAATCCCGTTTCTGCGAATCTGGCATTTACATTCCAGGACGGTAAAAGCGACTATGAAAAGCTAGACAACTAATATAGCAATACAGACGTTGATTGGAGAAATTCTGATGAACGTCTGAAATGGCTGTCATATAAATTTGTCATTGGCTTCATGAATTTGTACAAAAATTCTATGAAGCTAATGACAAGCCTTCATTAAAAAAATCAATCATAATAAAACTTCTGAAAATTACTCCCTTCTCGATCAAAATTCACTGCCAGTGCTGAATACACTTACTTTTAGCAGCGTATTGTTATTTTTTTCTTGGATATTATAAATAGAATCTCTACACGAAAAAAATGCTGTTAAATAAAAGCCCGCGAATCAACCTGGAATCA
>CAYNFB010000174.1:2674-8093 GCA_964396355.1 uncultured Leptospirales bacterium | reverse complement strand
CCGCCTGCAAAAAGTGGCGTAACAGCAGCAGTGATTACTGTTATAATTAAAAGTTTAAATTTCATAAGACATTTTCCTATTCACGTTTTATTTTTATTTTTTATCTTAAAAATGCCGTTCTGTGACTGACTGTTAAACTATATTATATCTAACTCCAATAAGAATAAAATTATTGCCTGAACATTAATAAAAAAAGAGGGAGCCCTCAGGCACCCTCTTTTTTTATTAAATATTTATTATATTACAGATTACTCATAAGACCAGGAACAACTTCAAAGAGATCGGCTACGATTCCATAAGTTGCTATATTGAAAATAGGAGCTTCCGGGTCTTTATTTACTGCAACGATACATTTTGAACCCTTCATTCCGGCAACGTGCTGTACAGCACCTGAAATTCCGAGAGCAAGATACAGATCTGGAGTTACAGTCTTACCTGATTGTCCAACCTGTCTTGATGCTTCTGTCCATCCTGAGTCAATTACAGGACGTGATCCTGCATATTCTCCGCCAAGCTTCTCAGCGAGAGGAACAACAACATCTTTATACTTGTCGGCATCCTTGAGTCCCCTTCCGCCGGAAACAATTACCTTGGCCTGTGTAATATCAGCACCGCCACTAGATGTTTCAATAACTTCTTTAACTGTAGTTCTTATTTCACCAAAAGTTGCAGAAACCGCTGTTACTGAACCGGCAGCACCTGCTTCTGCAGGATCATATGCTCCCTTTTCAAACGAAACAACAAATTTCTCAGTTGAAACAGACTTTGTCTCCTGAAGTTTACCATTGTAAACATTTCTTGTAAGAACAAGTTTTCCACCGTCAACAACGGCTTTGTTACAGTTTGAAACAATACCTGCATCCATTGCCATAGCAACTTTTGCTGCATAGTCAACACCATCATATGTATGTGCGATTAAAACACCTTTAATATCCTGTGCCGCTACAACAGCCTTTACAGCCTGTGTATATGCATCTGCTGTATAAACTTCAACAGCTGCATCAGCAACAGCAAATACTTCTGGAATATACTTGGCTACTTCATTTGCAAGACTGTCGTCTTTTGCAAATACTGCAGCAGCAGGCTCAAGACCAAGGCCAGGAGCGACTTCCTTAGCGATTCTACAAAGTTCCATTGTAGCTTCACTTAACTTACCATCCCTATGTTCTGCAATAACTAATAGTTTTGCCATTATCAGACCCTCCTCCTTATATCACTTTTGCTTCATTTTTGAGTTTATTAACAAGTGTTGCTGCAGCTTCTTCCGGTGCGCCTTCGATGATTTCGGCCATAGAATCAGCTACTGGTACAAACATCTTGATAAACTCAGTTCTTGATGAAGCAGATACGCCGAGATCGGCACCTGTTTTTGCATCAAGCTTTTTCTTCTTGGCTTTCATGATTCCAGGAAGGGTAGGATATCTTGGCTCATTGATACCTGATTGAATAGTAAGTACAGCAGGACCACCGAGTTCCATTACCTCGTTGAGTCCGCCTTCGAGCTCTCTGTTGAGAGTGAATGCTTTACCGTCAGCAGTGTCAATTTTTACAACGTTTGTGCAGTGCGGCATATTGATCAAATCTGCTACCATAACACCAGTAACACCAGCCTGAAGGTCTTCAGTTTGAACACCTGTCATAACGAGATCAACATCTCCGATACTTTCGATCGCTTTTGCAAGAGCACTTGCAATAACAAAACTGTCACCATCTAAAATAGCCTGGTCGGCAATGTGAATTCCCCAGTCAGCTCCCATTGCGAAAGCCTGCCTGATGTCTTTTGCCGCTCGATCAGGACCTGCAGATACAATAACTACTTCACCGCCGAGCTTCTCTTTCAACTGAAGAGCTGCTTCAACAGCATAGTTATCGAAATCATTGATCTTAAAAGCGATTTGAGACTCATCCACTTTTTTGTCATCAACGATCTTAAACTTTGATTCCATGTCCGGAACCTGTTTTAGACAGACAACTATCTTCATTACGATACTCCCTTAATTTTTTATTTTTCTGGTAACTAAAGTTAAAGAAAGTTGTTTGCATTATCTGCTGATACAGAATTAAATGTCAATATAAATTGTGTTATTTTATTAAAATAAACACAATACAGAAATATGTTTAATTAAAAATTTCATATATAAAATACAGAATAATTACAGTAATCTGCACCTATGCTTTTTTTTAAAGATATTTTCTTATTTCCTCTAATAGTTGAGCCTCAGGAACGGAGACAACCTCTTCTTCGTTTCTTTTCTTCAATTCGAACTCTCTTTTTTCAAAAAAGCTTTTTCCCACTGTTATTCGAACTGGTATCCCGATAAGATCTGCATCTGCAAATTTAAATCCCGGACTGGCTTTTCTGTCATCATAGAGCACGTCTATTCCGGCGTCCAAAAGGCTCTCATATACAGCATCAACTGCCTTGATATCTTCCTCTTTCTTTGCTATTCCTATAAGATGTACCTGAAATGGAGAAACCGATTTGGGCCAGATAATACCCCTGGCATCATTATTTTGTTCAACAATTGCGGCGATTGTTCTGTTAACACCAATTCCATAGCATCCCATAATCGGTGTAACAGCCTTCCCTTTTTCATCGAGAACCTTAACCTTCATTGCCTCAGTATACTTGTAACCGAGTTTGAATATATGACCAACTTCGATTCCTTTTTTCTCATAGAGATGTCCGCCGCATGATGTACAGATGTCTCCCTCTCTTGCAGAGGTAATATCAGAAGATTCTTTTATCTGAAAGTCCCGTCCGGGATTTACACCTGGTAACTGCATTGACGATATCCTTCACAGATTCATCAAAAATAATCCTTACATCACGGTCTGTTACAGGCCCGGCAAAACCTACAGGAGCACCAGTCACTTCCTCAACTACAGAGTCCAGGGCAAGATCAAGTTCTACTGCCCCCAGATATGCTGCCAGTTTATACTCATTTACCTCTCTGCTCCCGGACACAACGACCATCAGAGGCTTGCCGTCTGCTACGTAAACGATGCTCTTTAAAAATCTGTCTTCATCACATTTAAAGAATTCCGCCAGATCTTCTATTGTTTTTATGTCCGGAGTATCAACAGTACTGAGTTCCTCAATCACCGGTGCATCAGAGGATACAACTCTCTTATATCCGGCTTTTTCCCTGTTCGCCCTGTAGTCGCAATCACGGCAAAGAAGGAGAACCTCCTCACCCACCTCGGATGCAACCATAAACTCCTCAGAAGCGCTTCCTCCCATTGTGCCGGAATCCGCCTGTACAGGAATTGTCTCCAGCCCGCATCTCTCGAATATTCTCCGGTAGGCCTGAGCCATTACGTCATAGGATTTATCAAGACCTTCCTGATCCACGTCAAAGGAGTATGCATCTTTCATTATAAATTCCTTACTTCTTATCACACCGAACCGGGGTCTGATTTCATCCCGGAATTTGGTATTTATCTGATATAAGCAGAGAGGTAAATCCCTGTAGGATGAAATCACCGAACGGACAAGATTCGTGAAAGCCTCCTCATGTGTTGGCCCCAGAGAATACTCAAGTCCGTTTCTGTCCTGTATTCTGAACATCTCTGGCCCCATGGTGTCCCACCTGCCCGATTCTTTCCAGTAGTCTGCATTGGTAAGCTCAGGCATGAGACATTCCAGCGCACCAGCCCTGTCCATTTCCTCACGCACAATTTCAGTCACCTTTCGAAGCACCTTAAGGCCCAGAGGCAGGTAGGCATACATTCCCGCAGACTCCTTCTTCATCAGTCCCGCCCGCATCATCAGCCTGTGGCTCAGCACAACTGCATCTGAAGGATCCTCCTTCAGTGTAGGAAGCAGATATTTTGAAACTTTCATTTATAATACCTCGTAAGTTTTTTCTTTTTATGATTACTTTTGGTTAAAATTTCAGATGGCCCTATATATTTCAAGATTTTTTCATGTAAGACTCATCAATCTGTAAAAGACATAATTCTGTGGCAGGCCGGAGAATCCAGTCAGATTCTCCGGTGAGGTGTATTTTATCTGCATTATGTTCAGAAGGAAACCCGTTAGAATACGTCATGGAGGTATTCTAATGGGTTTAAATCATAGAGTTCAACAGTATCATACCAGAGAGTAATTGCCGGGTCATTAAATGCTACGGACACGAGCTGTCAAAATTCATCAAATCCTTCCATTCCTTCAGGATTTCCAGAATCATTGGACTTTGCACCAGGCTTCCCGCCAGTCTGTTTATCCTTTTCTAAATAGGATTCGCCCTTTAGTGTACGCTTATAATTATTGTCATTAACCTGAAGATGGATATTACTGCTGCTGGTCCCTGAAATACCCGCTTTTAACTGATCACTCAATTTAAAACGGTTGACCATGACGAGAAGCTCCTGAGCCTGATTTGCCATTTCCTCACTTGCCGAAGCAGTTTCTTCAACAAGTGCTGCGTTCTGCTGGGTCATTGTATCCATTTCTGTTATTGCAGTATTTATCTGTTCAATGCCCCTTCTCTGCTCATCACTGGATGCAGTAATTTCAGATATAATAGCACTTACCTGTTTTACCGACTCGATTATTTCCTTCAAGGCTTCGCCGCTCTTATTTACGAGCTCTGTTGCATCATCAATCTTCTCAACAGAATCCTTGATAAGAGCACCGATCTCCTTGGCTGCCTCGCCAGCTCTCTGGGCAAGATTACGCACCTCTCCTGCGACAACGGCAAAGCCTCTGCCCTGTTCACCAGCACGGGCAGCCTCTACTGCTGCATTAAGTGCAAGCAGCTTGGTCTGGAATGCTATTTCATTTATCAGGGTAATTATTTCTTCGATTTTTTTACTGGAGGTGTTTATCTCTTCGATAGACTTAACTGCTCCCTGAACTATAATGCCGCCTTCCTGTGCCATATCTGCAGAGTTTCCTGCCAGATTATTTGCTTCATTGGCATTATCCGCATTCTGCCGTGTTGTTGCATTTGTCTCTTCAATTGTCGAAGCGATCTCTTCAAGAGATGATGCCTGTTCGGAAGTCCTTTGTGACAGATTTTCATTCCCCAAGGCTATCTCATCCACTGCCTTAACAAGATTCTGTGCTGAAAAAATTATTTCCGATACCAGTTTTTCAAGATTATCAGCAGATATGTTAAGCGCGCTGCCCAGCTGCCCCAGTTCATCATTCTGATCAAGATCAATGCGCTTTGAAAAATCTCCCCCAGCAAGCAATTTGGCAAATTCAAGCCCCTTTCTTACAGGCCCTGACACAGCTCGGGATAGAGTAACAGTTATCAGAAATCCTAAACAAAGAGATAAAATCACTACAATCAAAAGGATGTTTGTTGTCCTGGCAGACTGTTCGTTCTGACTGCGGATCATTTGCTCTCCTTCAGCAACCTGAAGATCTACCAGAGACTTTATCACATCCCGGACCCCCCTGTATCCT
>CAYNFB010000174.1:0-2578 GCA_964396355.1 uncultured Leptospirales bacterium | reverse complement strand
CTGGACTGCGCTGCTTTTGCTGCTTCAATTTTGAAATTTTCAGATAATTTCTTCTCCTGGGCTGTCATTTCAGTTGACATAAATGCATCGAGATTTTTTCTGTAGTCAGTAGCCAGATTTTTTAAAGATACAACTCTCTTCTCAAATTCCTTAGCATTATTGTTTCGTACAGCTGAAATCTGCTCACCCATATCTATTCTCATCTGCAGAAGATCTGACTTGATCTCATTCAGATGTATTACAGCAAGAAACCGATCTGAATAGAATGAGTCCAAAACATCATCTGATGATTTGAGATTAAAATAGCTGTTTCCCGAAATACCGACTATCAATATTATAAAAATACCGCAAGCCATAAGAACCTTTGAAGCCACCTTCATGTTGTTGAACCATTTCATAAGACCTCTCTTTGTATCATAAACTTTTCCGGATTTAAAATATAAAATTTTAAATATTCTATTTAGTAAAAACCATTTTTTTTTAATATATTCAAAAATTCCTGAATTATCAAATTATTATGAAAAAAATTTAAAATTCCTCAAAACCTTCTTCTTTGAGAGATTTGTGTGTGCTTTTTTTCTCACCGCTGCTTATGCCGGTATCCTTTTCAGGAAGGTCTTTAACAGATTGATGATAGGGCTTTTTATAGACTGCCTGTTTATTAACTTTTTTCCAGTATCGCCTATCTTAAACTGTTTGATCAGTGCCAGCATCTCCTGAGACTGGTTTGCCATTTCTTCACTTGCTGAAGCTGTTTCCTCTACAAGGGCCGAATTCTGCTGAGTCATAGTATCAAGTTCAACTATAGCCTTGCTGATCTGATCCATTCCGGTGCGCTGTTCTTCACTGGCAACGGCAATCTCCTCGATGAGGGATGCATTTTCCTTAGCAGAATCAGCTATCTCCTTGAGAGTCTCCCCTGTGCCGATTACAATTTCCGTTCCCTTCCCGACTTTCTCAACCGATTCTCGGATCAGCTTTTCTATCTCTTTGGCTGCCTCTCCCGATCTCTGGGCTAGATTTCTCACCTCTCCGGCAACCACGGCAAATCCTCTCCCCTGATCACCAGCACGAGCCGCCTCAACTGCAGCATTGAGAGCCAGAAGGTTGGTCTGAAAGGCAATGTTGTTTATAACAGTTATGATCTCGGCAATCTTCTTGCTTGACTCGTTGATCTCATTTATTGAATCAATAGCAACCACGGCCTGCTGGCTTCCCTCGCCCGATTTTTTAACATTCTCCTGAGTCAGAATCTGAGCTGATTTGGAATTTTCGGCATTCTTGTCAACCGTGGCGCTGCTCTCCTCAATGGTAGCGACAATCTCCTCAAGAGCAGATGCCTGTTCTGTTGTCCTCTGTGAAAGATTCATGTTCCCGCTGCTGATCTGGTCAATAGCCTGACTGAGATTTTCAGAAGTAACTGAAACATTTGTGATCATTTTTTTCAGATTATCAGTTATATTCTGAAAAGCCCTGCCCAGTTCACCAATCTCATCCTTCCTGCTTAAATATCTCTCAGGGAAATCCCTGGTAAAATCACCTTCTGCAAGGACTGCAGCATGGCTCACTGAAACTTCAATAGGCCTTGCAATCTGAATCCCTGTAAAATATGCGATAATTACTCCAAATATTACAAAAACCACAGCCGCAAACCCAATGCCCCTCTCAAGCATAACAAGCTGAGCCATCACCTCATCCTTGGGTGCGGCAATTGCGAGACTCCACTCTGTGCCCTTTACAGGTGAATAGCCCATGTATATGGTTCTCCCCATAAACTCATATGCCCCGAATCCAGGCTGCCCGCCTGTCATTTTTTTCAGCACAACAGCAAGGGATTCAAAATCCCTGTTCTTCTTTGATTCTTCTATGAAGTTTCTCTGGTTCAAAACAAAGTCATTGTTTTTATGAGCGACTATCACACCTTTTTTGTTTATCATATATGCATAGCCCTCTTTCCCGAACTTCACCTCGTTGCTTATTCTTGAAAGTTCATTACCGTCCCGTCTGCCGTAGATGACAGATATGACTTTTCCATTCCTGATTACAGGTACAGCAATAATTACGACCGGCTTTCCTGTACTGCGGCTTATGAGAACATCCGAAACATTAGATTTGCCTTCTCTTGCTTTCCTGAAATACTCCCGGTCTGCAAGATCAAGCACCTTGCCGTCGAGAAATCTAGCTCTGCCGTCGAGTTCGATTTCGGTTATAACCTCATACCCCGTTCTCTCTGCCTCACTCTTCAGAAAATTGGCTTTTTCGGCAAAAGGTACGCCTGCATTCATCATCCTGCCTGCGGCAATGGCCTCCATGGTGGCTGTATTGACCTGAGTCCCCTTTACCACGACATTTACAGCCTGTGAGGCAAGTTCAGTAAGACTGTTTTCTGCTGCATTTTCCAGAGCATTGGATGAGGTATAATATGCAATTCCTCCCAATCCCCCAATAACGACGAGAAGCATAGATGCGATGAAGAGCATAAGTCTTTGCTTTTTACTTATATCGTTTATCAACTTTACCAGCTTCATGATTCCTCCATAATTAATTAAAAATTTTTTATTTATAATTTAATATAGTT